>JAJHQN010000025.1 GCA_020833325.1 Desulfurococcaceae archaeon | reverse complement strand
GTTAAAGCGTATCTAACCAGGATCAGTTACATAAAACACCTAGCTAAAACCTAACCTTCTCACAGCAGAAACTCCGACCTCGTAGAGGCGATCGCCACGTCTCTCAAGTACATTATAACCTCCTCTCAGCCTTTTGAAAAGAGCTCCCCCGCACTCCTCAGGGGGCTCTAAACGCTCCTCTCCTAGCTGTTCGCCGGTTTTCCCAGCTTGAAAGCGAGCTCCTCATCCAACTATCAATCCCCATCCCTTGAGGCATCACAGCTCAACTGGGGGAGGTCTCCCTGTCTGGGGGCAATGACCACTTTAATCATTCACACGGTTATCAAAGGCAACCTTAAATCCGCCATCTCCGCCATAAACTGTGGAGCTCTCCTAGTTGTAACTTATTAAAGTGGTGTTTGTGGTTTAAAATGTGGGGGTCTAGGTACTATGAGGTTGGAGGAGATTATACAGGCGGTGGAGGAGCTCCTGGCTGTTAGGGATAGTGTTAGGGAGGATGTTATTAGGATTTCTAGGGATGTGGTGAGGTTGTCGAAGCAGGTTATAAAATTGATTCTTGAGGGTGAGGTTGAGAAGGCCTCTTCTGCAGCTGGGGAGATGGAGGTTAAGGTTAGGGAGATTGAGGAGAGGGTGAGCGGGTTCCCTGATCTCTACTATTCAGGGTTGATCTATAATGCTCTAAGCGAGTATGTTGAAGCATCACTCCTACTCGATATAGCCCTTAAACGTGATTTAAGAGATTTTAGAGAGCTTAGAGTGCCTCCGGTACCCTATCTTCAAGGTCTAGGGGATCTTGTAGGGGAGCTCAGGAGGTTGGCTTTAGAGAAGGTTAGGGCTGGGAGTTTTGAGGAGGCTTGGAGGCTCTACAGAATTATGGAGTCTATATACGTTAACCTATCTAAGCTAGAGTACCCTGAGGCGTTAATACCAGGGGTTAGGCATAAGGTTGACGTGGCTAGGAGGCTTCTAGACGAGACCTTAGCGCTACTCGTAGACCTAGAGTCGAGGAGGGCTCTCACCGAGTCTATTGAGGCCCTAAGGCTTAGGCAGCTTGAGTTCTAAACCCCTCACCACAATCTCCTATTATGAGGATTAAGGGGTTTGAGATCTTAACACCTCTAGCTTCAACAGCTTTTACAACATCTTTTATGGACTCACCATCTAAATCCTTTATCCTGTTAGAGTCTCTACACACAATGTTTACATGGGGTCTAGCTCTATCAATGTACAGCTTTCCATCTAAGTAGAAGACTCTGATGACTCCGAGTTTCTCTAACATCATTATAGTGTTGTATATTGTTGAAACTCCCACACCAGGTAGAATGCTTTGAGCGTGATCGTGGAGATCCTTAAGTGAAGGATGTCTCTCCACAGTCTCTAATATCATTTTAGTTAATAGAATCCTCTGAGGTGTCATCCTATAACCTCTACCTTTAAGCTCCTCCACAACCCCCCTAACCTCCTCTGATATCTGCATGCTCACCACTCAGCACCCCTTACAAGCTTCCACATAGTATACCATTGCAGCTAGAGGTTTAAACTTTTAGCTCTAAACTTTTAGGTGGGTTTTCTTCCCGGATCTTGTATAATAGTTATGTGGAAATGTTTAAAAAGCCTAAACTGGTAGTATGGGGTTTGAGTGAGCTTGAATGAGTGTATGGGCTTCCCCTCTAGGGGGTTACCCTAGGAGTAGGGTTGTTAGGAGAGCTCTGAGAGACTATGAGAGGGGGCTTTTAGGCTATGGTGAGCTTGAAAGGGTTGTTGGCGAAGCGTCATCGCTGATAATCGGATCCCAGCTCTCATCAGGGCTTACGTACGTGGTGGACGGGATGGTTGACTGGCACGATATTTTCAGGCCTTTTATAGAGTCGTGGCGTAATGTTACAGCTTCGGGTCTCCTAAGATACTTTGATAACAACTTCTTCTACAGGATCCCGGTGTTCACGGAGAAGCCTGAGGCTAGTAAGCTTGTATGGGCTCCTAGGGTTAGAAGGTATGCTCCTCTAGCTGAGCCTTCTGGGTTGAAGATAGTAGTACCGGGGCCTGTAACGTTCACCTCCATGTCTATCAATAAAACAGGTTACTCTAACGAGGAGCTAGCTGAGGCTATAGCTAAGCTCCTAGCAGATGAGGTTAAAGCTGCCATCGAAGCTGGGGCTTCCATGGTTCAGGTAGATGAACCAATGTTAGCAGACCATGATGCTACGAGAGATGAAGCTCTTCTAGCAGTAGAGCTGGTTAACTCGATTGTAGCCTCAGCTGGAGGTGCTAAGACAGCTCTAGCACTGTACTTTGACGTTCCCAGGGGTGAGGTCTACGATGCTATCTTAGATGTTAAGGCCAACTGTATATCTTTAGATGTGGTTGACGCCCCTGAGAGAGCTTTGAAACTTATTGAGTCGAAGGGTTTCAGCGATCACTGCGGTATACTCGGACTTGTAAACTCGAGGACCATATACGATGACCCTGTGGATAAGCTTGTAGAGGTGGCGTTAAGAGTGGCTAGGAGCTCTAAGGTGGGCGAGATGGGTGTTACTACAACAACATGGTTAGACTTGATCCCATACAGTTATAGTCTTAGAAAGACATATTTACTAGGTGTTTTAACATTGAAGATCCAGGAGAATGTAGGGGTAGCTGGGGGTGTGTGAGATCATGGGCTATAGTGTTCCAAGGAAGTTCCCTACAACTGTTGTGGGTAGCTATCCTAAAATGCCCTCAGCACTTGAGGCTATAAAGAGGAGGAGGTCTGGTGAGATATCAGAGAGTGAGTTCAACGAGATGGTTAAGGTTGCTGTAAGGGATGTTGTAGAGGATCACTTGTGGGCCGGTGTTGATATTATTAGCGATGGAGAGCAGGCTAGAGAGGATATGGTCGTATACTTTGCTGAGAGGTTTAAAGGGTATAGTGTAGGGGACTGGGTGAGAGTTTTTGATAACGAGTACTTCAGGAAACCCGTTGTGACCGGGAGGGTTGAATGGCTCAGACCCATAACAGTGGAGCTCTGGGAGTACGCATCTAGCATATCAGCTGGGAGGCCCGTCAAAGGCATACTAACAGGGCCCTACACAATGATTGAATGGAGCTTCGACCTACACTACAGGGATAGGAGGGAGCTCATACTAGACCTAGCGAAGGCTATAAGAAGGGAGGTTGAAGAGCTCGTGAGGAGGGGGGCGCGCTACATACAGATCGACGAGCCAGCACTCTCAACAAGGCCGTGGAGGGAGGATGCAGAGCTTCTGAAAGAAGCCCTAGACATAATATTCAAGGGCCTGGAGGCTAAGAGGATAGTACACATATGCTTCGGAAGACTTGAAAGGATACTACCATACATACTAGACTACCCAGTAGATCAATTCGACCTAGAAATGAAAAACAGCAACTTCAGACTACTACCATACCTAAAAGAGTACGGCTACAACAAGGAAATAGGCTTCGGAGTCGTAGACGTCCACAGCTTCCAGGTTGAAAGCGTAAAGGAAATAAAAGAGGCTATAGACAAGCTCATGAAAACAGACATAGTAAGCCCGGAGAAAGCCTACATAGACCCAGACTGCGGCCTGAAAAGACTACCACGAGATATAGCAAAAGCAAAACTAAAGAACATGGTTGAAGCAGCGAGACAAGCAAGAGAGGAATGGTAACACTCCCAGGACAACAGAGCACCTCCCCGGGGAAACCAAAACCTCACTTTAAACTTACGTGGATTCTCGGGGATGACCCCTCCCCGCCTTTAAAGGTGTTGTTTACCCGGCTTTAATATCACGGGGGGTTGCTTTAGCCATTTGATGGTTGAGGTGAGTGAGAGGGGTTACAAAATTGTTGTTAACCCCCCAGTTTACAATGTGTTTTGTTGCGTTAAGCTAGCTAGTGCTTGTTCACTGGGCTTTCAGCTGGTTTGTCGTTAGAGACTATTTCCTCTAACGCTCCGCCCCCTCACTCTCACTCGGGTCTCTGAATGTACTTCATTCATATCCGGTAATACTAGCTCTTTTCCCTTCTAATAACTATTACGCTGTTTAGAGGTTATTCTGAATATTAACTTTACTTACGTTATACTATGGTAGTGGGGTCTAGGGGTAGGTGGAGGTGTCTAGTGGTATTTTTAAGGATAGATTTGTGTTTGATGAGGGTTATAAGCCTAGAAGGCTTCTCGTTAGGGATAGGGAGGCTTCTCTCCTCACTTCACGTTATCTAGCTAAACTTGATGCTATGGCCGGTTTTACGGATGTATCGCTTATATACGGTTCTATTGGTAGAGTTGGTATTGGTAAAACTACTGTTGCAACATATGTTGGTAGGAGTTTGGAGGAGGTTGGAGGGAGGAAGGGGTTTAACTTCAAGCACGTATACATTAACACTTTCGGGGCTCCCAGCTTACACCAGATACTCTCGGTCATGGTGGATCAGCTTGGCATGAATATTAGTGTTAGAGGGAGCTCTGCCTTGGAGGTTTTAAAGGCTATAGTCGACCACGCCTACCTCAAGGATATGTTCATACTTCTAATACTAGATGAGTTCCAAAGCCTACTCCTATCACCTAGGGTTAGCGAGGACGACCTATACCTGCTAATGAGGGTTTACGAAGAGATCCCCTCAAGGGATGGTGTTAACAGGATAAGCTACCTCCTGGTGGCGAGCGATTTCAGGGTTACAGCGTACATGAGGGAGAGGATACCTCAGGTTGAAAGTCAAATAGGGTTTAGGATGCACCTTAAACCCTATACAAGTGAGGAGTTGAAGGTAATTCTAACCCAGAGAGCCGAGGAGGGGCTCGTGGAGGGCGTCTGGGACGACTACTACATAGAGCTTATCAGCGAGTACTTCGGCGAGGATAAGGGGGGTGATGGTAGTGCTAGGAAGGCTATACTAACGCTTAGAATGGCGGCAGAGCTTGCTGAAGCTGAGGGTTCTAGTGTTATAAGGGAGGATCACGTTAGGAGAGCTCTATCGGAAAGCGCCCTCTCCTACATACCCCTCGACGAGCTTAGAGCACTCTCCACACACGAGCTCCTCCTAATGCTAGCTCTAACAAACGTGGTGATGGAGAAGGGAGGCTGGGCTACAACAGGGGAGCTTATGGATAGGTATGAGGAGATAGCGAGGTACTATGGAGAGCAACCCAGAGGGCATACACAGTTCCACACCTATATCAAAAACCTAGCTACAATGGGTTTAATGGATGTAAGGTCATCGGGTAAAGGGGTTAGGGGGAGAACTAGTATTATAAGGTTAGCACCTGAGATCCCAGCTGATAGGATGAGGGAGGTGCTAGAGTCTATAATAATGGATAGGATTAAGCAGAGGCCTGTTGAATAATGGAGCTTGAAAGGCTACTATCGAGTAAAGGTAGGGTTAGAGTACTAAGGATACTCCTTAGGGAGGGGCAGGTTAACATATCGAGGCTCATCAGAGAGACAGGTTTACACCATAGACTTGTAGTTAAACATTTAGAGGAGCTTAAGAGGATGGGCTTGGTTGAGGAGAGGAGGTACGGTAGGCTGAGGATCTACGAAGCTAACCTACAAGACCCTAGAGTCAGCGCTTTAAGGGAGCTATTGAAAACACTTGAGTCGATCCTAGGCTAGCCATCCTCTCTTGAGGATCTCTACAATCATATCACCTAGAAACCTCTCACCCTCAGATGGCGAGTCTAGTAGAGCGTAGGCTGCGAACATATAGACACCCTTACTAGCGTAGAGTTTAAACTCTTCCAGGTAACCTCCTAGGTAGAGGGTGCCCCAAAGGGATCCTTTAATCTTAGAGCTCCTCCCCTCCACATCCTCTCTGCTGAACTCCCTAACTATCTCTACATCTCCCTTAATAGGCCCCTCAGGGTAGCCGGATGGGGTTAGCTTTAAATCCTCCCTCCTATTAACATTGATAAACTCTAAGGGCGAATACCCCCTCTCCTTAACGTTAACCATGTAGACTCTAGGAGCCCCCCTATGGAGATCAGCCACCCTAGACCTCCTATGGGATCTCACAATCTCCAAGATCCAAGATCCAACATCACCTCTAAAAGCTGTAAAGGTTGTTTCGACAAGGCCGTTGGGGAGTATAGGGGATACCACGTCATAGTAACTCGTGGCATCAACCAGGTCTAAAAGCAGCCTTGTAGACACGTAGGGGGCGTCAACGGGCACAACTAGAACCCTATCACTACCACAAACCCTGAGAGCGGAGTAGACACCAGCAAGAGGCCCCTGAAGTACACTATCATCTTCAACGTAAACGAAATCCCCGAGAACATCCCTATAGGCACTAACCCTACTAGAAGAGCCTAAAGCAACAACCACCCTATCCGAAACCTCGCTAAGCCTCTCAAAAACAACCTTAATCATAGGGGCCCCAGCAACATTATACAAAGCCTTATCAATCCAACGCTCTCCAGGAACCTGGAATCTCCTAGACATACCACCGCATAGCAGAACACCGCAAACCACACGTAAACACCCTAGTACTAGGTAACCTAAAAGCATTTAACAATTAAACTAAGGGCTTAAGTCTAGAGCGACCTCTATAGAACACTACTAACAATCTAGTACTTTAAAGACCAAGCACTCTGTCTACCGAGTGCCCCTTGGGGTGCGGTGTAGGCGGTTCTCATCACCGTTATTTAAACTTAGCTACAGAGTTGTAACAGCTTCTCTAAAACTTTCTCTCCGGGGAGAGATAGGCGGGTTTAAAATATTTAGGACGTGGTTTACTAGAGAGCTATTGTGAGATGGTGGTGTTAATTATGGGGGATATAGTTGTTGAGGAGTTTTACTATCCTAGTGTTGAGGATATGGAGGTTGAGATTGTCGAGAGGAAGGGGCTTGGCCACCCAGACTATATCTGCGATGGGGTTGCTGAAGCTGTTAGCAAGGCTTTGAGCTCCTACTACTTTGAGAACTATGGTAGGATACTCCATCATAATGTTGATAAAGTGCTTCTTGTAGGCGGCCAGTCTAACCCGTGGTTTGGAGGTGGCGTTGTACTACAACCTATTAGGATTATAGTGTCGGGGAGGCTCACCACAGATGTTCAATTGGAGTCAGGCTTTAAACCCATACCCTTCGGCACTATAATAGTTGATGCTACTAAGAGGTGGATTAAAGAGAGCTTTAGATTCTTGGACCCAGAGGTCCACGTTATAGTTGACTATAAGGTTGGGAGGGGGAGTGTCGATCTAAGGGCTATTGTTGAAGCGGAGACCGACGTGCCTCTAGCTAATGATACGAGTGTAGGTCTAGCCTTCGCCCCCCTATCCTCGCTTGAGAGGCTTGTATATGAGACTGAGAGGTACCTCAACAGCAGAGGTTTCAAGTCAAAACTTCCAATGGTAGGCGAGGACGTCAAAGTCATGGGGTTGAGGAGAGGTTCTAAGATAGTCTTAACAATCGCGAGCGCCATGATAAGTAGCCTTATCCTAGATCCTGGAGAGTATGTGAGTGTTAAGGAGCAGGTTAAAGAGGAGGTATTAGATCTCGCAACCAGGATAACGCCAAACCACGTGGTTGAGGTATACGTGAATACAGCTGATATAAGGGAGAAGAACATATTCTATCTAACAGTAACAGGGACAAGCGCTGAACACGGAGACGATGGGGCTACAGGTAGAGGTAACAGGGTTAACGGGCTAATAACACCCTTCAGGCCCATGAGCTTAGAAGCTACAGCAGGCAAAAACCCCGTAAGCCACGTAGGCAAAATATATAACGTAGTGGCAAAGGACATAGCTGAAACAATATACATGAAACTCTCAAACAAAGGAGTTAGGGAAGTCTACGTAAGCCTACTCAGCCAAATAGGCAAACCAATAAACAAGCCCCAGATAGCCAACATAAAAATCAAGATGGAAAAAGAAATGAAGTTAACAAACGATATAAGAATGGAAGCGGAGGCATTAGCATACGAGAAACTAGAGAGGATAACAGAGTACACAAAGAAGATAGTCCGGGGAGAACTCCAACTCTTCTAGTAACCCAAACGAAAACCCTCAAAAACCACATATTTATTAACATAACTTGCAGAGACCATCTACACCGCAACCCCACAGGGTTACCCCAGTATAGGTTACCTGTTAAAACATAGCATCCTCGGTGCCTAGGGGTCTTCACCCCCTAGGCGGGCGGGCTCCCGCCAGCTGAAAATGTGTTGCTCCAAGGGGTGGGGGTGCTGAAATGTGATGTGTGGGCTTCCGAGCGGATATCCGACAAGCCGCTCGGGGAAGGCCTAGAGAGCCTCCCAGGGGATGCTGGGAGGGGGTCACTGTAGGGGAAGGGTTGAAATCACATGTTTATTATGGAAATTGAATCTAAAGAGATACCTCCTCATAGCCCTGTAGTTTGCCTCCATCACATCCCCGTCAACTCCAAGCTGGGATCTTCTCCTATACCTTATCTCAGCCTGCCACGCTCCACTATCCAGGGACTTAACACAGTAGCTGTAGGTTGCCAGGCTCCTATATAGCCTGGCTCCAATACCGAATAAGTGTAGTTTCACGTAGTGCGAGCACAGCCTGGAGAGGAGCTCCTGTAACCAGCTCTTCCTCCTCTTGAGACCATCCAGACCTCCTACCCCAGCGTACCCGTTTATCAAACCTAGCTTTTCAAGTTCTAGGAAGCTCCAAATGTAATCCTCTAGACCCTCCCCTTGAACCACCGGTAGTATTGAGCCCTCATAGTTTTTAGCGAAGGCAATAGTTCTACTAATAGTAGCCCTAGCATCCCCTGGTATGTCGGGGGCTACAACCACGTCGAAGAGGTTGCGATGTCTTGAAGCGAATAATGCGTACTCTACAACGTCAACGTTGAGCCCAAGCTTCACCGCATGGTAGGCACCGCTATCAAGCATAACCTTCACATCAGCATATTTCCTAAGCTCTACCAGCCTCTCCAGGGTGATGGGTTTAAGTTTAAAGATAGAGTATGACATGAGGATGGAGACTGGAAGCTCGACTGAGAGCTTCATTAGAGCCTCAACCTTAGCCCTAGATAGATCTGGCATAACCAGGTAAACTTCAATATCCACGCGTGGAACCCCTAGGATGTTTACTAGAGGGGGGCTCTTAATCCGGTGAGCTCTAAAACCTTAAAAGCTATTACAACTGAAAAGTCTCTCTGCATGGATATCTTCGTCTACTTTACGAGCTTTTGGAATACGAGCCTCTCGCCTTTCCTATAATACCCTCTTTTCAATACAGTGTATGCTGTAGCTTTAGCTAGGTCCATGCACAGCCCCACCCCCCATTTTAGTGGTTTAGCTTTACCTCCAGCTAGCTCGAAAAGGTATGCTGTGTCCATCCTATGTTTTACCTCTACATCTTCTAATAGCTCTGCTTCCACATACTCTCTCATCTCCCCACCCACCATCCTGGATAGTGTGTGGAGGAAGAACTCGTGTAGTACTAGAGCTGCTGAGACGCATTGACCTGGTAGTGTTACTATAGGTTTCCCATCCACCACTGCAACACTCCCCCTTTTTAGGATGCTTACCGAGACCCCTGGGAATAATAGGTTTCCTATACTGGCCAGAACCCTCTTAACGTTATCCGTATCCCCCACAGAGGCTCCTCCGATAGTTAGGAGAGCGTCTAAGCTCTCTACACCCTCCTCTACTACCCTTCTAATCTCGTTAACATCATCTACTACAACACCTAGATAAACAGGCTCAGCGAACCTTAGGAGCCCTACTACCATAGGTGCTATGCTATCTATAACAGGCTTCCCTGAAGGGTTATCGTAGCGGTCTATCTCATCGCCCACGCTTAGGACACCAACCCTCACTCTGTATACTGGAACCTCCATAAAACCTAGCATCATGAGTACCGTAACCTTATAAGGTGATATAACCTCTCCAGCCCTAACAACAGTAGATCCCTCAGCTACAACCTCCCCAACATCCATGATATCCTTACCGGGCTTCAACGGCTCAAGAGGTTTAACATAACCAGACTCAACCCTCGTAGCCTCAACCCTAGATATCGCATCAGCACCTAGAGGCACAGGAGCCCCCATATGGACGTAGTACGACTCACCCGGCCCCAACTCTGGAGGTTCATCTCCAGGTTTAAGCTCACCAACCAACCTTAACCTCTCAAAGGACTTAAGATCATCTAGCCTAACAGCATAACCGTCCATAGCCGCTAGAGGCCTACTAGGTATACTCCTCCTAGCAACTATGCTAGAAGCGGAGATCCTCCAGTAAGATCTGTAAACCGGGATAACCTCAGTAGGCGGTCTCACTAGAATAGAAGCCTCTATAAGCTCATGAGCCTTCTCAAGAGAGACAAGCTTATGCAAAACCACAACATACCCCCACACTAGAATAACTTTACGAGGCTATTTCAATTTTAACGCCCGTCCACACATACAACTGAAAGCCTCGCCTTTCAAGGCGGGGATGAAAAGAGATTTGGGGTTACCTTTGATAGTTACGCGAAAAGATACCTAGGGGGTCTCTGCCCTCTAGGCGGGCGGGCTCCCGCAGCTGAAAATGTGTTGCTCCAAGGGATGGAGGTGCTGAAATGTGATGTGTGGGCTTCCGAGCGGGGATCCGGCAAGCCGCTCGGAGAAAGGCGTTGAAGCCTCCTCGGGGATGCGGAGAAATCGCCCTTTTTCAAAGGATGGGGAGGAGGTCGTAGAGTCGAGGAGGGTTTAAGTTGAGATTTTCGGCCCTGCTGTAATGGTAGGAGCTTTAACGCTTTAACTAAGATTTTATAACCCTAACTTTTCCACTTACAGTTAAGAACCTATCTATGTTATGGATTGCATTAATAAGCTCCAACCTAAACGAAGCTGGATTCCTTCCAGCTCTAGTTTCTGAGACCTCGCCAGCTCTCTTGAACACTAGGGAGGCTTCTCCTGAAGCTTTAAGAAAGTCCTTGTTAACGGCCATAAACGAGGCCACTATGGAGCCTAACATGCAACCGGTGCCAGTAGTGTACTTGAAGAGCTCCGATCCGCCTTCCACAGCTATAAGCCTCCTACCATCGGAGACATAGTCTACCCTCCCCGTGGCCATCGCAACCACATTGTATTGAACTGCTATTCTCTCAAGAGGCTCGAAAGCCTCCTCAGCTAGGGAATCCACACCTTTAACTAACCCGCTATAACCTGCTAGTGCTAGCATCTCGCCAGCATTACCTTTAACAACGGAGACGGACCCTGTTTCAAGTAGGTCTTTTGCAACCCTACTTCTAAGCTTAGACGCGCCAGCTCCTACAGGGTCTAGGAGGAGGGGTTTACCGTAGACGCCAGATATCCTGGCAAGCTTCATCATAGATTCCACCCAGAAGCTATCCAGAGTTCCAATATTTATGTATATAGCGTCAGCCATCAACGCTATATCCTCTAGCTCCTCTACAGCATGAGCCATTATAGGTGAAGCGCCTATGGCTAGCGTGGCATTAGCGGAATCCGTCATGACGACGAAGTTCATTATATGATGTATTAGGGGCCTCTTCTCCCTAATCCTAACCAGATCTCCTAAAACATCGACTTCTGATATCATGGATATCTCCGTGTGGGGGAGGTTAGGGTGGGGTTATAAATGATACTAAAACTGGGTTATAGAGAGTCGCTATTTAAACCTTAAGATATTTAAACCTCCATAACATCCTACTATGTGGTGGGGTTAAGCTGGTTCTAGGAGTGAAAATTGATATCCTTAGCTTAACGCTACCGATATGTGCTAGCAGTATGGAGACCAATAGCACCTACTATTACTTGTATCGAGGGCCGGCTGTTAGTGGGAGGTGTGGTTTTAGATGAGCTTAGCCAACGTATACGTTAGCCTAGTTAAATACCACGGGCTTAACACGAATACAGCTATGGCTGTTCATAGTCTGTTGATGGGAGCTCGTGACATCACAGGGTCTTTCTGCATAGGGTTCATGCCCCTAAGCTCTCCAAGCCTCCCAGCACCTGATGATACTAGGGCTGTAGGACGGGCTAGGAGATATGTGAGAGAGGTTACCCAGTATCTCAAGGTTTTAGAGAGATGCTCTAGACTATATGAGAGCCTATTAAAGCTAGGGGTGGAGGCTTGGGACTCTTTCTACATATACCACCTTGCCGACATAGCCTCCACAAGGTTCTCAGGGGCGGTTGCCTCGGGAGTTGGTTTTGATAGGAGGTTGCTAGACACTATAGCCTTGGATTTAAAGGAGGTCGAGCTAACCATATATAATACGATGGCCAGGGCGAGGTGGACGTTAGGCCCTCTCCTAGCAGCTTACGAGCACTCGCCAACCTATAAGGTTATAGTTGATACACTTAAAAGCAGAGGTTACATGATAGAAGCTATCCTAGACGTTGTATCCGCAGTTGAGGTGCCTAGGTTAAGCGATAAACTCCTTAAATGGGTTAAAAGCGAGGGCTACATACTACAGGTGATCTTAAGACCACTGGTTAAGAGAAAGGCTACATGGAGAGCTCTTAGAGCTAAAACAGAGCCGGAAGCTGTGAGGGATAAGATGCTTAGGAGGCTTGAGAGGACCCTTGGCCCCAGGCTTTTAAGTAGATTAACTGAAATCCTAACATCCGAGAGGGCGAGCACCACAAAAAACATAGTGCTATGTAGTATAGCTAAGGAGGCTGCAGACTGCTCAGGTCTATACCCATACCTCCTAGCAACTCCAAAACCACTAAGCTATATAAAATCGCTATGGAGACCACCAAAATGTCCATATCCAGGCTTCACATGGCCTCTTGAGCGGATCCTCAGAGACCACATAGTAAGTGACACCATAGGATATCAGTTAGCAAACGCTATAAGACCAATAGTAAAAACAGTCTCCGGAGATAAAGTGGAAGTGCCAGACAATGTGATAAATAAATACGCGTTGATAGTAGCGGAAGTAGTATCAAATCTACTAAAACCAACACGTTAAAAGAGGTAACACTCTTAAGAGAACTCGGTCATAGAACTTGAAAACCAGCTCTATGAAGAGCTAACATACGGGCTCCTGTAGCAGTAACCATATCTTTTGAAGTCGAAGGTAGTTTTATGAATTGTGTAGGGGCTCTTCGACACTATCAATGTTTTACGTGTAATCGGTTTGCAACTATGTATTTAATCTTCAAGGGACCTCGTTTACCGCTATCTCGTAGTCGATGTCCCTTTCTTCCTCCCCGTCCTCCTAGCTGCTATGTGGCCTACCTTCCTTCCAGGCGGTGCTTTCCTGCTTACTGTTGATGGTTTGCTCCTTCTTTTATGTCTTCCTCCTCCGAAGGGGTGGTTAGCCGCTATCATAGCTACTCCTCTGACTCTCGGCCATTTTCTAGCTTTAACCTTCCACTTATGGTAAGCGTTCCCAGCTTTGAGAATAGGTTTCTCTATCCTCCCAGCTCCAGCTGGTA
This sequence comes from Desulfurococcaceae archaeon, assembly GCA_020833325.1. Taxonomy (GTDB): domain Archaea; phylum Thermoproteota; class Thermoprotei_A; order Sulfolobales; family Acidilobaceae; genus DSZV01. Next base: position 4,978 of record JAJHQN010000025.1, on the reverse strand, counting down.
TACCTATTGTTGCTCTGCACTGTGCTGGAAGCTCCTTTTCCTCCCCGCTCGGCAGGGTTACTATCACCTTATCTCCTGTCTTGCCTACTACTATGGCGTAGCTTCCTGCTTGCCTAGCTAGTTTACCACCGTCTCCAGGTCTCAGCTCTATGTTAAATACCATTGTACCTTCAGGGACATTACCTAGAAACGATATGTTTCCAGCTTCAGGCTTAGCCTGAGGACCTATCTCTATGATCTGACCTACATAAACCCCCTCTGTAGCAATAGTTAAGAACTCCTCCCCTTTCTCTGTTACTATACGTGCTAGCGGAGCATATCTACCAGGATCGTGGATTAACTCTACAACCTTACCCCTATAAGTTTCACTGGAGATAGGCGGATACCTAGCCGGGCCAGGATGTATGTGACTAGGACTCCTAAAAGTAGGACTACCCTTACCCGCTCTTTGTTGCCTCAAACTCTTACCCATCCTAGAACCCCTTTAAACCAGCCATACACTAAGCCTTTTAAGACTATAGAGCTTCCTACAACATACCACCATAGCTTAAACACACCTTAAAGTGGTAGGAACACTGTCTAACTCCTTACGCGGGAGAAGATCTCCACCTTTTAACGTGAATATAGCGCTTAAAGAGCGGGAGGCTCTTAAAAAGAGGTTAAGGTTGTGAGAGTATTCTCTGGTTGTAGGGCTTAGTAGAGGCTATTATGAGTTTGATGGTAAATACGAATATCTGTGTTTACCTGTAGCCACCATTAGACTTGTAAGTCTCGGTTGTTTTAATAGCTGGGATGACATTCTTTCTTTATAAGGGCTAATAGGATTTAAGGTTTGCCTTAACAGGCTTTGGGGGGTGTTTGGTTTGAGCGGTGGTTTGGAGGTTAGCTCTGAGCATGCTCTACTTTTTGGGAAGTGGAGCTACATAGGGGTTGAGGTGAGGGATCCTAGTCTTAAAAAGTATATTAGCTTGAAACCCGTCATACTACCTCATACCAGTGGGAGGCATGAGAAGAGGAGGTTTGGCAAAGCAGAGGTTCCTATTGTTGAGAGGCTTATGAATAAGCTTATGAGGCCTGGGCGTAGCGGGGGCAAGAAGCATTTAGCCTATAACATTGTTAAGACCGCGTTTGAAATGATACATATTGAGACTGGAGAGAACCCGTTACAGGTTCTCGTTAGAGCTATAGAGAATGCTGCTCCAAGGGAGGAGACCACTAGGATAATGTACGGTGGTATCACATACCACGTATCCGTTGATATATCACCCCAAAGGAGGGTTGACCTAGCATTAAGGTTTATAACTGATGGAGCCAGAAATTGCGCTTTCAATAACCCTAAGCCTGTGGAAGAGTGCTTAGCCGAGGAGATTATAAGAGCCTCTAAGGGGGATCCGCAGAGTTACGCTATAAGGCAGAAGGAGGAGATTGAGAGAATAGCTTTAAGCTCCAGGTAGCTAGAGCTTTTAAATTCTGGAGTGTAATGGGTTAATTGGGTTGGAGGTGGAGTTGTGTGCCTGAGAAGCATCATTTGAATTTGGTAGTAATAGGGCATGTGGATCACGGTAAGAGCACGTTGGTAGGCCACCTACTCTACAGGCTAGGCTTTGTTGACGAGAAGAAGTTTAAGGAGATAGAGGAGCTAGCCAAGAGTAGGGGTAAGGAGGATAACAAGTTCGCCTGGATACTAGATAAGATGAAGGAGGAGAGGGAGAGAGGTATAACTATAGACCCCGCTTTTGTTAAATTCGAGACTAAGAACTACTACTTCACTATAATCGACGCTCCAGGCCATAGGGATTTCGTTAAGAACATGATAACAGGAGCTAGCCAAGCTGATGCCGCCTTGGTAGTAGTATCTGCTAGGAAGGGCGAGTTCGAGGCTGGCATGAGCCCTGAGGGGCAGACTAGAGAGCACCTGCTACTAGCCAAGACTCTTGGGATAGAGCAGCTTATCATAGCTGTTAACAAGATGGACGCTCCAGATGTTAACTGGGATGAGAAGAGGTATAACGAGATGGTGGCGATACTAAAGAAGTTCATGAAAGGCATAGGCTACAACCCCGATGCCTTCCCATTCGTCCCGATAAGCGCGTGGCTTGGAGATAACTTGATAGAGAGAAGCCCTAACATGCCTTGGTATACCGGGCCGGTCATAGTGGAAGCCTTAGATAAACTTAAGGTTCCAACGAAGCCTATAGATAAACCTCTTAGGATTCCAATATCGGGTGTCTACTCAATACCAGGAGCCGGGACGGTCCCGGTAGGTAGAGTTGAAACTGGAGTCCTTAAAGTGGGAGATAAGGTGGCTGTAATGCCACCAGGGATAGTGGCTGAGGTTAGAAGCATACAAATGCACTACCAGGATCTACCTAAAGCAGAGCCAGGCGATAATATAGGGTTCGCTCTAAGAGGCGTGTCAAAGGAGGAGGTTAAGAGAGGGGATGTGGTAGGGCATACAGATAACCCGCCAACCGTAGCGGAAGAGTTCTCAGCAAGGCTTTTCGTGGTATGGCATCCAAGCGCTATAGCCCCAGGCTACACACCAGTTATCCACGTACACACAGCTAGCGTGAGCTCAAGGATGTCAGAGATCGTAGCCAAGATAGACCCTAGGACAGGTAAGGTGTTAGAGGAGAAACCACAATTCCTAAAAGCAGGAGATGTAGGGATAGTAAAGTTCAAGCCTATAAAGCCATTGGTAGTAGAGAAGTTCAGCGACTTCCCAGCGTTAGGAAGGTTTGCACTAAGAGACATGAACAGAACTATAGGCATTGGTATAATAACGGATGTTAAACCAGCTAAGGTAGAGATTAAGGTCAAATAAGTACCACACAACCTAGAGGTGTCCTTAAAGAAATGGTTTTTAAAATAAGAATCTGGCTCTGGAGCACCAACGTTAAAAGCCTTGAAAGCGTTACATCGCAGATAAAGGATATAGCTGAGAAAACAGGCGTCAGGATAAGAGGGCCCATACCCCTACCAACAAAGAGACTAGAGGTACCAATATTCAAGCTACCACACGGAGAAGGATCAAAATACTGGGAACACTGGGAGCTAAGAGTTCACAAGAGGATGATAGACTTAGAGGCGGATGAGAGAGTGCTAAGAAGACTCATGAGAATACAGGTACCACACGATGTTTACATTGAAATAAAGCAGATAACAAGGTAACCTAGAGGAAAACACGATTTAACCCCTCCCCACTACACCAACTAACCAAGGGTGCCGGGGTGCCCGAGCGGTCCAAGGGGACGGGCTGGAGACCCGTTGCCCCTCTGGGGCACGCGGGTTCGAATCCCGCCCCCGGCGCCATCGATATCACTTTAAATTTCATATGAATTTCTAAGACTTAATATAAAATCTTTTTGCCGATAGCAAGGCAAGATGCTAAGACCTGAAGGCTTGAAAGGCTACATTAGGGGGGTTTTACCGCAACATATCTCTTCACAATCATCTCTAGCACTGTAACCCTCTTGCCATGAAATCTAGCAAGCTTAGGTCTCGTACGTGAGCTTATATAGATGCCAATCCTATCCTTAGCAATCTTAGCAATTGTACCCTCAACCCTAACAACACAATCTAACCCAACCACTAAACATAACATTAGAAGTCTAAATCTTATAAAAAAGCTAGCATATAAAGATGCAAGCTTCGGCTGACATGTAGCAGCTTAGGCAAAGGCCTCCCGCTAAAGGGAGAGGTGATGCTCGTGAAGCTGACCTCAGGCCAAGGTGACTGAAAGACGGGGTAAGGTTCTTTAGACACTTAAACTTACAACTGAAAACCTAGCCTTCAAGGCGGGGATGGAGAGAGATTTGAGGTTTAAACGTATGGGGTTGAGGTGGAAAGGAGCCGGTGCGGGAAGGGAGTCCGATGGCCCCATCGGGGCCGAGGCCTCCTGGTCCTGAAAAGATGATGCCCCAAGGGATGGGGATCCGATAGAGAAATGGGGAGCGCGCTTCCGAGCGGGGGATCTGACAAACCGATCGGGGGAGGTGCTTGAAGCCTCCCGGAGGGATGCTGGGAGACTACCTTTTAAAGGGCGGGGGATCATCTATGGGGTTTGAGTTTGATATTAGTGCTTAGCAAACCTCGCCTTTCAAGGCGGGGTAGGACACACAGCTTTGGAGCGTTAGGCTTTTAAACTTCTTGCTACTGTACTACGTGCTAGGAGGGGGTTGGGGTTGGCTCCGCCTGTGGGTGAAGTGCTTGGAGGGATGACCCAAGGGGGGACTATTCCCCGATTTGTACCCACGGGTGGAGACCTCGACCTCCTCCAGTCTCTAAGAGAGGAGATTGCTGAGAGGTTGAACAGCAACTGGAGGATTGTTAGGCTAAGATTGCTACCCATAGAGGTTGAGCATGGGAGTTTGATGGGTATTGGTTTGACTTGTGTTAGGCTTTACAACGAGCTTAACTACGAGAAGAGGCAGGCTTACTTCAAGGGTGAGCTCACCAGGGATAAGATGCGTGAGATTGACAGGAAGTACTACTACAAGTACAACGAAGTCCTGGGTGTTAATGCTCAAGCTGTTATACAGAAGAATAATGAGGCTTGGAGCTCTTTCTTCGAGCTCCTGAAATTGAAGAAGCGAGGCAAGCTACCACCTCACATAAAGAAGGTTTCACCACCAGGATACTGGAAGGATAGGCTTACCGGTAAGAAGGAGGCACGCATACTAGTTAGAAGTGATAGGTACCACCTAGAGCCTGTTGACGAGAATGGAGGCTACCTTGTACTAGAAGACTTCGGTTTGAGGATAAGGTATGCTGGTAGGATTAAGTGGGAGGGTAAGCAGGGTAGACTTGAAATAGTATACGTTAACGGAAAATGGTACGCCTACCTACCAGTAGATGTTGGAAGGGAACCACCAAAATCAAACAGGAAAGGCTATGTAAAACCTAACTATAAAGATAAAAAGGGTAGAATTATTAACCCTAGGAGTATAAGGCAGAGGGATCCTATTGGCAACGAGAA
>JAJHQN010000096.1 GCA_020833325.1 Desulfurococcaceae archaeon | reverse complement strand
TGAGGGGAGGGTCTTCGTGTAGGGCATACCACTTCTTACCCTTATGCTTAACTGAAACCCTCTCCTCAAGTACCTGTCTGTACTTTGAAAGGTAGTCTATGAGGGGTTTAGCTTCGCTCTCACCTAGTAGTCTACCGTTACGATCATAGGGTATTAGCATTACGTACTCCAGCCTACCATAGTCTATTACGGCTCCCGGTTTGAACATGGATAGATCTCTACCGCTAACAGTGGGGTAAGCGTATGGTTCAAGCTCTTTGGGTAGAGTGGATCTCGGTACCACGTATACTTCATCCCTACCAGTTGCAACCCCAGCGCTGATCCTCAATGCTAGCCTCTTCAGCTTATAACATCTTGCAGGCTGTCTAATGCCGAGCCTAGCATCCTCTACTACTTGAAGCCACGACCGGCCGTCGCTTGGCAGGGTTACCTTTACAATGCTCCCATCACGTAGCCTGAAGGTTGTAGGCTCTGTGGGGGGCTCCTTACGTACAACGGTTATAGCTGGGTAAGCTAGGGCACCGAAAACCCTCTCGTCTACGAGCTCTATCTCCTCAACAGCATGTCTTGCTAGGAGCCTTCGCAGGCTACTAGCTGAGAGTACGTAGAGGTACTTCTCCGGTGTTATAAACACCATTCTACCCTTGGGTTTAAGTAGTGTAAGGGCTTTCTCGAAGAACAACATGTAGATGTCAAACCTACCCCTAGCGACTCTGAAAACCCTCCTGTATAGATCCCTACTCTTGGGGTCGATGGCCTCGTAGGATACATATGGGGGGTTACTTATAATGTAGTCAAACCCTCCGCCCAGCTCTCCCTCGCTAACTGCTAGGAAGTCTCCGTAGAACACCTTAACCCTATCCAGGTCTTCAAACCTCCTACGAGCCATGTTGACCAGGTTAAAATCATTATCTATGCATACTATCTCGGGGATCTCAGCACCTCTCCGCCTCAAATAGGCTATGATAGCCTCTACGAAAACCCCGGAGCCGCAGCCAGCATCTAGAACTCTAGACTCTGGAGGGGGTGTCGTGTGGTTGAATAGCTTAGCTACCATGTGTAACGCTACGCTAGGCGGGGTAGCCACCTTACCCACATCACTTCTAACCCTAGCCTTCCCCATGTACTCCACCTACTCTCAATCTAAGCTAGGGCCTGAGCTCCTCCTACCTCTCCTCACATTGTTTATCTCTAGTAGCCTCTCTATTATCATGTGACGAGCTCTCCTAACCTCATCCTCGGGCACCACCTTTAATAGCTCCTCGTGGAACACGCTATCATGGTATCTACTGTTCAGCTTTAGGTGTACTAGCTCATGTACTAGCAGGTATCTTATGACATCCTCCCCTAGGTCTAAGAGGTGGGTGTTAACTGTTATCGTCCTACTTTTAATGTTTGCTGTTGCCGCCTTCAACTTGTACGGCTTCAAGGCTATCCTCACCGGGCCCTCGTAGCCTACAAGCTTCTTACACTCAGCTAGCAGCTTTTCCAGCTCCTCCAACCTCATCTTGGAGCATCCTCGCTATACCCTCTACTATCTCCTCCACAAGCCTAGCCTTCTCCCTAGCTTCTACCTTAAGGCTTTTAGCTATATCCATTAGGAGCCCCTTCTTCAGCTCTCTTACGTGCTTCTCGAGTAGAGGTCCTCCACTATACTCTCTCACCACGAGTCCGAGAGCCTCTCTTGTCCTAGGCAGCTCTACTCTAACACCATACCTTTTCTCAATTAAGGCCCTCACGTCATGCGCTATCCTCTGCTCTAAACTCATAGCCTTAGACTCCTCTATGTGTGAGAGGAGCTCCTTGTAGACTTCTAGGAGCTTCTCAACGCTATCCACGCCGGCTCTCTCAAGCCACTCCCTCTCAAGCCTCTTAACATGCTCGTATATGTGCTTATACAGTGGGTTCGCAATGTTAAGCTCTAGGAAGCTCCTAATGGATAGGAATGCCTCCGATACAGTGTGGTGCGAGGGCTGCAACCTGGCTTTAGCGAGTTTAGCGTAGACAGCTCTAAGATCCAGCTCGTCTACGGCACCTACCTCCTCCTCCCTTATAACCTGGAATGGCGATACCACGGTCTTCTCGTGAACAAGCTTTAGGATGCTATCCCAGAACTCCTCTGGTAGCTTTACACCCCTAATGAGGCTTCTAATCCTCCTGTACATGTAGAGTATTATAGCGTACTCTCTACGGTGATCAACTTTAGCTGGGTGAGCTCCTAGGGCTTCGTAGAGTCTAGTAACCCTCCTCATAAGCTCTACGACCTCGTAGACGTGGGGCTCGCTATAGGCTAGAGCTAGCAGTCTTAAAGCGGGGTCCACACACTCCTCTAGAACCCTTTTTAGAACCCCCTCATCCTCTATGGCTAGGAGCTCCTCTAAATCCACTGATACCCTGTGAGCCCTCACTACCACCCCGTTTCTAAGAGTAGCTTTCAGCTTACCAAGTAACTCTCTGAACTCCTCGTAGCTCCTATCGAGGCTTGATAGAGCGTTTGAGGCCATGTCAGAGGCTATAGTGGCATCCCCTATGGTCTCGTAGGTTAGTATGGTCTTCCTAACATGGTCTAACAGCCCTATAGTGTCTACCACTAACCCGAACTGCTTATCCACATCCCCGGTCTTATACGGTCTATTAACCCTAGCTATGGCTTGTAGTAGCCTGTGCTCGTATAGTGGTTTATCCAAGTACATGACCTTTAGTGCTGGGCAGTCGAACCCCGTTATAAGCATATCGGTTACTATTAGTATCCTCGGGTACTCCTCGTTCTTAAACCTATACTGTATCTCCCTATTCACAGACTCTATGTCAGAGAGCTCCAACCACCTGCGCTGGAGCCCTCTTCTAAACTCCCTTATCTCCTCGGGGTCGTTCTCCGTATAGGTCATGACAACCTCAACCCACCTCTCAACCTCTTCTCCATACTCCTCTCTATACTTACTCCTGAGCTCCTCTACAAGATGCTTCCAGAGTCTAACGCAAGCCCTCCTACTAGCAGCTACCACCATCGCCTTGTACTTGAAGCCCTCCGTATCCTCCCCGACCCTCTCAGCTATGTATCTTGCTAGCATTCTAAGCCTCTCATCGTTCTCCAGGATGGCTTTTATCCTGTTAAGCCTCTTCCTAATCTCATCCACTGTAACCATAGGAGTGGGGGTTGCGAGCTCCTCCTCAGCCATCTCATCTATGCTACCCACCTCCTCGCTAACCCTAAGCCATTGTTCTACAAGCTCTCTTATCTCACGCTCCTCCACTAGTATCTTAGCGCCCTTTTCTACCGCCACCTGGTATACTATTGGTAGTGTGTAGCCGTCCCTTATAGAGTCTCCTATGAAGTACCTATCTAGATACCACACCCCCCTCTCTGGGTATGCGAATAGCTTGAACGTGTTCCTCTCGAACTTGAATACGGGTGTCCCGGTGAACGCTATCCTTATAGCGTTTGGTAGTATCTTGTTAATGGTGCTAGCTAGCACCCCATACTGGCTCCTATGAGCTTCATCTATTAGTAGGAGCACCTCTCTCCTAGTAATAGGCTTTAAGCCTTCTAGAGCGTCAGGTCTAAACTTCTGTACTAGGACTATGTAAACCCCCCGGGTTACCCCTCCGCTCTCCTCGCTCCCCTTGATCCTCTCCAGGAGCTCCCTCAACTCCTCTATGCTCTCCACCATCCTAACATACTCCATGAAGCCTGGAGCTCCGAGACGTGATATGAAGTCGTCGTAGAGCTGTCTAGCTAGCTCCCTCCTATCAACGATGAAGAAGACCAGTGGATCCCTGTCGAAGAAAGTCTTGAAGAACCTGTACGCTATGAAGAACATTGTGTAGGTCTTACCACTACCCTGCCAGTGCCACACAAGACCCCTGTTATCACCGCTACCGCCTACAAGATAACCTCTTATGAGCTTGTAGGCCCTCTCAGAAGCCCTCCACTGGTTATACCTAGCAATAACCTTCTCATCCCCGCCCCTAAAGAAGGTATACCATCTAATTACATCGAGCAACCTCCCGGGCTTCAGTAGATCGAATATATCGCAGACTCCCTCCTCTGGACACCACCTACTATA
>JAJHQN010000029.1 GCA_020833325.1 Desulfurococcaceae archaeon | reverse complement strand
GGGGAGGGGACTTATATAAATGTGGTGTAATTTAAACTCTAAAGCTACCAATATGTGGTGGGTCGATGTGATTTGACTTTAAAGGGGATTGAGGATCTATCCCTAGCCTATGGTTTGAACCACTATGCTATTGATAAACCTTTAAGGGATGTCTTGAAAGTCTACCTCGGCTCAGAGCCCGATCTCAGAACCCTAGGAGAACTAGCTGGGAGGGAGTTGTATGAGATAGCTTATAGGGTGGATAGGCTGAGCGAGCCCCTACTCATAACATGGAGTGTTAGAGGTGATAGGGTGGACTCTGTATGGCTCGACCCTGCTGAGAGGTTGATTTTAGAGAAGCTTATCTGGGATATCGGTGTTAACAGGTATCCATTCAATGGTGGTAGCTGGCATGAGCATTACGCTTCTCTAAACATAATCGGGGATCCCGGGGTTAGCTGTATACTAACCATAACGATACAGACTGCCTACACGTTGGAGAAGTATGCTTTCGAGCCTGTGAGGAGCTACTATAGGAGCTTATCTGGGCTATCGAAGCCTACAATGTTTGGAGCTACATGGTTTACGGAAATCCAGGGTGGGAGCGATCTAGGAGCTAATGCTACTGTAGCTAGGGAGTCTAACGGTTTGTGGAGGCTTAACGGTTACAAGTACTTTGCTAGTGGTGCTGGCCTAGCCGATGTAGCCTTGGTTACAGCTAGGACGCCTGGATCCCCTCCGGGGGCTAAGGGCTTATCGCTTTTCGCTGTACCAAGGGTTAGGAGGGATGGATCTCTAAACTTCTATGTGAGGAGGTTGAAGGCTAAGAGTGGCACTATTGCCGTCCCAACGGGTGAGGTTGAACTAGTTGATAGTGAGGGTTACCTTGTAGGGGAGGCTGGGAAGGGCATATACTATGCCCTTGAGAGCTTAATGGTGTCAAGGCTTGCTAACTCCCACGGAGCTCTAGGGATAGCTAGGAAGGCCTACCTAGAGGCTGCACTCTACACAGCGCATAGGAGAGCTTTTGGTAGGAGGCTGGTAGAACATAGGCTTGTTAGAAGGGATCTCCTTGAAGCAGAGTCTTTGATAGAAGCTGGGCTGGTGCTAGCACATGAGGCTACAGAGATCTTCCAGAGGTCGTCCAGGGACACGCCACCCTACACTCCAGCATACCACTACGCTAGACTCCTAACACATATAGCTAAGAATGTTACAGCAGAGATAGCATTAAGGGTAACTGCTACCTCCATGGAGCTCCTAGGAGGACTTGGTTTCCTCACAGAATACCCTGTAGAGAGATGGCATAGGGAGGCTCTAATAACACCTATATGGGAGGGTACCAGCAACATCCAAGCACTGGATATGCTTGAGGTTATGGCGAAGAAGGGTGCGCACAAGACACTCTTAGAGGAGATGAGGGGGAGAGCTAAGGAGACTATGAACGTAGATACGTCGAGGAAAGCTCTAACAGCGATAGAAACAACTATAGAGCAAATGCTTGTAAAACAACCTGAAATAGTGGAGTATGAGGCGAAAGACCTATTGAGGAAACTCGGTTACGCAATCTCAGCCATTCTACTAGAGAACGTAGCCACCAGGCTTTGGGAGAAGAGATACCATATGATAGCTGAAATCATACTGGAAAGAGAGCTCCTAGGACGCCCCATACCGCTACTTAACGACGGAGACTTCGTTGACGTGGTAAGCCTAGGAGGGCAGATTAACATATAGTTCCATCACGCCTCTAAAGCACTCCACTACATCTATTAAGGTAACTCCGACCTTGAAGCACATGTTAACCTACGAGATGACTGAACCTCCTAGGCTTCTAAAGGTAGGCCTTGAAAGGTCGGAAGTAAGGGGTGCTAAGGCGGTGTTAGTTAATGTAGCTTAAATCTCTTCACTCCATCCCTGAAGAGTGAGGCTTTCAGTTGTAAATGTAAGTAACAATTATTTAACTACTTTTAGTGTAGTAGCATTAACGGTGAATGTCGTGTCTTCCGCTAGGTTTCCTAGCCCTGAGTGGGTTGAGGCGTACTGTAGGGCTTTGAACGAGTCTCCTGAGTATAGGAGGGCTGGTAGGGGTTGGGTTTGGCCTATACTATTCATTGCTACAGATCTCCCTGAGGATCTTAGAAGTATCTACACATCGAATAACCCCGGCTTTCTACTGGATCTTTATGATGGTGAATGTAGAGGTTACAGGTTCTTTGACGATGCTTTGAAGGCCGATGCTCCCTTCATTATATCAGCTAGGTTTAGTGATTGGGTGGATATTATACTAGGTAAGGAGAGCCCTGTATCTGCTTTGATAAGGAGGAAGCTTGTTCTTAGGAAGGGTGATATGGCTGCTGTGCTTAGATACGCTAGTGCTGCTATAGAGATGGTTAAGGCTGCTCAGAGAGTTGGAGGGGTTACTAGTTGAAGGCAGCTGTACTCTACGGGTACAGTCAACCTTTTAGCATAGAGGATATCCCGAAACCCAGCCCTAAGGGTACAGAGGTTCTGGTTAGGGTTGCTGGTAGCGGTATATGCCATAGCGATTTACACCTATGGAGGGGTGAGCTTGAAAGCGTTGTACCACCAACATTCCCTCTTGTCTTAGGCCATGAGATCTCAGGCGTTATAGAGGAGGTTGGAGAGCTGGTTCCCCCATCAATACAGCCTGGTATGGAGGTCCTAGTATACTGGGCTTACTGTGAGCAAGAGGATAAGTACGCTCTTAGAGGATTATATCAACTATGCTCTCTTAGAGCTGGGGCTGGTATAGCTGTGTACAATGGTGGTTTCGCTGAGTACGTGCTAGTACCACATTATAGATACCTAGTCCCAGCTAGAGGCCTGGAGGATCTAGCTGCTGCAGCGGCTCTCTCAGATGCTGGGGCTACTGCTATGAGAGCTGTGAGGAAGATAGTGGGTGAGGTTGAGGAGGACGAGTACGTAGCTGTTGTAGGCTTAGGAGGTGTAGGTATATTCGGATTACAGCTAGCTAGGCTTCTAACAGGAGCTAAGATCATAGGAGTTGATGTTAAGAGTGAAAAAGTTGAGAGAGCTCGCAAGATAGTTAGGCTGGCTAGCGGTGATACGTTGATAGACGCTTCGAGAACCGATGTTAGGAGAGCTATCTACGAAGCCACGGGCGGTAGCACCATCAAGGCCGTCCTAGATTTTGTTGGGAGCGAGAGAACTATAAGCATGTACATGGACATGCTCTCACCTCTAGGCGTATACGTTATTGTGGGGCTTGGGAGCGAGCATGCAACAATACCCATTCGTAGAATGGTTACAAGCGAGATATCAATTAAAACAGTGCTCTACAGCTCCTATAGAGAGCTTGAAGCCCTAGTAGACCTAGCTAGGAGAGGTTTAATCAACTACAGGGATTTAGTTGAGAGAGTTAGGCTGGAGGAGATAAACGAGGCCATGGAGAGACTGGCTAGAGGGGAAGCCATGTATAGGCAGGTTATAGTGTTTTAAGGTGAGCTACAATGCGTATACGCTACCCGCTCCCAGAAGAGTATAAACTGTTATACGATAGCGTGAAGAGGCTGGCAGAAGCGCTTGAACCAGAGTTGCTAGAACTCGATAGAATAGGGCATGAGGAGGTGGTGGGAAAGGCTAGAAGGCTTATTAAGGAGAGTAGTAAGATAAGGCTGTTAAGCCTCCCTATACCAGTTGACTTCGGCGGCTCAGGATACTTCACCCTAGGAGCAACAGTAGCCCTGGAAGCCCTAGCATTCCACGATGCCGGGTTCGCTACATCAATTGGAGCTACATGGCTAGGGCTGCTACCAGTTCTAATAGCGAGTATGACAGGTAACCCTGATGTTGGAGATCTATGGCTTAAACCTTTCACCGAAGCAGATGCTAGGGGTGATCCACAAATATGGGGTTTCGCTATAACAGAGCCTACAGCCGGGTCTGACTATGAAAGGCTTGAGCCTAGAGCCCCTCAGCCGGAGCTACTAACATATGCTAGAAGGGAGGGTGAGTACTGGGTTGTAAGTGGGAGGAAGGTGTTTATCTCCAACGCGCCTATAGCGGATTTCATCACGGTATTTGCGATAACGGATAAAGCTCTAGGAGTTAAGTCTATGGCCTGTCTTGTTATCCCAACGAGAGCTGAGGGTTTTAGGATAGGCTCTGTATTTGATAAGATGGGTCATAGGAGTAGCCCTACAGGGGAGATCTTGTTGGAGAGTGTGAGAGTGCCTAGCCCAAACCTCGTATGCCCTCCGGGTACTGGGTGGGATGTGGTCCAACTTACGCTAGCATACTCCAGAGCTCCTGTTAGTGGTATAGCGTTGGGGGTGGCGAAGAGAGCTTATTGGGAGGCTGCTAAGTATGCTTCCGCTAGAGTTCAAGGGGGTCTTAGGATAATAGAGCATCAGATAATTAGGGAGAAGCTTGCTAACATGTACACCTTAATCCTAGCAACGGAAGCTCTTATATACTCCACTTCACAGAGGTTGGAGAAGGAGTTCCCACCATCTTTAGAGGATTCGAGTGCTGCTAAGGTATTCGCTAGTAACGTGGCTGTTAATGTAGCTCTGGAGGCAATCCAGGTTATGGGGGGCTATGGTTATATGAGGGATTTTATTGTGGAGAAGTTATTGAGGGATGCAAAGTTAACCCAGATATACGAGGGTACGAATGAAATAAACCTTCTAACCATATCTGATAAGATTGTAGAGGAGGTGGGATCTATTGGTTCTTAAAGGTGGAGTTAGAGGTTATAGTATACCTCTGGATTCTCCATTATACCCAACGGGAACCCCTATAGTATACTATGGTTGTAGAGTGCTAATAGCTTTAGCAACAGTTGACGGAGCCTCTGTAGACCCCGTGCTACCTGAAGGTGTAGATGTAGCTTCAAGCGAGCCTTTAACAGCGTTCTGGATAGGATACTACCCTATATCTAACGTTGGTACCTATCATGAGGCCTTGATAGCAGTTCAGGTCACATCTAAGGAGCTACCCTTAGCCTACTATATCCCCTACATATACGTCACTAACGATAAAGCTTTAACCTCGGGAAGGGAGCTACTTGGAGCCCCTAAGAAGCTTGCTAGGATAAAGCTAGAGTGGAGTGATAGTGGAGTGCGAGGAGCTCTATTCAGGAACTCTAAGCTTATGGAGATAACAATGTACCCGAAGGAGAAGGTCGATGTTGAGGGTTTAAGACAACTACTACCGGAAGAGATACCGCTCCTATCAATTAGAGTGCTCCCACCACTACCCGGTAGTAAGGGGTTAGCTCAGCTAATCCAGTGGCATGCTAAGATAGTTTTAGATCAGAGAGTGAGAGCTCTAACGGGCCCTATAGACTTAAGGCTCAACGGCACATCTGAAGACCCTCTAGATAGGGTGAGAGTGAGAAGCGTGGTCTCAGGGTTTTACCTTGAGTTCGACATGGAACTTCACGTAGATAGGGTTGTGAAAGAGTGGGTGTTAGAGGTATAGCGATCTATAATCTAGTCTCCCGATTCACCGCCTATATGAATATCAAGGATGAAGAGATAAATATGTAAAATGAATATATTTAAGATGTGGGCTTCGCAGGGCTCTAGGTGTGCTTAAAATGACCGTGTTTATCGGTGTAGTAGCTTTTAAGGGGGGTGTTGGTAAGACCACTCTAACCACGTGTCTCGGGCTTGGTCTTTCAACGTCTTCTAGGAGGAGTGTCTTACTCGTGGATTTTGATCCACAAGCTAACCTTACTGAGGCTCTGTTAACCCAGGATAACATGGTTGATGCCTATAGGAGGTCTGAGTCCTACAACCTAGCGTTCTCCTACGAGGCGTTACTTCAAGGTCGCGAGCCTCTGGTATATCCTATTAGTGGTGTTGACAATTTATACATAATACCATCCCATCCCAAGTACATGTTGTGGGCAGCGCAGAGAGTTCTAGAGCCTACTCAGGATAAAATTCAACTTTTTAGGGGTACTCTAGGCTCTATAGCCGAGAGGTTTAACGTAGACTATATCATCGTGGATCTTCCACCTCAAATGTACGGTATTGTAGTGCCCATAGCATCGGTTATCACAGATTATATAGTGTCACCTGTTATTAAAGGTGCTTTTAGCATTGAAAGTGTAGAGTATCTTATAGAAACATACTACAATGTGGCGAGGAGCTACACGAAAAAGCCTACAATATTCCTAGGAGCTGTTCTAATGAAGTTTAGCACTATAGAGACTTCTCTCATAGGTAACGTTAAGATGGCTGTCCAGAAGAGGGTTAAAAGTGCTTTTGACAGGCTTAGAAGCCTAGGTATAATAGGGGATGTGAGGCATGGTGGTGTCTTCGATACCGTGATACATTATAATAGGATATTGACTAAACTGAGGAACATGCCGTGGACTAGAGAGCCGTACATTGTTAGACATCTACACGGCAGGTTTGGTGGGGAGAGAAGTCGTAGAGATCAGAAGCTACTGGTAAGCGATATAAATAGTCTGGCTAGAGAGTTCGAAGCGAGGATCCGGGAGGTGAGCGGTGTTGAGTAAAGCTAGACGTGCAACAATATGCTTTGAACTCCCAGAACCCCTTTACAAAGGATTAGAGAAAATAGCTTATATTAAGGGCACTAGTATAGAGCTCGTAGCTCTCAACGCCATAGGAGTCTACATGAGCATAGCAAAGGATATTGATGACCACTATCATTTCAAGTTCGAACGAGTGGTAGAGGAGACTAGGCGTTTAATAGAGATCGCTGCCAGTAAAGGTCTGGTGAAAGCAGGAAGTGTGAAAGCGGAAAAGGTAGCCTCCAGCCTTGGAAGGCTTATAACATTACTTAAAGATGCTTATGGCGATATACCGAGGGAGATAGTAGTAGAGGATCTAGTGAAACCCGGGGAGTTCGAAAAACTATCTAAGGCTCTTAGAAAGATTGTTGGAAGGAGTAGTGTGGGGGGTAGAGAGCTTAATCCAATAGCATATATTGTGAACAGAATTAAGGAGGTTGAGGGTGTGGCTAGAGCTTTTGGGATTGATATTGTAAAGGAGGGGGGTTCTATTAAGGCTATCAGATTCAACAACACCAACCTGCTATCCATGTACTTCGGTTATAACACGAGGTTCCTTAAAAGGAGAGTTAGAGGGTGATGTTGTTTGAAAGTGGTGGGATCTTCTAAGGCTGATGGCTATTGGAGGTTGAAGGTTGAGCTTTCGAGGGATGAGGTGTCCCTAATATCAACTGTTTTTGGTATTGATATATGCTCTACCGAGTATATAAGCGTTGACGAGCTTACAAGAAGGCTTCTCCACGGTATCATAGCTAATCGTCTAAGAGAGTCTAGAGGCGGCTGTGAGGTTTCAATGATTGTAAGTAGTGTCTGGCTTCAGAGTATTGCTCCAGCTGGAAGCTATGTTGGTGAGGAGAAGCAGCTCCTAGAGTATATGGTTGAAGGGCTTGGATTAACATTTAATACTATGACCTCTCTGGCTAGAGGTTTAGAGGAGCTTAGGAGGCGTTTAGTTGCACCATGTATAGACCCTAGAACTTCTACTAGCTTGAATCAGCTACTGGAAGAGCTCCCACTACTATGTGTTAGAGGTTACACACAGGAGGGATCCCAGGTCTTAGAGGTGATAGCGGGGGATAACGCGTTGCCTAACTACTCTTTAAAACTCTCCATCAGAGTAAACGCTTTGCCAGACGCTCTGGTTAAGACGTGGTATAGAGGGTTACAATCAAAGCTTGAGGGGTGTATTAGAGTGGAGAGCGAGAGTAAGGATACTATGTACATTGGAGGTGTTAGGTTTAGATCAGGTTACTACTATGTGAATGACTGCATAATCCTAGACGCCTATATTAGAAGTTGTAAAGAGAGAGTGACAGGTAAAACTGCGGGTACCGCTAAGCTTGAAGATTTAAAACTAGGTGAGAGGAGTAGGAATATCGTGGACTCGTTCCTTAGACTAGTGGGTCGTGATAATGTAGAGGTAAGAGTTGAGAGTGAATGGCTATACTTTAGAAGTTTAAAGTTAGAAGACCCCCTTGAAGAGGCAGGGTTATGCCTAGGAAGGAGAGCTTCACTAACGCCCCTCAGGTAGGCTATACGCTTGCCAAGCATGTTTGATTATATGTAGCCTAGGTTTGAAAATATAAGTAGTGCTTATTGTAGCATACGCGGTGCGTGAGAGTTGATAGTTGTTAAATCGTCTAGAGGGGGTACCCTGAAGGTCGAAGGTTTCAGGGTTAGGGTTGTTGAGAGGATATCATTGCCAAGCGTGTGGGCCAGGCTTAAGGCTATTAAAGGTGCTGGCTGGAATACATTCCTTCTAAGATCCGACGATGTATTCCTTGATATGTTGACTGATAGTGGTGTTAATGCTATGACCGATAGACAGCTGGCTTCTATGATAACAGCCCAGGACGCTTATGCTGGAGGGAGGTCGTACTATGAGCTGGTAGAGGCTGTTAGAGATGTGTTTGGAATGGATTACGTGCTCCCCGTTCATCAGGGGAGAGCTGCTGAACACCTTCTAGCTAAGGTTTTAATCAAGCCGGGTATGGCTGTTATAACGAATTATCATTTTACAACATCTAAGGCTCATGTAGAACTAGCTGGTGGAGAGATGATAGAGATACCTGTGCCCGAAGCTCTTAACACTATTAGCGATTATCCGTTCAAAGGCAATATAGATGTTGGTAAGCTTGAGGAGCTCCTATCAAAGATGAAGGGTAGGGTTGCTTATGTGAGGGTGGAGGCTGTAGCCAACCTACTTGGAGGGCAACCTGTATCCATGAAGAACATACGTTTGGTCAAAGAGCTATGTGATAAGTATGCGGTACCGCTAGTTCTAGACGCTAGTATGGTGGATTGGAATGCCTACTTTATAAAAGAAAGGGAGCCTGGATACGCTTCCAAGAGCTTAGCGGAGATAGTAAGGGAGATGGCTGGATACGCTGACATACTATACATGAGCGCGCGGAAAGCCCCAGCGGTTAGAGGAGGCCTCATCGCTACTAATAACAGGGAGTTCTATGAGAAGTTAGTAGTATTACTTCCAGTCTACGAGGGGTTCCCCTCATATGGCGGGATGTCTGTTAAAGAGCTGGCTGCTATGGCTATTGGGCTAAGGGAGATGGTTGACGAGAGCCTTGTAGGTTCAGAGCTAGAACTCATAAGATATGTTGTAGAGGAGCTTGATAGAAACAAGATCCCCGTTGTTAAACCACCTGGAGGACTAGGAGTACACTTGGATGCTCTAAGATTCCTAGAGCACCTACCTAGGAGCTCGTACCCAGCAGCGTCACTAGCAGGAGCCCTCTACCTAGTATCAGGAGTTAGAGCCATGGAAAGAGGCACTATGTCTATGGATAGAGCTAAGGATGGAAGGGAGGTTTATGCAGACCTAGAGCTGATTAGAATAGCGTTCCCAAGGAGGACCTATACAAAATCTCATGCAGAGTACTTGGTAGATAGAATTCTATGGCTCTACGAAAACAGAGATGTGATTAAGGGGTTAAAATGGGTTTATGAACCACCAGTACTAAGATTCTTCCTTGGAAGACTAGAGGATGTAGATAGATGGGGGGACGAGCTCGCTCAGATCCATGTTAAACAACTAGGAGAATACTAGGAGTTCTAAAGCCCAAAATGACCCCTCCCCGCCTTTAAAGAGCGGAGTTTCGAACCTCTGGGTCTAGGGTGTTAGCCCCCTGGTGAGGGGTTAATGATATTACACCATTATGCGTAACTATGTAACTCTCTATCTTCCTTGTCACTTTTACCCTATATCCCTGTCTTCTCGCTATGTTTAATGCTACGTTCACATCAGCATTAACCTTCCTCCCAGTCCTCCTACAGACATACAGCCCCCTGTAAACCTTACCGTTCTCGTGTACCTCTCCGCATATCGAGCACTCCCTGCTTGTATAGTATTCTTTTACAGCTCTAAGAATGCATTCCAAACCTTATCATTCTTCTGTGTAACAGCTTGAGCGTTAACACCCAGAACCTCGTTATACTTGTAGTAGTATGGGAGGTCTTAGAAATCAAACCTATACGTCTATACATTCTAGTTTTAGGATTTGAAGAGATTTCATTTACAAAGGTATATAAGTGGTATGAGTAATCATGAAAACTAAGGTAGCTTGGAAGCGGGTGTTCCTCAATTAAAGTTTAATAGGATGTTTTCAAACTGCTCTCTAAAGGGGTGTTTTCGTTGGCTATCTATAGTTATAGATCTACAGCTTACTGGAATGAGACTGATGCTGCTGGTATTGTACATTTCTCTAACTACTTTAGATACTGTGAGAGGGCTGAGGAGGAGTTCTTTAAGAAGCTTTTGGGCGGTTTTCCAGGTATTCTCAGCAGGTATAGTGTCATAGTTCCTAGGGTTAGAGCTGCTTGTGACTACTACCGTCCGATATTCCCTCACGACGATTTTAGGGTTGATATCGTTGACCTGGAGTTAGGTAATAAGAGTATTAAGTACAGGTTTGAGATATTCAACGAAAGTAGAGGTTTTAAGGCTGCGGACTGCGAGGTGGTTATCGCCATAGTAGATCCTAGTGTTATGAAGAGCATCGAGATACCGGGCCCTCTCAGAGAGCTCCTTAAATCAGTAGGTGCGAGGGAGAGGAATCCGGAGCGCTAAGATCAAATATTAAAAGGTTACCTAGCTATAGCTAGGATGTAGGGTGAGTAAGTTAGTTGAAGGCCCCCATTAGGAGGCTTGTATTAGATGTTCTAAAACCCGTTAAAGGACCTAGTATAGTTGAGATAAGCAAGGAAATAGCTTCTATAGATGGGATTGAAGGCGTGAACATAACAGTTAAGGAGATAGATGTAGATACTATGACGTTAAGTGTAACAGTTGAAGGGGAGAACATAGACTTCGACAAGCTAGAGGAGAAGCTGGAGTTCTTAGGATGTGTTATACATAGCATAGACCAGGTGGTAGCTGGAACAAAGCTTATAGAGGAGCCTAAAATAGTAGTAGAGTAGCTTTAAAACAGCTAAAACACATAATTACACGGAGAACCGTCATTTATGGTTGAGGTATAAAGGGAAAAGAATTTAAGCTTATACTACCACATAATACGTGTTGCGGCTAGGGGTTTTGTCTTTAGGTAGACGAGTCTCCGCCTGTTGGATATTGGAGAGGCGATGATTGAAACCGTCGACTCTGACGAGTGACGAGGCCCAGCGAAGATGAGCCGGGTTGAGGTAGTGAAGGAGGTTGCGGGATTCTTAGCCTTCTGTTAAGCCCTCTCCTTGATACACACCACTATAACCTTGCCCCGGTTCTCCTAGGAGTTTTATGAATACTAGTTGTGCTACTCCAGCCATCTTCTCCAGCCTAACCCCATAGGGGTTATGGACTATTAGTAGCCCCTCTCCTCTACCTTTATAACCTGGATCCCAAACGGTGCATCTAAGATCCACTCCCATTCTCAGCAAGCTACTTCTTGGAAAGCATAGCGCTACAGTATCTAGAGGTACTTCAACAACCTCGCAGTATCTGACTTTGTAGACCCCAGAGCTTAAGACCCATAATCCTTCTTTATCCTCTAACCGCTCTACGTCTGGGAGCTCCCTATTCTCCACTCCCATAAATCCTTGTGTTTTAATCTTGTAAACTTCACATACGCTTATATCAACCCCTGCTGGTTGTTGCCTAGCAGTAGCCCCCTTAACATTGTTTATAGCTAGGTATCCTGGTAGCGCCATACACCGTGCCCCTTGTTTACGCTTAGTACAGCCTTTTCTTAAAGGGGGTTGAAGCTCTTATACTAGGTTGGTGTATGGCTTGGGCTTTAAACCGGTAGTGGTGGTTCACGGGGGAGCTGGGGTTTGGAGAGGGTTAGACTTGGATATGGGGGCTGTTGTGAAGACTTTAAAGGAAGCTGTTATGATTGGTTTAGATGTTTCTAGGAGTGGAGGTTGCCTCGATATGGTTGTTGAAGCTATAGCGTTCCTAGAGGATTCAGGTTTGTTTAATGCAGGTGTTGGGAGTGTCTTAGACTATGTAGGCGGGGTCTCCATGGACGCTGGGGTTATGATTAGTAGTGGTAGGGCTGGAGGTGTAGCAGCTGTAACCTATCCAAGGAATCCTATAAGGCTTGCTAGAATCGTTGCCGAGAAGACGCCTCATATAATAATGGCTGGGCCTCGTGCAGACGAGCTAGCAGCGAAGCTGGGTTTAGAGAAGCACCCCGGCCCTCACTGGAGATCTGTTGAGAGGTGGAAGACTGCTAGGTTGAAGCCCCCCCAATCAACGTGGATTGCCAGGAGGATTGAATCCGCTAAAGCCCTAGGATACGATACTGTTGGAGCCGTAGCTCTCGACTCAAACGGCTGCCTTGCAGCTGGAGCTAGTACCGGAGGTGTCTTACTAAAGCTTCCAGGTAGAGTTGGGGATAGCTGCATACCTGGTGCAGGCTTCTACGCTAACGGTAAAGTAGCAGCATCAGCTACAGGAATAGGGGAGACCATAATAATGTCTATGAGCTCCCTCAGATTAGCACAGTTATACGAGATAGTAGGTGTGCTAAGAGACGCTGTTGAGCTAACCGTGAGAGAGCACACAATGAGATGGGGTCCTGGAACACTAGGACTTATAGCATTAAGCTCGCGAGGGGAGGTAGAGGCTTCCTATAACACGGAGGCGATGCCATGGGCTTCCGCCAGCCTAGGCGAAGAGCCTAGGGTTAGCGGGCTACCTATAGCCTGAGGTTACAACTGAGAGCCTAGCCTTTTAACCCGGGGATGAGGTAGGATTTCTAAGCCTATGTATTCTGGATCGTAGGTTTTTGATGAGATCTGAAGGTGAAGCCATACTTCCAGGTGTTATGATCCGATCATAACCCTAAGTCCCGGAGGGGTAGGGGTGATGAGCCGGAGACCCGGTCCAGGAGCATGCCCCAAGGGTGTGACCTCAAACCCCCATTCTAATGGGAATCCTCGCCTTTTCAAAGAGAAGGGAAGAGGGTTAGACTTGGTTATCCACGCTCTGAGCTCTTGCCAATCTTGTAGTTGTAACCTTCAGGGCAAAGTTCTTGTGTAGACCAGCTACACCACCTACACCAAAATCCAACCTCAGGTTCCGGTGGCTTATTCTCCCTTAACGCTCTACTTAACTTTAAAGCTTTCTCCTTAAGCTTAGCAATCCTCCCCTCATCCCTATTTTCCTGGAAGTACTTTAACCCCTCCCTTGTAATGTAGACAACCAAACCCTTACTCCTACCGTAGAGCTCCATGTACAGTTGAACTTGACCTCTATACTCCTCGGGAAGCTTATCGGGGGCTCTTTCGCTAGTCTTTAAATCCACTATGTAGTCTCCTACAACCATATCAGCTCTACCTCTAACCTCCACCTTACCCGCTTCATCCTCTACTACGATACTCCTCGTACCCTCCTCAGTCTCGGTAACACCTAGAGGCATGTTTCTTAGCACAACTTCATGTAAAAGCCTACCCCTCAATATCGTATATGCCGCGCCAAAGTCCAGGGATTTGAGGTATATTCGGGAGTAGAACGACTGCCTTATACATCTTGAAACCTCTGTAACCCAGATGGTATTAGGAGGGGCTCTTGTAAGCTCGCTAACCTCAAGCATGATAGCCTTCTCTATAGCAGCTAAGATCCGCTTAACCTCCTCTGCCACTCCCAAACCACCGTCTAATCTAGATGTGGAAGGGTCTATTAAGAGGTTAACTCGTAAACCATATCTTATCCCATAGCCAGCTTTGAAATAGTACCCACTATTCTATCCACATGCCTTCTAACAACCTCGGGTAAGCCTGGAACATCGACTTTCATGAACCCCCTAACTATTATGGATTTAGCTTCATCCTCTGTGAACCCCCTACTCATGAGATACTCTAACTCCTCCCTTGATATCCTACCTATAGCTGCCTCATGACTCAACGTGGAACCCGGATTCTCTGACTTAATCTGAGGGTGAGCTGTTATGCTAGACTTCTCTGATACTAGAAGGCCTAAACACTCTATATGACCTCTGGAGTCCCTCGCCCTACCCACTATTTCAGCCCTAGCCGTAATCCTAGACTCATCCAATCCCAGAGTTCTAGAGACCACTTCACCTGAAGCTCCGGAACCCTCAAGAACAATCTTAGCCCCCACATCATAATCACCGGATCCAAGGCCTACAATCACAGATGCTGAGTAGGCTTTAGCCCTAGCCTGAAGACTCGTCACAGGATACATTTGTATGGATTGTAGGGGATTGTAGGTTATGTAGTAGCCTACGTACTCACCCCCTTCCTCGACATACACAGCTGTTCTAGGCCTAACATGAACTCCCGGCGACCAGGCGTGGATCATGGAGAACGTCAGCCTAGCCCCCTTAGACACGTAGAATTCCGTGATGCCTACATGGAGCCCTTCTCTAACCCCGTGTGGTACAGCACATCCTGTGACGACGTGCGCCTCGGAACCTTCATCAACGTACACTACGTTGTGAGCTAGTTGAGCTCTCCTCTCAAGCTTTAAAACTAGGCATGTGTATATTGGTATATCGACTTTAACGTTAGGAGGCACGTATATAAAGTATCCCAGCTCCCCACCTTTAAGGTATGCTAATGCTGTGTACTTATCATTTCTCGGATCCACAAGCCTCCATGCAATCCTCCTAGCAAGATCTGTTTTCTCAAGAGCAATCCTAAGAGGGATTACTGTGACACCATAACCTCTAAGCCTTTTCTCTAAAAGTGTGTAGAGAGCCGTTTGATCCACTTGGATATAGCTAGGTCTAATACCGTTAAAACCAAGCCTTGTAGAAGCTCTCCTAACGGACTCCTCCAGCTCTAAAGCCTTAAACTCCTCCACGGAGGGTTCCTCAACGACGTATTTTGATACGTCGATATCTACACCGAAAGGTGAGGGTTTAGAAAGAGCCTTCTCTATCTCAGCTCTACCCACCCTCACCTCCAAACACCTCCAGCCCCCTCGTATACCCATGCTTCAATATAACTGGGATTACGTGAGAGGGGTCACCACTATACACTATAGCCCCTTCTACCATGATATGAGCTCTAGTGATTCTAGGCAACTTCTCTAGAATGGGCCCTAAATGTGTGACTAGGATGACCGAGGTTCCTTGAGTGAACACAATGTAGTCTATTAGCTCAGCTAGGACTCTCAAAGTATCTATGTCTACACCGCTATCAGGCTCGTCGAGCAGAGCTACCCTAGGGTTCTGGAGTAGTGCTAGGTAAAGCTCCGCCCTCTTCCTCTCACCACCACTAAATCCACTAAATAGGTCTCTTAAAAGGAGATCTTCAACCTTCAAGAGAGAAGCTAGAGTCCTCCAATCCGTGTTAAACCTACTAGAAATAGCATTAGCAACCTCTAGGAACCTAACACCTCTAAACGTTGGAGTTACCTGGTGAGCTAGAGATATGCCGAGTTTAGCTCTCTCATAGGAAGGAAAATGAGTTATATCAACACCACTAAACAGTATCCTACCACCACAAACCCGCACGTGAGATAAGCCCATGATAGCGGCTAGGAGAGTCGACTTACCAGCACCATTAGGCCCCATTATGACGTGTAACTCACCAGGATTAATATTTAAACTAACATCTCTAACTATGACCCTATCATCTACACATACACTCACAGCTTCTAAGCTTAGCAAGCTCAAAGCCGGGGCCCCCAAGTAGTTAATACCAACCGAAAACAATAGGTTAAAATTAATATTTTATACTATAAAATATATTAAAGTTAAAGTATATAAGCTTTAAGTGAATAATGCTTCCATGGATTTAACAAGGTGTTTCACAGGTGAACCTTAGGATTAGCAAGCTCGAAGGTTTTAGCGGTGGACTACTCCTACTTCTATCCCCCCTACTTCTCTACAGCGGCTTAGCTGTCGTCGGCCTTCTTTCAGCCATCACCGGGTTCGCGGCAATCCTAATCTTTCTTAGAACGCTCTCTAGGGTTTACGATGAACCTCTCATACAGTTTTACGCTAATCTATCAGCTTTGCTCATAGTTAGTTGCTTTATTATAGCTCGTCTAGGCGGGCTTGAAGAAGTTTTTAACACCCCCTACATGCTAGGGGTTACCTTAATACCAGCACTTATAAATGCTATAACATTAGCAAGCATACTACAGTTAATAACTATCATAACCTTCTACACCCTACTACTACTAGGAGCTTATAGCCTTCTAAAAGCCTTCCACATAGCCTCCATTAAATCGAGAGAGCGGATGCTAGATGTCGTAGGGTATAGCGTGCTACTCACAGCCATCGCTGGATCAACACTACTACTCCCCATACTCTCAGGACTACTAATGACTATGACATCGATATACGGGAAACTTAGAGAACCGTAGAACCGCCCCGCTACCATCCACCTAGTTACATCTAAAAGCCTCACCCCCTCAAAAC
>JAJHQN010000109.1 GCA_020833325.1 Desulfurococcaceae archaeon | reverse complement strand
ACCTCAGCCTTATCCTTTCCTTTAGGGTTTTAGCTAAGCCTCCTAGGGTTTCTTGAACCCTTCTATTCATTGTTATGAATGCTAGGCCGTAGAGGAGGGATGCGAGGGCTAGAACTTTAACTAGCTCTATAACCCTGAGTATCATGAGCTGGGAGGTTTCAAGTGTTACGATGCTCAACTCTATCAAGCCTTCCTCAGTGAAACCCGTTGATGTGAGCTTTGTCCAGTGCTCTCTGATAACTGTAAAGGGTTTGATTGCCTGGTAGACGTTGTAGGCACCTATCAGGTATAGGATGCTCCCTAGGATTAGGAGTGCTCCGGCTACCCTCCCAACCTCACTATACCTAACCACTAGGATTGACCTCACTAAAGGTAGTATGAGGGGGAGTGCGTAGGCATGGGGTACTATGAACGTCTCCCCCAGGGGTCTTATAGCTTCCACAAGCTCCATCGAGCCCAGGTGCTCTAGAGCTCCAAAAACTTTTAGAGCTGGGTAGAGTATGGCTAGGGCTAGGATAGCGTAGATAGCGTATACCGTGAAAGAGTATAGCAATCTAATCCTCCCAGGCCACTTAAACCTCAGATGATCCCACCCGGATGCCAATAGTATACCACCGATAATCCACACAAGAGCTATAATAGCCAGGGGGGCTAGTGAGCTCTCCAGAGAGTTTATAATGTTAGCCGTCGCTACATTCAACCGCTCTCCAACATAGTCAATGTTATAAGCATTATACCTTACATCAAAACTCGCTCTTTCAAGCTCCAAGTACACAGCTTGGAAAACGCCTAGAAAATACACTAGGTACACGCCAGCCAGGAACCTAGCTAAACCTCCCAAACCTGAGAGAGATTGCAACCTAACCACCGAGTCAAATACCACACTAAAGCTTTTAATACTATAGAGGGCTTTAAAGGCCTTAAATGGGAAATGAAGGAGTGTCTGAGCGAGCTAGAGAAAATGGAGATAAAGCCCCTAGATTGTAGAGGCTAGAACTCCTCCATAAACCAGTTAAACCCTGAAGAGGCCGGGATATCCATGTGCCGGGAAGCGGCGATACCGTCGTAAGCTAAGTTTAGTTTATTTCCGTTCCTCTGAACTCAGTAATATAGGGCTACTAGTATGAGTGGAGGTAGGGAGGTTTACAGAGATCAGGAGGTTGTTAGGAGAATGACGAGGCTTGTAGCTGAAGGTGCTACAATGCTAGCGGATACATGCCCTATAGACGGGCTTCCCCTTTTTAAGCTTAAAAACGGTGATATAATATGTCCTGTCCACGGTAAAGTATGGATTGTTTCTAGTGAAGCTGAAGCTGAGGAAGTCGAGATAGACTTCATAATAAGGAAGGTAGAGCTACATGCTGCTAAGAGGGTTTATCAATCGCTTAACTCCGATGATGCATCAGAGTTAATACCATGGCTTAACGTTATAGAAACTGTGGAGAGGATTAGAAGTATTAGAGAAGCAAGATCCAGAGATGCTGTAGAGAGGCAGTTGGAGAAAACTAAGAGGGAGGAGGGTGAAAAGTGAAGTTCTACACAGATAGACTAATAATGACTCCAGGGCCCACGGAGATTCCATTGAGAGTGAAGAAGGCAATGATAAGGGAGACCACAAACCCAGACTTAGACCCCTCTTTCCTAGAGCTCTACAACAATGTTAGAGGTAAGCTTCAAAAGCTTCTAAACGCTGAGAAATCGCATATATATGTGATGGCTGGAGAGGCTATAATGGGGCTTGAGGCTTCAATTGCTAACACAATGAAACCTGGAGATAAGGTTATAGTAGTTGCAAATGGTGTCTTCGGAGAGGGTTTTGCTGACATTGTGAAAGCTTATGGAGGAAAACCATTGCTGATAGCGGGAGAGAATTGGCGTGGAGGTGTTGATGTAGGTGAGGTTGAGA
Source organism: Desulfurococcaceae archaeon (assembly GCA_020833325.1). GTDB lineage: Archaea > Thermoproteota > Thermoprotei_A > Sulfolobales > Acidilobaceae > DSZV01. Next base: position 834 of record JAJHQN010000109.1, on the reverse strand, counting down.
GAGCTCTTGAGAAGAATAGGGATGCATCGATATTAACGATAGTACATTGCGATACCCCCTCAGCTATCCTTAACGATGTTAGGAGTGTAGCAAAAATAGCTAGGGATTTCGGTGTTATAACTATAGTTGATGCAGTATCCACTATCGGAGGTGTACCTGTAGAATTCGATAATTGGGGCCTAGACATACTGATAGGCGGTAGCCAGAAGGTTTTAAACGCCCCTCCAGGTTTAACTGTAATAGCTTTAAGCGATGATGTTTGGGAGAGGGTGGAAAGAGTTAACTATACAGGTCTCTACATGAGCTTCAAGTTGTGGAGGGATATGCTAGATGTTAAAAACGTGTTTCCATACACTATGCCCGATGTACTTGTGTACGCGTTAGATGAAGCGTTAAACATCATACTAGAGGAAGGCCTGGAGCAGGTATACTCTAGGCATTTAAAGGCTAGAGAAGCTTCCTGGAGAGCTCTTGAAACTCTAAATCTAGAGCCGTATCCTAGCTCTCTGGAGCACTCATCCCCCACAGTATCAGCCATAATTGTACCCCAACGTGTTAGTGAGAGAAAGCTAAGGGATTACATATGGGTTAAGTACGGAGTCCTGCTGGCCGGAAGCTGGGGAAGGCTTGAAGGCATGGTTATAAGAGTAGGGCACATGGGGCTACAAGCTTCTAGAACGCATTTACTGAAAGCATATACAGCGCTTGCCAGAGGTTTAAAGGATATGGGTTTGGAGGTGAGTGTATCAAAGGTTGTTGATGCTATTGAGAATGCTTACACATAGATTTAGCTACACCGACCCTTCTGCCTACATGTAAACTCTATGAATGTTA
>JAJHQN010000095.1 GCA_020833325.1 Desulfurococcaceae archaeon | reverse complement strand
TCTTCGACGGCTGAGGTCTCAAGATCTTAGTTAGGATGGTTAAAGTGTATTAGTTAACAGTATGGTAGTATACCTCTAGCTAAGTGTGTTGCTAGAGTTTTCTCGATTTGGTTAGGATTATTTCTATGGATGAAACCCTTCTCTTCTTACCGTTCTTATCTACTATCTCCTCGCTTCCTATATTCACGTGCTTCACCATTACATTAGCCATTGTTCTTCTTACGGCCTCTGCTGTCTCCACAGCTCTGTATATGTTGGCTCCACGAGCTTTTATGACGACCTCCTCTAGGCCTTCATGTGTTAGCATTCTGAGAGCTGCTATCACATAGTTCATTGTTGGTTTCCTGCCTACGAGTACAGCGTTCGTTGGGTGAGGTAACACCATCTCAGACAGCCCTCCAGGGTTACTAGGAGGCTGGAGGGTATTAATGTCTTACGGTGTACTCCTGGGATTCACGTTTTGCTTGGTTACTCAACTCTCACAGGCTACGGCCAGGCTATTCTTGATGTGGCTCCATCGAATAGTATTGTTGCACCTGTGAGGTACTCTGGTGTTCTTAGAAGTGTTCTGATTAGCTCTATGAGCTCCTCCCTCCTCCCGGTCCTCCTAAGAGGGCTTATACCCTCAACCTCCCTCCTCCAAACCTCCTCTGGATCCCGCCCCCTGGACTCAGCTATCCTCCTCACAGTCTCCCTAGCTCCTGGTGTGTCGAAGCTCCCTAGTAGGAGTAGTATTGGTCTAACCTTATCGGGGTACTCTCTAGCAGCTATCCTAACAAGCCTTGATAGCCCAGCTCTAACAGTATCTGACACCACCAGTGGTGGCATGGGCTCTGCTACTGTGAAGCTAGATGTTATCAACACTGTAGCCTTAACAGGGTTCCTCTCGATAAGCAACCTCAGTATTGTCGCTGTTGAAGCTATGTATAGCGCTGAAGCCTCCATCCAGTCATCCCAGTCAGCCTCATGGAGGTGTAGGGGCTCCCTACTAGGGTTACCATAGTTTACAACAACGTACTCCAAGCCTAGGAGCTCCTCCAAAGCATATAGAACAGCATCTCTAACACTATCCCTAACCCTAAGATCACACCTTAAAGGTATAACTCTACCAGGATACCTAGTGAAGATCTCGTTGGAAACCTCAATCATCCTATCAAGTGACCTCGAACACGCAACAATAAAGCAACCCATAGAAGCTAAAGCCTCAAGAGCCATAAAACCAATACCCCTACTAGCACCTGTAACAAGAGCCCTACAGGAGCTCACACCAACACCACCCTAGGTTATGGTGGATGTAATAAAGTTAAATACACTGTCTGGCAATAATATAATGTGAGGTGAAAACTGTTGACAACAATATATGTTATAAAGAGGGATGGTAGTAGGGAGGAGTTCGCATACGAAAAGGTAGTTGTAAGCTGTCTAAAATCAGGGGCTACATTGGATGCCGCTAGGAAGATAGCTAAGATCGTTGAAGCTGAGATACTTAAGAGTGGTAAGAATGAGATTACAGCTAAAGAGCTAACAAGGATGGTGCTAGAGCTCCTAAGAAAGGAGAATGAGGAGTGGTATAGGAACTGGATTATATTCGATAGAGCTGTTAAAAGGAGGAAGACGGAGGAGGAGCTAGGCTAAAAACCCATATTAGCGTAGCCCAGCCCACCACCCTATTTCTTAACCTCCAACAAGCTTTGAGATTAGGTTAACATACTTAAACCCCGTATCCGGGATTATGACAACTACATCCCCATTAAGATCGTTAACCCCCACGGATTTCTCTAAGGCAGCTAGGGCCGCCCCTCCAGAGGGGCCTATTAGTAGGCCGTCCACCCTAGCAACCCTCCTTAGAGCCTCCAACGCTTCACCTAGTGTTACATCGTGGAGCTCGTAGCCCTCAGCTATCATAGCAAGCCATATCATGCCTGTTTCACTCCTCCTCATACCAGGTATATGTTCTCCTCTAGCTGGCTGAGCCATTATTGTTTTAAATTTATCTCCGTACCTGTACCTGAAGTAGAAGTCCACTGCGGCCATGTGACCTGAAGTTCCTAGGGATCCTGCAATTGCTACAAGCTTTAAACTAGCCATTCTAGCCTGGTAGTCTAGCTCCTTAGCTGTTATCCTTAGGTGTGATTCGAAGTTTAGATCGTTTAAGAACTGGTTGACATGTAACAAGCCCTCCCTCCTACTATCCTCTAATATCCTCGATAGGAGCTCCACTGTCAGCTCAGCCTCGGTCTCAACAACCTCGGCCCCCATAACCCTTGGTATAATCCTTCCGAAGAGCTCAGCCCTCCTCGGGAGGTACACTCTAGCCCTAGCCTTGAACTGTGGTGCTAAGGCTGCGAGGGCTATGCCGAAGTTAGCTGAGGATGCATCAGCTAAAACCCTACCTTCAAGACCCCCCCTCCTAGACATCTCTCTTAGGATGTGTAGTAGGGGTTTATCCTTAATGCTTAAGCTAAATGGATTGAACCACTCTAGCTTAGCCCAAACCCTAACCCTCTCGTTAGAGTAACTCCTAAGCTTAACCAAGGGCGTGGGAATGCCTCTTAGGGCTAAGTCCAAGCTATCACTGTAAACTCTTATAGGATTGCCTTTAACATCATCGTAGAAGCCTAGATCATCTAGGCTTGCGTAGCATCCATTGAAGCCTACGGGAGCTAGCCTAACTCCAAGCTTGTAGAGAGCCCAGTAGAGCTCCAGACCCCCTGTAACCTCCATGTCCTCGTTAACACTAATGCATTCATCAACATAACCCTTCCTAAGTATCTCCCCCATTAGGCTAGGCACATCCCATAAGCTTAGCTCTCTAGGAGGCCTAAGTAACCCTATTGGGAGGAGCTCCATCAAGACATCAACCTCACTCTAGGTCGATTTTAGATCTTAGCATGGTGTAGAACGGGCATCCTGTGAGAGCCCCTTCGACAGCCTCCCTGGTAGCACCCTCAACCCTAATCTTAACCTTCAATCTGTTAACGTTGCTAACGTCACCGTCTAGGAGCGCGTCCAGATCCTCGTAGAGCTCCACCACAACCTCAACGTTGTTAATGTTAAGCTTCTCAGCTACACTCCTAGAGAAGCACGCTGCCAACATTGATAACACCGAGTCCACGCTAACACCCCTAGCATCCATAGAGCCGAGAAGAGTCTCTACGGTGCCTCCCCTGTAGAGGGCTCTACCAACACCAACCCTTATGACAGCCCTTAGACCACCACTCAACCCCTTAACACCTCCAGTGGAACCCTAACCTCTGGTACCTCGAAGCAAACCCTATGCCTACTAGTCTTAGGAGGCATAAGGTTACCCTTAAGACCGTGCTCTCTAACCATATCCTTGGTAACAGTAACACCGTCTCTCCACGATGAAACACTAACACAATCACCATCGTAGTCAACGAGAATAGCAGGTATGAACCTCAACCCCAAGAGCTTAGCCACAGCAAGTCTATGATGGCCGTCGAGCACAACCAGAGTTCTAGAATCCACGAGGATGGGATAGCGTATAAACCCATCCAGGAGGATTTGATCAGCAAGACCACGAACCCTCCCTTCAACCACATCCTCATGAGGCCTGAGGAGCCTCACGTCCAGGAGCTCAACCCTATATGCAAATCGACTTCACCAACGACACCCATAGGGTTTACAGCCATACAGACCTTAAATACTTATAGTGACCCCTAAGCCGGCTACATGATGATCCCAGGAGTTACCTTACTAAGAAAACCTACTAGAGCCTCCCAGGGGTGCGGGGAGGGGGTCGCTAGGGGGTGCTACCTCGCTTGACAAGCTCGGCTACCAGGTTAACGTACTGTGGAGCTTTTTCAATCAAAGGCTTATGCTCGGATTCCTCGTAGTAGAGGCTGTAGAAGCAATCTCCATGTAAGCCCCTTCTAACATCTATGAAGTAGGATGCCCAGTATGAGGCCTCATCCCTGCTGAGACCGGCTTTCTCAAAAGCCTCTCTGACAAACTCCCTCCATGGGATGCCCTTAGGCTCGCTTACACCTAGGAATCTAGTGGTGAGAGCTATTGTTGCATGTTTAACTGCAGCCCATACCTTCTCACACACGTCAGCCCTATAGCCTTCCTCGTAGAGCTTATACGCCTCGCTAAGATATACCTGGGCGGTTCTTAAATGCTCTTCTAAGCTCACATACTTCAGCCTCCACGTTAAACTAGGCTTCCACCCTGGGTTTTCTCAGCCTAATACCGTATATGAGCCTCTCGCTTTTAACCATAAGTACTGTTATTGCAAGTAG
>JAJHQN010000094.1 GCA_020833325.1 Desulfurococcaceae archaeon | reverse complement strand
AAACTTCTCCTTAGCAAGCTCAACCCTAGCCTTATCAATCAAATCACGAGATAACCCCGTTTCAACCATGGCCATTAGATGGGACTCCTTAACCTCCTCAACCTTAACAGGCTTCCTAGCCTTCTTCTCCTTAGCCCCCTTAGAAGACACCCCTCGACCACCGGGAGACTAGGAGTGCCTCTAAGCCTTAAATTGGCTAAGCTCTATTAAAGTATGCCCTTCTTAAAGTAAAGGGTTGAGATACCGTGCGTTAGGATGGATGGGGTCCAGGCTTTGAAACCTTGAGTTTACACGAGCTCGTGGGAGGTGCTAGCCTTCCTCCACCTTCACTGTTATGGGTGCCTGTGGAGGTGCTTGGGGTGCTTGCTTCTTCTCCTCCTGCTTCTTAGGTTCTTGTGGTGTTGTTATCGCCTCTACTGTCTTCTCCAGCTTATCAAGGGTTTTCTTAGCGTCGTTCTTCTCCTCTATGAGCTTCTCCCTCAGCTTTCTTAGGTGGTTTATGCTCTGCGTGTAGTTCTTCTCGCTAACCTCCCCGCTGAAGTATAGGACTTGTATGCTTACTATAGCCCTAGCTACCTGTATGCTCTCATCTTCTATCGCTGCAATCCTATCCTTTATTATCCTTTTAACCTCTTCAGCTTTTATCTTAAGGCTTTTTATTTCCTCACTTAAACCTCTCTTAAGATCTTCGACCACATCGCCTGGTATATCGGAGGCTGACATTGTTTCTAGGGCCCTCCTCCTCCTATAAGCTCTATCAAGGGCTTCTATGACCTTTAAAGCCTCATACTTCCAATCCGGTATTACGAGGAGTTTCCCATCTCTCAGTATTATCCTATCAGCTGCTACAGTCTCAAGACCCCTATCGACGATTTTAACCTCAACAGCTCTAACCTCGCCATTAACATCGCTCATAATGCTAACCAGGGTTCCAAGGGATCTACCGTAGGAGTCTTCAACCTCAGATCCTATGAGTTGCGCTAAGCCCTCGATCTTCAACACCAAACCCCTACACCCATTGAATCCTCCTCTAACCCCATATATAGGGGGGTAACCTCTATGTTACAAGCCTACACCCAAATAGGTCTCGCAAAGCCTACGATATAACGGTGCCCTCCATGAGCAAAACGGAAGAGTGGGCTAGAAGATGGGCTGGGCCTGAGGAGGAGGCTAGCTTAGCTAAGAGGCTTAGGGAGGTCATAAGCCCTCCGCCTCCAGTGAAGCAGCAGATAGTATCAGCACTCTACAAGATAGGAGCTCAGATAAACAAGCTAGACTACAGCCTAGCGAAGCTACAATCATATGATAAGATGCTGTTCGAGAAAACTGTTAACGCTCTAGTGGAAGGGGATAAGAGTAAGGCTGCTATGTACGCTAACGAGGTGGCTGAAGTAAGGAAGATGGCTAGAGTTATAATGACAGTTAGGTATGCTCTGGAAAGGGTTAAGCTTAGACTTGAGACAGCAGTAATATTCGGTGATGTCCAAGCAAACCTAGCACCAGCCATAGTAGCTCTAAGACAGGTAGCCGGCTACATAAAGGGTATGATACCAGATGTTTTCGCAGAACTAGTTGAGATAGACGAGAACCTGCAAGTAGCAATGTTACAGGCCACCACGCAAGCCCCTATACCGCTAGAATCTACCTACGTGACAGAGGAGGCTCAGAGAATACTAAGGGATGCCAGTATAGTGGCGGAACAGAGGCTCAAGGAAGCGTTCCCAGAGCTCCCAACGTTCGAGAAAGCACAAGCCCCCTTAAAGACTCCCAGCGAGGAGTCTACTAAGTAGTTAATCTTATAAAACACACTACCCCCACTCCCTCACCCTAATTTCTAGTGAGAACACCTAGGGCTTCCCTAAACCACAACATTTTTCAAGAAACTCTACAACCTCCCTCGTAGACTCCAAGTTAACATCTAGAGGGCTACCGTGAGGACAGGCCTTAGGCCTACCAAGGCAATCCCAGAGTTTTACAACAGCTTTCATATCAAGAGTTAACGCCATCTTCTCCACCAGATCCCTTTGATAACTCTCGGGTACACCTAGCTTTGTTAAGGCTACCTCAAGGACTGAAGTCTTCCAACAGTACTCAGCAAGCATCTCAAGCCCCTTCCATGTTATAACAACACCCCTCCTAGGCTCTACACTAAGCAAACCTCTATCCTCAAGCCTCCTAACCATTATACTAACTGTTGGAGCTGAGACACCGAGAAACCTAGCTATCTCAGAGAACCTAGCATAGGAACCCCTACCAGGGCAGCCGCCAAGCTTAAAAACTGCCCTTAAGTATTTGAGCTCAACCTGAGTTAGCAGCTGGCCCTCAAAGGCGGCCGCTGAACCCTGAACCTCATACATCTCTTTAACCCTGTTAAGGTATGCTAGTTAAACCTAATAAATTTTATTAAAATCAAATTATCATATGCTCTACAAACCCAACCATACTACACATAGTTTAATGCCATAGCCGTTGTCTAAGCCTGAACCCTTCATAGAATAGTATTATGAAGGCTAGCAACCCAACCACTATAACTATCACCGAGTCATAGGTAACCCACCTCCTAGCTAGGATTAATAGGAGTTCTCCAACAACTACGCCTAGGAAGAAGAAGGAGTAGATTATCAACTTAGGGACGAGCCTCCTACCAAGGACTATGTAGTCCTCTAGCTTTAAAGGGTTAGCTATAGTGTACCCTAAGCCTACGGGTTTCACGATTCCAAGGTCTTCTAACTTCTTGAGATGGTAGTATGCTGTGCTAACAGGTATGTCTAGCATCCTAGCTATATCCCTCACGCCTAGAGGCTCGCTGGATTCCAGTAGGATTACATATATTCTCAGGGCAACCCTGCTAACACCCTTATCCTCCTCAGCCAAGCTACCCACGCTCTAGGGAAAGCTTCTCCCTGGTTTAACATATACCACTAATATTTAAAAACCCTAGCTAGCTAGTCTGAATGGTGCTACGAGCTTGAACTTCGGGGTTTACGGGTTTGGATCTATTGGGAGGCTTATAGCTAGGGTTGCTCTTGAGAGAGGTTTTAGTCTGGTTGGCGTTGTAGATATAGATCCTAGAATCGTTGGTAGGGATGCTGGTGAGGTTCTAGGCTTGGAGGAGAAGCTAGGGGTTAATGTTTCGAGAGACGTTTCCAGCCTTAGGGGGAGTGATGTCGTGTTCCACGCTACAGGATCTTACCTCGACAGAGTTTACAAGCAGGTCTTAGACGTAGTGGATATAGGCTCGGATGTTATCTCAACATGTGAAACTCTAGCATACCCCTACTACAGATACCCCGTGCTAGCCAGACTCCTCGATGAGAGGGCTAGGCTACGTAATGTAGCTATCCTAGGTACTGGAATAAACCCAGGGTTCCTCCTAGACACACTCCTAGTAACCCTATCATCGTCGATTCCAGTCGTTAAAAGTATTAGAGCTGTTAGAAGCCTCGATGCTGCTAAGAGGAGGGAGCCTTTTAGGAAGAAGATTGGTGTTGGGGAGAGCCCTGAGGTTGTTGAAGCTAAGCTTAGGAGTGGTGAGCTAACAGGCCACGTGGGCTACGCTGAATCAGTACTACTAGTAGCAGATGCCTCAGGGTTAAATCTAGAGAGGGTAGTGGAGGACCAGCACCCGGTTGTAGCCGAGGACGATGTTGAATCAAACGATGTCAAGGTGAGGAAAGGCTATAATAAAGGCATCATAGGCTATGGCTCGGGCTACGTAGGAGGTAGGGAGGTTATAAGAGTGGAGTTCAAGGCCTACGTAGGAGCCCCCGAGTATGAGGAGGTGGTTATTGAAGGCTTAAACCATATCATAACATGGAGGAGTAGCGGAACCCCAGGGGATTCTGGTACAGCAGCTATAGTCGTAAGCTTAGCTGAGAAGATAAAAGGCTACGGACCGGGACTACTAACCATGGCAGACCTACTCCCCTTCAAGCCCTTCATAAAATATGACATCAACAACCCTCTCAGAACCCCTCCCTGAACCCCTACCCCTACTACCAAGCCTAGCAATTAAAACTTGAAACCTAGGACCACTATACCACTCAGGATTCCTCCTAACAACAACAGTATAGCCGTAACGCCTAAGCTTCTCCCTCAACCTAGCAGCCCTATCTCTCAACACCTCCTCATCAACACCAGGATCTAAGGCCAAACGCCTTAAAGCCTCAATCTCATCCCTAAAAACCTCCAAACCCAAAAAACACACCCGGAACACGAATATACTAACACCAACCCTATAAACCTAAAGATCGGGGGACTGAACAACTGCAACAGTGGAGCCCCAGGAGTAGCTGGAGAACAGTTTACAATGCACCCCTAAAACATACTATGACC
>JAJHQN010000093.1 GCA_020833325.1 Desulfurococcaceae archaeon | reverse complement strand
GCTTCAAGGGTTTGAGGGAGGCGTATCCAGCTGTTAGAACGAGGCCTAGGGGGCCTAGACCTGCTAAACCCCCTAGGATGAGGGATTCTAGGACTGTGTATGATGAGAGGGATGCTATAGTAGCGGCTACTAGAGATGATACTGTGTATATGAAGGCCGTGAGCTCGCATGAGCCATTGAAGCCTAGGATAGACCATGAGGTGTAGAGTGTAACTGCTGTTGCTGCGAGAGCCGTCGGGGAGATCCTAGGTTTATATGTGAAGTCGAAGACGGGCTCTTCAAGCCTCCCCCTAGCCTGTTGTATGAAGACTAGAGCCCCCACCACTATTATGGTTACTAGTAGGCTTGTTAATAGCACTGCTCTGTAGGGGCTTGAAACCACGATTAAGAGGAGGCTTAGGAGAACCCCAGACATGGCTATAACGCTACCTGTAGCATACAGGATTATCAATGTTGATGCGAGGGAGGAGGCTATGAACATGGAGTTGTAGAAGACTATAGCTGTTAAAGCCTCAACCCCAACCCTCATAGCTAGATCAAGCCTACCGGCAAACTCGTATAATATGTACGTTGATATGGCGTACGCTAAGGCGGCTAGCGAAAGCCTCAAAAACCACCTAGAGCATGTAATCAAAAACCACACCATGGAATGGCTTAGCAGAGCCCAGCTTTTAACCTTGAAAGCACAGAGAGTGTAACATGGGGTTTAGAGGATAGGATGGGGGGAGCAGTAGAACTACTACACCCAAAGCTCAGAGGCATCCTACCAGAGCTCGGCTACAGCAAACTACTACCAGTACAGGAGAAAGCCATACCAGCCATACTCTCGAAACACCACACACTAATCATAGCCCCCACGGGGAGCGGTAAGACGGAGGCAGCCATACTACCAGTACTATCAATGATGCTATCAGAGGCTGGAGAGGGAGGCCTAGGGGGTGGTGTTAAGGTAGTCTACGTAACACCATTGAGAGCTCTTAACAGGGATGTAGCTGAGAGGATTGAAAAGCTCTCCAACTCCGTAGGCTTCAAAACCCTCGTTAGACACGGGGATACAGGGCCTGCTGGTAGAAGGAGGTTTCTAGAAGAACCCCCGGATATAGTTGTAACCACACCTGAATCCCTAAGCCTACTCCTAACACTCAAAGACCGCCTAAAGGTCTGGTCTAACGTAGGCTGGGTTATAGTAGATGAGGTTCACGAGATGCTGGAGAGCGAGAGGGGGTCTGAGCTAGCTGTTGTTCTCGAAAGACTCCAACTAGTGTCGAAGAGGAGGATTCAAAGGATTGGCTTATCCGCCACCCTATCGGAGAAGAGCGTTAAGATGGCTCTGGAGCTAATAGCACATGGTAGGTATGCTGTTGTAGTGGAGGATCCAGAGTCTAAGATCTACGATGTCAACGTGGAGGTCGTATACTCTGGTGACGAGAAGTTCTGGGATGAGGCTGTTAGAAGGATAGCTGGGATCCTTGAGTCCACGAGCTCAGCCCTAGTATTCGTTAACACTAGGTACACAGCGGAGCTCCTAGCAAGTAACCTCTCAAGAGTGCTAGGTGAGGGTAACGTGGTAGCACACCATGGAAGCCTATCCAGGCATGTTAGGGAAAGGGCTGAGAGGGATTTCAAGGAGGGTAGGGTTAAAGCTCTTGTAGCAACATCGAGCATGGAGCTGGGCGTTGACATAGGTAGGGTTGGGCTCGTAGTACAATTCCTATCACCTAGACAAGCTATAGTTATGACCCAGAGGGCTGGGAGGGCTGGGCATAGGCTTTGGGAGGTTAGTAGAGGTGTTATAGTGACTGTTGGAAACCTATATGAGATGATGGAATCAGGTGTTATAGCTTTTAGAGCGGAGAAGGGCTTCATAGAGGATGTGGAACCCCATATTAAACCCTATGACGCCCTAGCACACCAACTAGTAGCAATGGTGGTCGAAGGCTCTGTTAAAAGCGTTGAGGAGGCCTACGGCATCTTAACATCCACACTCCCCTACTCAAACCTATCCATGGAGGAGCTCTCCAGAGTGGTTAAACACCTAGCCAATGTAGGTGTTCTAAGAGAGTCTAACGGGAAGCTCTCCAAGTCTAGGAGGACTCTGGAGTACCTCTACACAGTAACAATGATACCAGATGAGAGGGAGTACGATGTGATTAACATCGTAGATGGGAGGAAGATTGGCAAGGTTAGCGAGAGGTTCGTAGAGTGGAACATAGCTAGGAGGAGCGAGGGGGGAGCTCAGGATAGGTTTAGGATAGTGTTAGCAGGTAGAGTCTGGGAGGTCTTAGAGGTTGACTTGGAGGCTGAGAGGATAACTGTTAAGCCCATAGCGTTAGTCGAAGGCCACATACCCGTATGGGAGGGGGAGCTTATACCTGTAAGCTATAGGGTTGCACGTGAGGTCTGCTCCATACTAGGACTGCTAATGGAGGATCCCGCGAGGGGGTCTATGTTACTGGAGGCTAGGAAGCTTGGAGCACATGCAGACTACATATCCCGTATAGCGTTAGAGACGAGGAGCCTCTGGGGCACAGCTATATCCCATGTCAACCCAGTCATAGAGGATTATGGTAGGCTCTCCATACTACACGTATGCCTCGGGACTAAGGGTAACTTCGCCCTATCAATGCTCCTATCTAAGCTAATAGAGAAGTATAAGGCTGTAGAGTTTAAGTTCATACCATATGCTGTGATATTCACAAGCCCAACAGGAGTCCCCGGGGAGCTTGTAGCGAGAGCCCTAGAGGAGGCTAAGAGCTTAGACCCTGTTGAGAGGGCCTCTCTGGTGTACGATGCGCTTAGAAGGTCTAAGGCTTACCTGATAAGGTTCTATCATGTGGCTAAGAGGATGGGCGTCCTAGGCTCGGAGGCTAAGGTTAGCTACTCTCTCGTAGAGAAGCTTGCCGAGGTATACTCTGGGAGCGTGGTGGAGCTTGAGGCTTTAAGGGAGACTTTGCATGAGAAGGTTGACTTGAAGGCTGTTGACGAGCTCCTAGAGGATGTGGAGAGGCCGGTTGTAGTTAAACCACCTAAGCTTACACCGCTAGCAGAACAGGTTCTAGGCAACCCCTACGTTAGAGGCGATGTAGCGGTTAACATAAAGGCCATAGCCTTAGATCAGATCATAGAGGTTAAGAGGAGGTATCTTGAGGGTAGAGAGGCTCTAATGCTCTGCACCATGTGCGGTTACGACTACACAGTCAAGGTTAGAGATGCTAGGGATAAACAGGTTTGTAGAAGGTGTGGTAGTTCAACAATAGCACCCCTACCAAACAGTGAATTCGGTAAGAGCCTGGTGGACGCCTATAGGAGGTATCTTAGGGGGGAGAAGATCTCAAAGGAGGAGGCTAAGCTAGCAGAGGAGGTGAAGGATAGAGCTGGGCTCTACCTGAACTATGCATCGCTCAACCTAGGAGCCTATGTCATAAAAGCCCTCATGACCCACGGTGTTGGGCCTAGGAGGGCTAAGAAAGTTCTAGAAGCTCTTGTAACGAGAGGTGAGAGAGCCTTCTACGAGGAGCTTCTGAGAGCAGAGGAGGAGTATGTGGCAACTAGGAGGTACTGGAGCTCTCGGAAGGCTGAGAGCTAGCCTCTCCAGGCTTAGCCTCAACCCTCTCAGGATACTCTACCTCGATAACATAGCTGAGCTTCCTAGGCCCTACAGCCTCGTATACATCAGATGCAATCCTCTGAAGCCTCGCCTCCAGATCGGATAAGCCTAGAATGCTCGCGGGAAGCCTAATAGTGACAACACCGCTGGCCTCATCATACCCAGCCTCTATACCCGAAGGATCGAGACCTAGGAGCCTTGATGCAAGAAACCTAGCCTTATCAGATGGCGTCTCAGCTCTAGCAACAAGCTCCAACTCTATCTTCAAAGTCTTACCGGCAAGAGGGTGGTTGAGATCTATGTAGGCAAACCTCTCGGTAACCCTACTAATAACACCCCTCCGACCTCCAACATCAACCTCCTCGCCAACCCTAACCCTAATACCAAGCCTCTGAAGCTGCTTAACAGGAACCCTAACAACAAGATCCTCACGCCTTAAACCATAAGCCTTCTCAGGGGGGGCGATAACCTCCCTTTTAACACCAACATCCATCTCTGCTAAAGCCTCCTCAACTGCCTTCAAGAGAGAGCCTTTGCCGAAGACGATAACGCTACCCCTACCACTATCAACAACCCTCTCACCCTCATCAACAACCTTAACTGTATAGTTGATCAGAACAACATCCCCAACCCTCAAACCCAAGCCAAACACCGCACTAATGCTAACACCAAACAAACCTTTAAAACCAGCACTTTCAATTCCATCGAGCGAGCTCTAGACTCTAGGTTATAA
>JAJHQN010000092.1 GCA_020833325.1 Desulfurococcaceae archaeon | reverse complement strand
GCTGTTGGTGTGGGGGCAAACGTGGACTTCAACATTACAAGCGTACACCTGATCCAGAGTCCTAGCAGGGGATCTCAGTTTCATGCCCCCTTGGGACACATAGCAATGGTCGGGTTTCAGCCATTGCTACACCAACTGAAAGCATATGGGGGTCTCTGGCTAGACAGGGGTTAGTTTTAGGGTATGCTACCTGCGGATTTTATATGGGTATCTGTATATGTAGCCGCACTCTATGCATCTTACCACTCTGTATGCGAACCTCCTGCTTTGGGATCTCAGTCTCACCGTCGATGTTAGCCCCGGTATTAGTGGTGTGTGGCAGTTCTCGCATATTGATCTCTTGATCGTCCTCGGTATCCTTACTCGTGTTCTCTCGGCCATCTCCTTTATGTATGCACAGAGTTTTCTTGCGTACTCCTTGTCCCCCCTTCTCAGGCTTTCTACTGCTAGCTTGAACACTATCTCGTACCTCTGCCTCACTAGGTCTCTATACCTGCTCAACAGCCTCCTCTTCAATCTTCTTCAGCTGCCTTCTGTACATCTCTACTACCTCATCTTCTGTTGTTGCATCCTCAGGTCTCTTATCATCCCTCCATCTTATGAATCTTGGGAATCTTATGGAGACCCCGGCTCCTGGCTTAACCCTATCTAGGCCGCATGTGTGTATTGGTGAGAGTGTTAGCTCAGCTCCTAGGACTTCAGCTACGTAGACAGGCTCTATCCATACATCTGGTTTCATCTTCGACTCCACTCTTGGGTGCTTATGTTTTATTATATGTGGTTTAAGCATTTCATTCATCTTATCAAGCTCCTCGTCTGTGAAGCCTGTGGCCATCTTACATACTGTTTTGAAGGTATCAGTCTTCGGGTCGTAGGCTGCCATTAGGAGGCTACTGAGCTTCCCACCCCTCTTACCCTTACCGTAGAAGGCTCCTACGACCACTAGGTCAACTGTATCTATCATCTCACTCCTGTAATCCCTCTTATACTTAACCCAAAGCCACCCTCTAATACCTGCGGTGTAGAAGCTCTCGCTATGAACGGCTTTAACCATCACACCCTCAGCCCCCTCAGCTACAGCTTCTAGGAAGAAGTTGTCGAGATCCCCGGGGCTTTCTGTTGTAGTGTAGCTAGCTATAGTCCATGTATCGGATTCAACGACTATATCCTCTAAAACCCTCCTCCTCTCTGGGAGCGGTTTAACTGTTAGGTCGACACCGTCGCTGTAGAGGGCGTCGAATAGGAATACTTTAACTGGGATCTCCTTAACAGCTTTATCCACCTCATGCTTCCTCTTCCTATGCATAAGCTCCTGGAAAGGCCTAAGCTCCCCCGTCTCCGGATCGAAGGCTACAATCTCACCCTCCACTATAGCCTTTTCCGCCTTCAAACCGGATTTTGCCATTTCCACCACATCGGGGTACCTGAAGGTTATATCCTCAAGTCTCCTAGAGAATATTACCACCCTATCACCGTCCTTGTGTATCTGAGCCCTCTCACCATCATATTTAAACTCCACTATAGCCCTACCACCAACCTTATCCAGGATCTCCCTCGCATCCCTACCCCTCTCAGCTAGCATAGGCCTTATTGGAACCCCGACTATAGGGGTTATCCTAGCTAGAGAATCTAAACCCTCGCTTGCTATCATCCTAGCTACTAGGCCTAGATCTGCTCTAAGATTGTAAGCCCTCTCAACAACAGGTCTGGCGTGAGCTCCACCACCGTAGGCTACAGCTAGGGCATCTAGTATAGTTGCATCCCCAACTCCAACTCTAAGCCTTCCCTCGATAAACCTCACAATATACTTAGCCTCAAGAGGCTCAGCGTCTACGAGAAGGCTTGCAGTATACCTAATCTTAACATCCCTACTACCCTCACCCTCAGCATAGGCTATCTTAAGCAGAGTATCGAAAACCCTCGATACAGTCAACCTCCTCTGACCCCCGGCCATGAAGGCAGCTAAACCAGCACCCCTACCCTGCTGTTGTCTACAAAGCCTCTCAGCAACCTCCCCTAGATCCCCCTCAGACTTGAAAAGCTTTGTAACAGTATCCTCGCTAACCCTATAAGCTGAGGCTACAGCCTTCACAAGGTACTTCTCCCCAACACCTAGCTCTGGAATACCCTTCCAGTCAGGGCCTAGCTTACCCTGTATCAAGTAGACAACCTTATCAATAACATCAACAGGCGTGTCCTTCAACAACTTTACGAGAACAAGGGTTAGCTGGGTTCTAGCAGTAATCCTCTCAAGAGAGCTGAACGTCTCAGCAACCCTCCTAAACTCGAGATCACCTGGAGCCTTACCCAAAAAGCACCCCCACTATATATGGGGGTGGAGCGAGGGTTATAACCTGAAAACCGCTAGGATGTCTAAGACTTAATAAGCTCTAACAACTAAGAAATTGAGATGGTGTGGGCTAGAGCCTGCGATGAGGATACCCGGCAAGTCCGAATAAGCTGTTATCCAATGGGTGAAGATGTGGAGGGGTGCAAACACCGAGCTTGGGAGGGCGGTGGCTGGGGTTGATTGAGGTTATTGATGAGGTTAAGCACATCTCAATCCCCCTCTACGAGGATATACTGGAGAGGATTAAGTCCAGGTACCCTAGACGTGGTGGTGTTGAAGGCGAGATTGCCAAGCTACAAACAGTCTACAACACGGTTGTTAGTAAGACTGAGGATGTCGGTAAGCTTGAAAAGATACTTTCAAGACTACACCCCTTCTACCTAAGGCTAGTTGAGGTTGAGTTTGAGAGGAGAGATGTTGAGGAAGCATTTAAATGCATATCAAAGGCTAGGAGGGTGGCTGGGAGGCTCTGGGAGAGGTATAGGTACGCTATACTAGCATCAAGAGATCTAAGGGAGGCTAGGAGGGTCTCAGCTGAGGGTAGAGGTAGGATACTATCGCTATTCAAAAGATGTGGTAGGAGGCTAGAGCTACTCAGGAACCTAACAGTATTCCTACAAAGACTACCATCTATAAACCCTGAGGAGCCAACAATAGTAGTTGCAGGACCCCCAAATGTTGGTAAATCGACTTTCGTGAGAAGCGTTTCAACGGCTAAACCGGAGGTGGCAGACTACCCGTTCACAACGAAGCAGGTGACAGTAGGTCATAGGATGTATGGTTTTACGAGGGTACAGATCATAGATACGCCGGGATTACTTGATAGGCCTTTGGAGGAGATGAACCAGATAGAGAGGAGAGCTGTAGCGGCACTCGTAGAGTTAAACGGTGTAACCCTATTCCTAGTAGATCCAACGAAAAACGCGTACATGAGCCTAGAGAGGCAGGCTAAGCTAATAAGAGATGTGAAAGCAATAACGGGAGGGAAGCCCATGTATGTTGGGGTAAACAAATGTGATGTAGCAGAGGAGGGTGAGATTGAAAGAGCGGTGGAAGCTCTAGCGAAGCTAAAGGAGGAGGGTGTGGTGGAGGAGGTTTACAAACTATCAGCTGTGAATAGCGTTGAAGCCTCGAAGATCCTGGATGAGATTGTGAAGCTCTCTATACTAATGGGTGGGGGTGGGGGAGCGGTTTAACAGGGTTGAGAATGTGGAGGTTTTAAGTTTCCCCTGTTTCCCTAACCATCTATTTGGAATTAGAGGGTGGTTATGAGATTGAGTAGGTTTTCCTGTTTACTCGTACCCGGTAGGTTTCAGCCTCCGCATTTAGGGCATATTGGTACTATTAGGTATGCTCTAGGCCTTGCGGATGAGGTTATCGTTGTTGTTGGCTCTGCTCAGGAGTCCTATACCCTCTATAACCCTCTTACTGCTGGTGAGAGGATTGTTCTCCTCCGTAAGGCTTTGAAGTCTGTTCTTGGGGAGGATTACGGTAGGGTTTATATTGTTCCTGTTCCCGATATTCAGATGCATAGGGTTTGGGTTGAGTATCTTAGGATGCTTCTCCCCCGATTTGATGGTGTTGTCTCCGGGAACGATCTTGTTTTGCTGCTCTTCGAGGATGCTGGTTTCACAGCTATAAGGCCTCCTATGTATAAGCCTAATATCTGTAATGGTACTATTATAAGGGATCTTGTTATTAAGGGGGGTCCTTGGTGGGAGTGTGTTCCTGAGGTTATACGTGGGGATCTTGAGAGGGTTTTTGTGGAGAGGCTTAGGAGGCTTGCGGGTGTGAAGGTTGAGGTTGGTTGAGATTGATGGTAGTATGGGTGAGGGTGGTGGTCAGATTCTGAGGACTGCTTTAGCTCTATCAGCTATCACTGGTAAGCCTATGAGGGTATATAATATAAGGGCTAGGAGGGATAACCCTGGTCTAAGACCCCAGCATCTCACAGCTGTTAAGGCTATAGCTCAGATTTGCAATGCTAGGGTTAAGGGGGCTGAGGTTGGTAGCATGACCCTGGAGTTCTACCC
>JAJHQN010000024.1 GCA_020833325.1 Desulfurococcaceae archaeon | reverse complement strand
TACCCTACTCATCACACCGGCTCGGAGAAGCCGCTGCTCCTCACCACTCAGCTGAAACACGGTTCATCACAGCCACCCATACTATGCTAGGCTTGAAGCCTATAAAGCTTATAGTAGCCTACCAGCAACCCCCCGTGGAGTCGGATGGTTGATCCCACATCATAAGTCAGAGACCGCTAATCCTCCTCATCCCCATATCGTATCTCTTAAACCAAGCCTATATCCATTTTCTCTTCCTACCACCACCTCTACGTACTAGTGCTACCAGGGATCCTAGAGCTAACGTTCTAGGGGAGTGCACTTGGGCGCTTAGGAGGAAGTGTGATGATGCTCTCTGAGACAGGATACGAGGATCTTCTTAGCGAAGCTGATCAACACTACCTGAAATACCTTGAGAAGCTCTGGAAGAGGCTGTGGGTAGATTGACGGCCGACCTCCTCCCCGCCGCATAGTGGGTTGGATTTCTAGTGGTAGTAGGCTGTTACGGAGCTGACGGTAGATTTAAATAGCTGTAGATAGCTGTAAATACTTGGTATATCGTGTTGGGTGAGCTGTCAAAGACCGTGTGGGAGGTTGCCACAGTTCTACAGCTAAACAGCAGGTATTTAAGCTTCGGAGGGGGAAGGGGTTAACGGGTACAGCCCCCTGGTGATCCGCACTGCGGTGAGGGGGGCTGTGGTTGCCGAGCGTAGATGGGAGCCCCATGGCGTTAGGGCTCTACTGGGGCCCATGAGGTGTGGGTGAAGCTAATGAACCCACACCAAGGCCCAACCCCGCTAACAGGAATACAAGTATTCACAGATACCGTCGAGTACCGTTAGCGGGGAAACGCTTAGAGGGATTTTACATTTTCAAGTGTACAATGTCTTTCGGCTCTTTTCGAGGGATTTTTAGGTTGTCAAAGTGTTTATCAAAGGATATTATGGCTTCGGCATTCACGGATAACGCTATTGCGTATTGTATAGCGTCGTCTATGTCTAAGCCCGTCTCGCTGGCTATGTTTATGGCCTTTATCTTTTCACTAATCGATGTATTGTATACGTAGAGACCTTTATAAGCTGTGAGGCTTAGTAGGAAGTTTCTTAGCTCGTCGAGCTTCCCGAGTTTACCGAGTAGTATCATTATTGAGTATACTGTAAAATCCGTCACTACACCTTTCACCCTCCCATCTCTAAGCATCTTAAGTAACTCTTTACATTCAAGGCTCCTACTACGTCTTAACATCACCTCTAGGAATATGTTTGTGTCTATCAAATACACTACTCTACCACCGTGGAAGCCCATATATCCTTAATCATATGCTGGAGCTCAACAGAACCCATATTGATATCAGATAGGATGCCATCAATAACCTCTACTGGGTCGCCCTCAAAGGATATCAACCCTTCTTCAGCTAAGGATATCCATCTTAGGATAGCCTCTTCAACAGCCCTACTAATAGCCCCCTTACTATAACCAAACCTCCTCATAGCCAGCTCCCTAAATCTCAACTCAAGCCTACTATCAATCTTAGCCTTAATCACATCACCCACCTCCTAAAAGAGTAAATCTGGCTAGGACTTATAGGCTTAATGCCAAAAGTCTAAAAGTCCCAACCCATAATTTCATAGATGTAACCCCGAACAACTGGAAGGCCTGTGAACCGCCTAAAGGGGGCTCGCTTTCAGTGAGAGAGGAGGTCAGTATAGTAAATGCCGAGATCAGAGATGACAACCAGGCTGAGGATATGCCGAGGAATGAATCTCTCTTCGTAGAACACGAGGAAACACTCTTCCATAGCATCCGATCCCAGATAACCACGATGAACCCTGAGAGCAACATGGTACATAAAATAATGCTGTAGTTGTGAGATCTAGGGAGAACATTTAGTATTATGGGGGGAGAGGAGCAACAAGTATAGGGAACCCCTACCCCAGGGGAAAATTCTCAGGGGAAACCCGGCTCTGCAGAACACCCTCACAACCCTCTCAATCAGGCAGGTAAAGAGGTTCCTTGAGGCCCTCCACCCCTAAACAATATGAGAGCGAGCTCCCCTCATAACTGTTATTCTACAAGCTCTCCTTAGAGCATAGCCTTAAAATCTTCAATGAGCTTTCTAGCGCTAGGTGTTACTCTTGCCTATTGCTAGACAGCTTGTTGAAGAGCTATCCGTGGGTGAGGAGGCTAGGAGTATGCTAGTTGAACATAACGCATATCGTTAAGGATAGGAGGGTTAGACGTCTTACGCTAACAGCTATTGTGAGGGATATAGCTACTAGAGACGGTGTGAGAAGATAAGCTGAAAGGCATTAGAGTTAGATTGATCTCGGGGAAGGGGTATTCTCGATCTTAGGGATAGGGTTAGTAAGCTTGAAGGCAAACGGCCTTCTTCGCAGGGTTGTTTGTGGTATTCGATGCTCTTATCCTTGTTAGTGTTATGGTATACTCCTCTGGAGTGCTGTGGTTGGAGCCCTTTCCCCTATTCTGTATTCCACCATTTAGGGAGAGTTCTTTCTCCGAGTTATCTCCTCCTGCTTATGTGCTTCTGCTCTCTCTTGTACATGTGTAGTGCTAGGGTTGTTATGGCGCCTAGGGCTATTACCGTGATTGTTAGCGCTATCTTGGTTTTCACCTGTGGGTTTAAACCTGTTGGGTTTACTGGTATGTGCTCTGTGGGTTCTATTTGTCTTAGCTGCTCCCAGGTGTTCCTGTCGTCCCTGTAGCCTACGACTATTGCTGCTACCCTACCGTCTTTGATGACGAGTGTTGTCGGGACTCCTGCTATAAGCCCTCTGCTCTCCCTCGCAAGAACTTCTAGGGCCTCGCGGCACCCCATGTTAAAGTCTATGTAGCAGTAGTTGTACGCCTCTGGGAACTCTTTGGAGAAGTATTTTAGCTGTAGAGCACACCAGGGACATGTGGTTAACGCTATAACGTAGAAGGAGTCCCTCTCGCTCACGTTAAGCTTCTCCAGTAGACTCCGTTGATCCTCGAAGCTTAGCTTAATGCTACCCTCATAGCTAACACTTACATCGGGTATGAAGATCCATGGGAGGGTTGCTAGTGCTAGGATTACCGCTACCACTACCGCTATTAGAGCTCTCCTACCCACCACATCCAAACCCCGTGTTATACGTAATCTAGGCAAATATTTTAATAGCGTGAATCCACTCAGCCCTCAGCTTCCACGCCCCCATCGAGCTTACCATAGCATGTAGATGTAGTATACACCTATAAGTGCTACGAGTACGAGGAGAGCGCTTCTTACAACCAACACACCCCTATAGCTTAGGGTTACCTTCTCGAAGATAGCTACCGGTGCGATCGCTATGAGGATTAGGGGGGCTATCACTATGAGGCAGTAGATGGCTATAAGCACCAGCCTTAGAGCTGGGGAGCCCACAGTGGAGCCTAGAATCCCCAGGAATATGAGGTAGGGTGCAGCACTACACATCATGAAACTCCATGAAACCACGATACCAGAGGTTACCAGGAGCAAGGGGGAGGTGCGTGGATCTAGAAGCTTAAGCCATGGGGGGGCACACTCTCCAACCCTACAGGCGGCAGACCTCTCAGACAAAGCTTCCCTTAAATCCAGGAGAGCAAGGATAAACGCTAATAACACGACAAAAACCAGGAGAACCCTACTAAAACCCAAAACCCACGATGCAACCAGGCCAACGAGGAGGTAGCCTATGTAAACTCCACACACAAAGAGTAGAGGATACCTCAACATAGCGAAACCATGAAGACCCAAGCTCGAAGCGGCCAAGGCAATGGTAGCAGTCATAGACATAGCACAGGGGTTAAAGGAATCAAGAGAGGCTAGCACAAGCAAACTCCATAGAAAAGCTACGTAATCCAAACCCCACCACCAAACACTCAACCACCTCTAAGGGATACCCTAAAGCACTTAAACCTTTAACTACAACCCACGTTAACAATCCTCTGGCAACTTTAAGAGCCCGACTTCTCTATAGGAAGTCTAGCCTCAAACATCTAGGAGACCTTCTCCCCTAATGGATAACCGGTTAACCAATCATAGCTCTGAGAACCTATCGGATGAAGTTAAACCAACTTAAACTCCTAAACACCACACACGGATCATAGCAGATAAAATATCCAACATTTATAGAACGTAGGAGCGTACTTAGCATAATTCTGCTTATCAGCATATCAGCGTAGACAATTAGGTATCTAGCATCGCTAAAGCTATCACCAGAACCAGCAGAGAGAGCAGTAAACCTTACTAAACTAAGAGTGATGAAAACAAACAAGTACATCAAGGGAAGCTTATAAACACCACATGAACTAAAGCTTATATACGTTACCATTGGACACCCCCTATAAACTGCTATGCTACAGTATACAATGGAAACCTCTATTCAAAACCCCGGAAAACCATTGAGAGAAAGAGCGAAAAGCTTAAATACCAGACTCCACACCGGATGCAAGGAGCCCCGCCTGGGGGCTTAATGGAATAGAATCCATGTAATGGAGATGAGAGAACTCTCCACACTGTACATGAAACATGAGGGTGTAGAATCCATTCAATGGAATTGAAAGATAGAGGTCACTACAACCAGCGGGTACAAGGTTCTCGTGAATCCATTCAATGGAATTGGAAGCTCTTACCTAGCGAGCTCTACGGGAAGTATAGCCATGATGATAGGTGGAGGCCCTAGAGGAGGACACTTTTCTCCTTAAGCTCTAACCTCTCCAGCATATCTCGCTAGAAGTTCTCTCACCGGCATCGATCTTGGTTACTGAATTTATGCTAGCTAGAAATAATTTTAAATGTTACTTTTTAGTCTTTGTTTAACCGTATATATTTGTAACTTTAGGTTTAATATTGATTTACTAATGTGGGGTGTAGAGGTGGTTAGGCTTAGTGATGTGAAGAGTAGCACTATTGTTGTCATTAAGCGTGTTAGAAGGGATGATTACAGGTTTACGTTCTACAATATGGGTTTATATCCGGGTTCTAGTGCTAGGGTTGTTTATAGTGATGGTGTTAGTGTTATGGTATTATATGTTAGGGGCTCCCTTGTTGCTCTAAGCATGTCGTTGGCCGGCGATGTTGATGTTGATGTTGTTGAGGGTGGTTGATGTGCACGCCCACCATAGCGGGGTTCTTGGTTCTAGATTGGAGGGGGTTAAGGTTGCCGTGTTAGGCTACCCTAATGTTGGTAAGTCGTCTCTGTTTAATAGTGTTGTTAGGGGTAGTGTTGAGGTTGCTAACTGGCCTGGTACTACTGTTGAGGTTAACGTTGGTAGGGTTACCTTTAACGGGTTTAACTTCGTGTTCTTCGACCTACCTGGTGTCTATGGCTTTACAGGGTCTAGTGTGGTGGAGCGTGTTGTTGAAAGCTTTCTTTTAACAGAGAGACCTGATGTTGCTCTGGTGTTGGTTGATAGTACTAGTATTGAGAGGTCGTTGAGCTTAGCACTACAGGTTATGGAGCTCCATGACAACGTAGTCCTGGCCTTGACTAAGCTTGATGTGGCTCATGGTAGGGGTGTTCACGTTAACATTGATGGTTTATCGAAGGCTTTGAATGTGACTGTAGTCCCGACATCCATAGTGTGGGGTCTTGGTGTTAGGGAGGTTTTGGAGGCTGTAGCTAGAGCTTCAAAGGGTAGGGGTGGTAGGATGCATATTATAGATTATGGTGTACTAGAGCCATACGTAAGGGAGCTCTCAGAGGAGCTTGAGAGGCGTGGTTTAAAGTACCCCAGCCCTAGGTGGGCTTCTGTAAAGCTCCTTGAGGGGGATCGTGTGGTGGAGGAGGCTATCAGCAAGCTAGGTTTCAGTGATGTAGTTGAGAGGGCTAGGAAGGTTAGAGAGGAGGTGTCAAGCGCCTTCGGAAGAGATCCTACAGCTATAGTTGCAGAGTACAGGTTCAACATGGCGTTAAACCTTGCCAGGCAATATGTTGTGAGAGCTCCTACAAAGCTTAGGGTTGAGGGCACACGTCTCACAAAGCTCGACATGCTATTCATAGACCGTAGGACATCTATTGTAGCCTCAATCTCCCTCATGGCACTATTGTTCCTCACAGTATTCACTGTAAACACAGGATTCCCCGTTAACATCGTATTCGAGCTCCTAGGCTTAGAGGAGGTAGCAAGGTTCATTGAATCCATGAGCCTCGGGGGGATCGTGGGGTCTGTAATTGACATCCTATCAAGTTACATTGAATCCCAGCTTGCAGGAGGCCCCCCATGGCTTTCAAGCTTTGTAGTTGAAGGTATAATAGGCGGCCTGGGAGCCGTGCTACTGCTAGCTCCACTCATACTAATTGCTTCAGCTCTAGTAGCCGTTCTAGAAGACTCAGGGTTACTTCCAAGGGTTGCTGTGGGATCCCATAGACTCCTCTGTAGGATCGGGTTCTCAGGCCATAGCGTACTACCCGTAACTGTATGTCTCGGCTGTAACGTTGCTGGCATAATAACAGCTAGGGGTGTCCCGGGATACTGGGAGAGGCTTAAATTCTATATACTAGGAGCTCTCATACCATGTCAAGCTAGGCTTGTTGTCCTGGTTGTCTTAGCAAGTGTTATAGGTGGCCTGGTTGGAGCCCTCTCACTCCTAGCAGTGTACGCTGTAAGCATCTCCCTACTAGCCTTGCTTAGCATACTACTAGATAGGGTTACGAGAGCGGGGGGTAGGCCTGAGCTTCTACTAGAGATTCCTGAGATGCACAAACCCATAGGTAGGGTTATATGGTGGATCTCATGGTTTAGGGTTAAACACTACCTTGCCAAGGCTGGAACCATAATATTCCTAGGCTCGATAGCAATGTGGCTTCTACTACACACAACACCAACCCTATCCTACACGGAGAACCCAGAGGATAGCATAGCAGGAGCTCTAGCGAGAACACTAACACCACTATTCAAACCACTAGGTGTAGAAAGGTGGGAGGTAGTGTTAGCGCTCATAGCTGGTTTCGTGGCCAAGGAGATATTCCTATCAACAGTAGTAGTTGCAACCGGGAACCCCAATCCCGTGGAAGCAATAGCACATCTAAGCCTGGGCACCCCGACAATAGTGACAGTAATGGTGTTCATAGCACTATACACACCATGCTTAGCAACAGTAGCCGTTATAAGATCCGAGTCACGTAACACTAAGGTAGCGTTGGCAGCAGTACTCCTAGCGTTAATAACGGCTTACACCATTGCTCTATGCATAGCACTCCTAGGAGACCTCATAGCTACCTACTGGTGAAAGGAGGACTTCTAAATGCATATATAATACTACTATAGTCTAATATATAACTATATAACCTCTCCTCAACTTTATTGCCCGTGTGGAGGTGGGTTTGATGGTTGAGAGATCCTGGCTTATACTAGGTGGTATTGTAGTTATACTACTAATCCTAGTTGGCATCGGCTACTACACTACAAGACCTCCAGAGGTTACACCTACAACACCAGCATCAACACCAACAGGAACTCCTACACAGACACCAATGGAGGTTAGAACACCAACACCTACAGAGACCATAGCACCACCGGTGGCAGTCCCAGATAGGATAGTAATTGGGTTTACTCTACCGTTATCTGGCGCTTTCTCTAAAGAGGGTCAGCTAGCTCTTAAAGGTGCGTTAGCAGCCGTTAAGTGGGTTAACGAGGTTTATGGTGGTGTTAAGATTGGTGGTAAACGTGTTCCTATAGAGATTAAATACTATGACGATGAGAGTAAGAGGGATCTCGTTATAAGCCTCTATGAGAGGTTGATAACAGTTGACAAGGTACACTTCCTAGTGGGAACCTACACATCAACACTGGTAATGGCTGCAGCTCCGGTGGCCGAAAAGTATGGTATGGTTTTTGTGAACTGGGGTGGAGCATCAGATCTAATAAACAAGCAGGGTTACAAGTACGTTGTAACAACGTGGACTCAGGCTTCTAGATACATGGCACCCGTTCTAGACTTGATATCCAGCCTCGATCCTACAGCTAAAAGAGTAGCATTGATATGGAAGTCTGATGAGTTTAATAGGATTGTTATGGAGGGGGTTAGATCTAGAGCTCAAACGCTAGGATTTACTATAGTTTATGATAAGAGCTTCCCCATAGGAACCCTCGACTTCACCCCATTACTCGTCGAGCTAGCTGTAGTCAAACCCGATATAATAGTAACCGGAACTCATTTCGCTGATGGCTTAGCTATTACTAAGCAGTTGGCCGATATGGGGGTAAATGCTAAGCTTATAGCTGTTAACGTTGCACCAAGCGTTCCGGACTACTATAAATCTCTTGGAGCTCTAGCTGAAGGCATCGTATTCCCGTCGGAGTGGGAACCGGGGGTATGGTGGGGGCCTGATTATGCTAAAAAGCTTGGAGTTGAGTTCTTCGGCCCTACTCCACAGGAGTTTCACGTCATGTTCCTAGCAATGCATGGTGAGGAGCCAACAGAGTACTCTGCGTCTCTAGCTAATGCTATAATACTACTCGTTAAAGCTATAGAGGTTGCTCAGAGCCTCGACCAGAAGGCTGTTAGGGAGGCTTTTAGTAAACTCGATATAGTAACTTTCTTCGGTAGGTTTAAGATCGATCCGGAGACGGGCTTCCAGATAGGTCATCAAAGTGTTATAGGGCAATGGCAGGATGGAAGGAAGGTTATCATATGGCCTCCAGACATTGCTACAGGGAAGCCCTATTACCCGGTACTAACATGGGAGGAGAAGAAAGCTGGTAGGAGGGCTATTCCGTAAACTCTAGGAGGGCAAGACTGGTTGGCCGATATCACGTCAATACTACCATACTACATTATCTCCGGACTGCTAGTAGGATCTATTTACGGTCTAGCAACGATAGGGTTAACATTGATATTCGGTGTATTAAGGGTTGTCAACGTAGGCCACGGAGCTTATATTATGATCGGCATGTATGTTACATTCTGGTTATTCACGTTATACTCGTTAAACCCATTCATAACACTAATACCTGCATTCCTTGTAGGCCTAGCTCTTGGAATGCTCCTATTCTATGTAGCTTTAAAGAGGTTGTTGAGAGCTCCTGAACTCTCAACATTAATATCCACATTCGGGTTCGGGGTAATTCTGGAGGAGTTAGCTAAGGTGCTTTGGGGCGCTGACTATAGGGGTTTTGTATATAGTCTTGGTAGCCTATACTTTCAGGGTATCCCATTACCCCTTGTTAGAGTATGGCCTGCTGTAATAGCTTTAGGTCTAGTGATAGCCTTATACGTCTTATTGTATAGGACTAGGTTAGGGGTGGCTGTTAGAGCTGTTACACAGGATCCTGAGGGTGCTATGGTGTGTGGTGTTGACGTTGAGAGGGTATACTTTCTAACAGTTGCTCTTGGAATAGGGTTGACTACAGCTAGTGGAGCACTTCTAGCAATATACTTCCAGCAAGGCATAAACCCGTACATAGGGCATCTCTACACCCTTAGAGCTTTCGTAATAGCTGTTCTAGGAGGGCTTGGATCCCCTATAGGAGCCTTCATAGGAGGCCTAATAGTGGGTGTGATAGAGCAGGCCTCCGTCCCGCTATTCACCATGCTAGGAGCACCAAACCCCTTTGGTTTAAGTGTTTTCCTGACATTCACACTCATACTAGTGATCCTACTACTGAGACCCCAAGGGTTGCTAGGTAGGTGAGTTAAGTGACACTATCGAGAACCCATATTCTCGCTCTCCTCACACTCTACGCCATAATCCTAGGGTTAAGGATACTAGTTGAAGTGGTGGGCCCCCTAGGGCCGATTACGGGTCAGCTGTTAACACTACTAGCGTTCTACATAGCTCTGGGCCAAGCATTCAACATATTCCTCGGCATGACAGGCTACGTTGACTTCGGCTATGTAGCCTTCATGGCGTTAGGTATGTATGGTATGGCTAGTGGTGTGGTGAGAGCTTACGAAGCAGGGCTCCCAGGATATTATGGGATAGTGTTCGGGTTAATTCAAACAATAACTCTTACATCACTCCTAGCATTAATAGTAGGAGGTATAGCTTTAAGACTTCGGGGAGCCTACTTCGCTATAGCAACCATATCCGTCAACGAGGGCCTTAGATACCTCGTTGAAGGGCTTGACATATGGGAGGGTTCTAGGGGGCTTATCGTATCAGGCCCCTTAATAAGGCTCTTCGGAAGTGAGGGGTTCTCTCTACTAGCAACAATCATATCTGATATCATGGTATTCTCCGTAGCCCTACTAGCACTTGTGATATCAATAGTGTTTCTTAACACGAGGATAGGCTATGCCCTTAAGGCTATTAGAGAGGATGAGGATGCAGCTAGGGTTATGGGTGTTAACACGACCATGTACAAGGTTCTAGCCTTCACCACAAGCGGTATCCTCGGAGGACTACTCGGGGCCGCATGGAGTTTCAAGGTAGCATCAATATACCCTCCAGACGCCTTCAACATCCTATACACTATAGAAGCTATAATATTGGTTATGCTCGGTGGAGCTGGAACGCTAGCAGGCCCTATTGTAAGCGGTACACTATATGGTAGCCTTAAATACTTCCTAGCGGGCATACTACCGGGATTCCAGCTACTCGTATTTGCTCCAATACTGGTAGCAGTTATCGTAGTAGCTCCAGAGGGTATAGTAGGGGCTCTTAGAGCGTACATACCCGCTACTAGGAGGTTCATAGCTTAGGGTGATGGATTTTGCTAGAGGTTTTAAATGTAACTAAGAGGTTTGGAGGTCTTGTAGCTTTAAAGAATGTAAGTTTGAAGATTGAAAGAGGTGAGAGGGTAGCCATAGTAGGTCCTAATGGTTCTGGTAAGACAACGTTATTCAACGTAATTAATGGCGTCTATAAACCTGATGAGGGTAGGGTGCTGTTTGAGGGGGTTGATATAACGGATCTCCCTGCCTATAGGAGAGCCCACCTGGGTATAGCTAGGGCATTCCAGATACCAAGACCCTTCCCCAATATAACTGTTAGGGAGAGTGCTGCCATAGGGGCTCTCTTCGGCTCCTACTATGGTAGGATAGGTGTGAGGGAGGCCTTGGAGATCGCCGATGAGAAGCTTAAACTTGTAAACCTCTACGATAAGAGGTTTGAGCTTACAGGTAGGCTTACAGTCCCAGAGCTTAAACTACTTGAGCTTGCAAGAGCTCTAGCTTCGAAACCCAAACTCCTACTTTTAGACGAGATTGTCGCTGGGATGCCCCCAGCCATGGTGGACCACCTAATGCTCCTGGTGAGGAGGGTTGCTGATGAGGAGGGTATAGCTATTGCAACCCTCGTAGAGCATGTAATGAGGGCTGTTGTTAGGTTTGCTGATAGGGTTATAGTATTACATCTTGGATCTAAGATACTTGAGGGGGGTCCTGAGGAGGTTCTAAGAAATCCGTTGATGGAGGAGATATACCTGGGTAGGAGGTGGAGTCCGTGAGCTTAGCGCTTGAGGTTAGGGGTGTAGAGTCAGGCTATGGGAAGATCCAGGTTTTATGGGGTGTTGATGTAACCCTAAAGGAGGGATCCATGGTAGCGGTACTGGGCCCTAATGGTGCTGGTAAAACAACCCTACTTAGGACAATAATGGGGATCATTAGGGCTTGGAGGGGTAGCGTTATGATGTATGGTTTAGATATAACGAGCATGCCATCGCATAGGAGGGTTGAGCTAGGTTTAACCATGGTCCCCGAGGGTAGGAGGCTCTTCCCCGATTTAACTGTTAGAGAGAACCTAGAGCTAGGAGCTTACACTAGGAGGGCCAGGGAGAGGATAGGGGAGACACTTGAACTTGTATTCAATCTATTCCCAAGACTTAAGGAGAGATTACACCAGAAGGCCGGAAGCCTAAGCGGGGGAGAGCAGCAAATGCTGGCAATAGCCAGAGCTCTAATGACCAGACCCAAGGTTTTAATGCTAGATGAGCCAAGCCAAGGTCTAGCACCAAAGATAGCCTGGGAGGTAGCAGAGGCTCTCGATAAGATTAGAAGGGAGGTAGACATATCGGTAATCCTAGTAGAGCAGAACGTAGCATTAGCGTTGGAGAAGGCGGATTACGTCTACCTATTAGAACAAGGGAGAGTAGTCCTAGAAGGTTTTAGAGAGGAGGTACTTGCAAGGAAACTGGATATTGTGAGGTCGTATCTAGGCTACTGACGTGTGATCCTCATCCTCGAAGACACGGCTCCCGGGTTAGGCCTCTCAAGGATGTGGGGGTTATGCGAAGTACTTGCTTTCGTAGACTGATGCTTCCTTTGTCCACCCTGTTATGATGACGTACCTGTAGTTTCCCTTATTATCTACGAGTTTCACTTTGAATACTGGGACGTGTACCTGGTTTATCGTTTTAACCTCGGCTTTCAGCATTATCTCTAGTAGGTGTTTCACGCTCCCCGGCGTGTATATGGGTTCTCTTGCTTCGAAGTTTTGTGGTGGTTCTCTTAGCATCCTCTTACCCTCTATTGTTGCTACCGCCTCTTCTAGCTGTCCTAGGGGTGGGTATACGTTTACCACCTCTACCACGACTGGTTTCTCTGATACCCTTCTCAGTAGCCCTCTTGGTGTTAGGTGTCTTATCATTTTAATCCACATTGCCTCACCGTAGCTGTACACTATATCTGTCCTCGCCACCCTTCTTCCAGCATGCACTCTGTAAACCTCTAGTAGGTCTAGTGGTAGGTCTACTAGTGCGTCCAAGACCTCCTTCATTCTCTTGGAGCTCCTATCATAGGCTATTGGTAGCCCTGTTAGACTTGATGCTAGTATCCTTAGATCCCTATACCTACCAGCCTCTACCTGTACGCTGGCCTTCACATGGTATACTGGGATGTAGAGGGGTTCTACGCTCTCACCCCTCTCAGCCTTGAACACGAGTAGCCTCCTCTCCCCCAGCATGTCCTCAGCCCATCTCATGGCGGACCAGGCTGTTATGGATGGCTCTACGTAGAGGAGCTCCCGTCTCGACTTTAGAGACTCTATATCCACTACAATCTCATCCAATGTTCGGAGCTCTACAACACCAATTCTACGTGCTAGGCTAACAGCTGCGTCCGTGAACCCCGAGGCGGACACCACTATAGCCTTGTAAGCTCCTAGTGCGAAAGCGTTATTCCACGCTTTAAGCACAACATCCCTGTCAACTGGTTTCTCTAGATTCTTAACCTCAACAATAAACTTACCTTGCCTATCGTAAACTAGGAAGTCGACCTCAGCAACGTAGCCAAGCCTAGTTCTAACCCTAGGCCTCTTCTCATAGCCAAGCCCTCTAAGTGAGAGCCATAGCTCCACTGTATCCTCGAAAGCTCTACCCTTCTCAACACTAGCCTTACCCAATAAACTAGCCCCCACCTAGGGTTACCTTTAACGCACCTCTCTTAAACCATCCAGCCTAGACCTTGCTTGGTAGCTAAATATTCAGAGATTTAAGGTTTGAGTTTAATAGGTTGGATACGGTGTCCAAGTATGATGCGTGAGAGGCTAACACTACTAGGGTTTGCAGCTGTGATCCTAGTCTTCATAGTAGGCTTCTCCACCCTCTACCAAGCAATATCAGAGTTGAGGAGTGGGGTGTCGAGCCTTAGTAGGAGTGTTGAGGAGCAGGGTAGGGCTATAGAGGGTTTGAGGAGCCAGGTATTAGCTCAAGGTGAGGCCTTAAAGGACCTAGACTTGGTTAAGAAGAGGATTTCATCTATAGAGGAGTCTTTGAGTCAAGTGGCTTCAGCAAGGGATCTTGAGAGGATCGCTCAAGAGCTTGGGAGGGCTAGTGCTGAACTTAAACTCTTAAGTTCAAGGCTTACTCTTGTCAATGAGAGCTTAAAAGCATCTGTTAAAGAGCTCATGTCAACTGTAGACAGCCTCTCCAGGAGGGTTGAGGTCTTAGCTGAGCAAATGCTATTCCCTGTAACCATAACCGATGGTGTTGGGGATAAGGTTGTAGTTTTGAGGAAGCCTTCCAAGCTAGTATCACTGGCTCCAAGTGCCACAGAGACCCTATACTATATTGGGGCTGTGGGGCTCCTAGTAGGTGTTGACGAGTGGTCCGATTTCCCCGCTATTGTTAAGGAGAGGAGGGATAGGGGGGAGCTAGCTGTTGTAGGCTTCTGGTCGCCTAAGGTTGAGGTCATAGTGGGTCTTAAACCAGACCTCGTAATAGGGGTTGCAAGTGTTCCAAGCCATAGGGCTTTGAAGAGTATCCTAGCACCCTACGGCATCCCAGTTGTACTACTACCTGACTTCAAGCTCTCAGATGTGGAGGAGTCTATATTGATTGCTGGTAGGGTTACCGGTAGAGTTGTTGAAGCCTACGAGGCACTATACAAGTTTAAGTTAGCTGTTAACTACGCAACCCTGCTATCATCTAAGATAGAGTATAAGCTTAAGGTTGCAGCCGTAGTCTGGGTTAAACCACTCTTCGTAGTCGGAGGTGGCACCTGGGAGCATGATATAGTGGAGGTTGTAGGTGTCAACGTTTACAGTGATATGATGTTATGGCCTCAGGTATCACCTGAGTCCCTGCTTGAGAGAGCTCCTGAGGTTATAATAGTAACCTCGTCCCATGGGGCTGTGAGTGCGGAGGATCTAGTGAACTTCCTGTTAGGATCTCTAGGTGACGCGGCTTACAGGATCCCAGCTTTAAGAGATGGTAGGATATACGTGCTCTCAGGAGCCTACGAGGATTCATTCGTGAGACCATCCCCTAGAACTATACTTTCACTCTACGTGCTCCTCGTAGCATTACACCCGCAGTTATTCAACCTAACAACAACCGCTATACCCCAGAAGCTATCCCCTGAAACCCTAGATATAACCGGGATACTATCAAAGGCGGCTCCAGACCCTGTGGTAGCCTTCCTCAAGGTGGGTTTAGGAGGATAGCGTATCTTGAGGCATATGCTCTACCTCTCCCTCTTTCTCATACTCTACATGACACTCTTCCTACTATCCCTCTCCATCGGAGTTTACAGGGTCTACACTCCATTTGAGGCCGTCTCACTCCTCCTATGGGGGGATAGCTCTAATGTTGATAGAGCTGTTGTGGAGCTCCGCCTATGGAGGAGTATTGCTGCAACGATGGTTGGTGTAGGCTTAGCTGTATCAGGTCTTATCATACAGAGGCTTCTAGGTAACCCAATGGCCGATCCCTACATACTAGGTATATCGCCTGGAGCGGCTCTAGGGTACCTATCAGCTCTAGCCTTCGGCCTCGGGTATCCAGTATGGTATCTCGTAGCATTCCTAGGGGGGCTTGCGGCTTACGCTACTGTGATCTCAATAGCATCCATAGCCGGGTTGACCAGCCTTGCTTTGATAGTCGTTGGTGTAGCCTTATCATACGCTCTTAGCAGCCTACTAGTCATAGCTATCTTCCTACTAGGTCCTCAGCTAGGCCTGGCAATCGTATGGCTCTTTGGTACCATAGCTTACACTTCTAAGACTGAATCAACACTCCTATCAGTGGTGGTGCTTGTAGGTCTAGTATTCATAGCAGTCAATAGAGGAGCTCTCACAGCTCTACTCTTGGGAGAGGAGGTCTCTAAGGCTATGGGTGTTAACGTTGAGGCCCTAAGACTGTCTATGACCGCTACTGCGGCCTTTATAGTATCCCTTATAACAGCTGTGAGCGGCCCCGTAGGGTTCGTGGGGCTAACTGCACCGTGGGTGGCTAGGGTTACCGTGGGAGCTAGCTTTAACAGGCTGCTGGTAGCCTCTATAATCGTGGGGGCCATACTGGTGATCGGCTCTGATATCATAGTGAGGGTTGTCGGAGGTGGGAGGGAGTTACCTCTAACAGCTATAACATCGCTTGTAGGGGCTCCACTACTACTCTACCTCTCGGTGAGAGGCAGGCATGCTGGAAGGCTTTAGCAATAGTAACCCCTGCGATATCAGGGTTGAAGATGTTACTGTGAAGGTTGAGGATACAATAGTACTTAGAGGTGTAAGCTTCAAGGTTGAGGGGGGCTTAACAGCCTTCATAGGCCCTAATGGTGCTGGTAAAACCACATTGTTAAGGGTTCTAGCGGGTATCCTAGACTACACCGGGGTTGTCAGCCTCTGCGGTTTAGATGCTAGGAGAGCTAGGAGACTTACATCATATGTACCAGCATACCTACAGGCAGATCCATACGCTAAGGTCGAAGACGTGCTTGAAGCATACCTCTACGATGTGGGGAGCTCTAGGGATCCGCTGGATGTACTTAGATTCTTTGGACTTGAAAGGCTGAGGGGCAGGAGGTTTAATAGTCTTAGTGGTGGAGAGCATAAGCTCGTGTTAATAGCAGGAGCTCTAGCAAGAAACCCTAGGGTGCTCTTGCTAGATGAGCCGTTCTCGCATCTCGATATAGCTAACCAGGTTAAAGTAGCTAAGCTTATAAGAGAGGTTAGTAGGGGTACAACAATAGTCATGGCAGTCCACGAGCCGCTCTACGCTAGCATAGCCGACCTAGTTGGTGTCATAAGCTCTGGAAGGCTCGTAGCCTTTGGTAGACCCGAGGAGGTGGTTAAGAGAAATATGCTGGAGGGGGTTTACGGGGTTACACTGGAAGAGGTTGCACTAGGATCTAGGCTCTTAGTGGTACCTAGCCTATAGCTCTATCCTAGCTGCAACCTTATCTAGGAATCTAAGCCTCTTAGGTATTGGTGGGTGGGAGGCGAAAACCTCCTCTAAAGCGCTTGTTCTCAACCCCTTAAGTCTATCCACGTAAGCATCTATATCGTAGAAGAAGCCTCCGTTAACCTCGATCAGAGGGGTTACTATGAATAGCATTGACGCCATACTATTGCCTTGAGCCTCCGCTACAAGCCTCTCATTGCTAGAGTATGCTAGGTGGAGCCTGGCTAGAGCCCTCTGTAGATCCCTAGGCCTCCCTGTGACGAGGGCTGAGTGGGCATCAGCATAGTACTCTCTAAGCCTGTTGAAGTGGGCTACGAGGAATCTGAATAGAACACTTGTAGCTATGAGAGCCGCCCCTATGGCTACCAGGTATATGGTGCCACCCCTCCTATTACCTCCCCCTCCTCCTAGGATACCACTCCATATTAGAGCTCTGCCTATGAAGTATACCGCTAACGGTATAATGCTTAGAGCTAGTATCCATGATACATCCCTATGCTTTAAATGCCCAACCTCGTGTCCTATAACTGCTACGACCTCCTCCCTAGTTAGCCTCCTCAATAGATCTCTAGTTACGGCAACATAGCTACCCATTAGCGGGCTCCCGTAGGCGAAGGCGTTCGGGAAGTCTACATCGGCTATAACGAATTTAGGTGGCTTTATACCGCTAGCTCTTGCAAGCCTTTCAGCCTCCCTAGCTAGTTGCTCTTCATAGGGCGAGCTCGGAGGCCTCGTCCTATAGGCGATGTTTATTATAAACGGTGATATAAGCCACTGGAACAGTATTAGGAGGAATGCTAGCACGGTGGCCCACAGGACTAGAGAGCTCCCAGCCTCTCCAAAGCCTCCCAGGAGGTGGGCTACGAGGAGCATTACAAAGATGTATGCTGAGACCATGAAGATCAAGGTTAACCCCATGCTAGTCCTGAGGGATGCAAGGCTCCTGGGGGCGTCGCCAACAATCCTATCAGCGTTAAGGGCTATGAGAGCTACAACACCAGCTAACACCAGGCTCTCTACTATCAACAGCCACCAGTAGGCGAACATGAAGTCTAGGACCCCTAAGACCACCTAAGACACCCCCATACTAATAGGATTTAGTGTAGCCTAAGCCTTAAAAGCTTAGTATAATGCTTCTACTAGCCCACTTAGCGGATAGAGCACACAACCTTAAACCCTCAGCCTCGCCGAGATGTTTCGAGAGCTCTAGGAGGAGATCCTCTATTGTAGCGTTCTCAAAGCCTAGAAGCTCCCATAAAGGCCTCCTGTTGAAGGGCTTGGAGGCTGTCTCAAGCTTTCTCGCTAGAAGCTCCACATCAACCCTTCTATTGAGGTCACCACACCAGCATGCTTCAATAGCTACATCGTGGCCGTGAACCTCGTAGTTGAAGGGCTTCAAAGCCACACTTACAGTTGTTGAAGTGCATAGCCTGAGCTCCGGCATTACAGTTGCTACACCCCGCACCTACAGCTTACTGGTGTTCAGCCTTTTAACCTCTTCTACTAGCTCCTCCAACGTTACAACCTCCTGTCTCCCAGGCTCCCACCTCCTCCTAAGGGTTACAGTCTTCGTCTCAGCCTCCCTATCTCCGACCACCACAACTAGGGGTATCCACCTCCTCCCAGCATCCCTAACTCTAGCTCCCACCCCGCCCTCCCCTAGCACTACCACCCTTGCTCCGAGCTCCTCCAACCTAGAGGCTATGATCCTAGCGTACTCCATGTGAGCATCTCCAACTGGTATAACAGCTACCTGGACTGGAGCTAGCCTATAGTGTATAACAGGCGTCCTACCCTCATCAGCCTCCCTGAGCCCCGAGTCTAGAATCGAGTAGGCGATGCTAGCCAGGGGGCCTAGACAGTACCTATCTTGTAGCGCTACGAGTAGTGGTACAGCCCCACCCCTCCTAGCCTTGTACACTATAGAGTAACCCCTAACGCCTACGTTGAGCTCCTCATCGCCCAGGGTTACCTTAACCGTATCTGAGATCCTAACACCAAGTCTCCCCAGGAGCTCCAGGGGATCCCTATCCGCGACCGCCATAGACTCACCAATATCACCCCATGTTAGTAACACGCTGACACCCGGACTCCTAGAGCATAGCCTAGCTAGGCTTGAAACCCCCTGTAACCCGTAGATGCTATCAGGCCTCTCAACCGAAACCCTTACTCTAAGCCCGAGCTCCCCTACAACGAGCCTTTCGAGCTCCCACAGGGCAGCCCTACCATCAACGCCATTAAGCCCAAGCCTTTCAACCAACTCAAGAGTCTCACGACCCCATGGGTTCCTCTGCATAAGCCACCCTTCAATCAAACCCCTAGCCTGGGCATCCTCTAAGGGTAACCCCTTGTATAACAGCACATGGCCACCTCTAAAGCTACGTGACAACTCAGCTAGAGGATGACCTGGACATGATATCTCGAAAGCCTTATACCAGCCGAAGGGGGCCCTGTGGATCAAGCCATCCCAGGAGCTCCTAAGAACGCTCTCAAGGCTGGTGAGAACCTTGTAGGCGACATCAGGGGTGGCCAGGTCGGGTGACAGGTGAGCGTAGGGGTAGACAACTATACACCTAACACCAAGCCTACTAGCCTGGGACACCATATCGCTAGCAGCCCTCGAAACCTCAACATCACCATCACCAACCTCAACGGTAACAAGAGCTACAAGACAGTTCTCAAACTCACCACTAGAAGGAGGATCAGGAGGCCTATCGATAGCCTCCTCGACAACCCTATATGTGAAACGACTAGCATGTAGTAAGAGAACTCTCAAACCACAAACCACCCTCTAAGATATAGAGTGTAGACTACACACAGCATATATAATAATTATTATTAGATAAGAGCTCTTGCAACCTATAGCATTATAGGTTAGCGAGCACAAGCTTGTATGATGGTAGACTACTTGACCAGCTTTAGGCTTACGAAGAAGCCCGGTGTTCCATCTCTGTGTGGCGCGAATCTTATACCATACTCCCCCTTCCTACCTCTACTCAACTTCACCTCGTAATCCTCCAGCTTGAACCCTATGTTTAAAGCGTACTCTACCACAGCCTCGTTCTCCACATCTGTTAGGGTGCACGTAGAGTATACCAGCCTCCCCCCGGGTTTTAGTATCCTGTAGGCTTCTCTTACGAACTGCTTCTGGTACTCGCTTGCGTTAACCGAGTCCTTGTAGCTCTTGTAATCCTCCACCTTAGGCACCACGCCTATATCTGTGCACGGTGGATCTACTAGGACTGCATCCACCTTACCCGCTATGCTGCCTAGGAGCTCTGAAGCGTACCTCGAGTCTCCTCCTACCACCTCGACCCAGTGTAGCCCTAGTTTCAATAGGGTCTCCTTGAGCTTAGCTACCTTCGACGGCCTATCAATGGCTATCACCCTAGCCTTAGGCCCTACGAGTTGAGCT
This sequence comes from Desulfurococcaceae archaeon, assembly GCA_020833325.1. Classification (GTDB taxonomy): domain Archaea; phylum Thermoproteota; class Thermoprotei_A; order Sulfolobales; family Acidilobaceae; genus DSZV01. The sequence continues at coordinate 4 of JAJHQN010000024.1, read as the reverse complement.
ACAT
>JAJHQN010000023.1 GCA_020833325.1 Desulfurococcaceae archaeon | reverse complement strand
TGATAGAAGCCCTAGGTCTAGATAAACAGCCTGCTTCAACCATAGAGTGGGCAGATGGGGGGCTGTCGTGGTCGTAGTCCTAGAGTGGACTTTGCCTGACTACAGCTTAAACGGCTACCTAGCACGTGGGCTGATGGTGTTAAGAGGTGTTACACTAGGTTAGCTGTTGAACTGCAATTAATCCCAGTTAGCCTGGTGGATCCAGCCAACCCTCCTAGGAGCTCTAGCTGGGGGTGACACCTCGGGCTATAAGGGGCTCCCTAATGTCCCCCATCTAGGCTGGGGTAGGGGGCCCTGTGGTCTTAGGCTGTCTTAGCGCACCGTGCCTTACCAGGGTTTCGTATAACACCTTAGGGTCTCTTGAGTAGAACCTTAGTCCAATCGCGGAGCCCGACTCTCCTCTACAGATGACCTCTACGAAGCCCCTCTCGTAGTTCACCTCAAGCGTGATGCCCGGGTTTAGGGGGAATTGTATGAACTTCCATAGTGGTGGCCACCTATACCTATAGGCTATCCCCTGTGTCACCACATAGTACTCCTCAGGTGTGTACGTGACCGTTATTGGAGTTGGCCCCAAGACCCTACCAATTATCAGGCCGAGGAGGTACAATGCCAGGAAGAACCCTCCCCATACTGCTAGGTACGCTAGAACCCTTGCCAGGAAGGGGCTCCCGGTAAGCTCCTCCAGTACCCTAATGATATGCGGTAGGATATGGAAGGTTACTAGCGAGATGCCAATACCGGCTACCACCACCAGTAAGAGTATGAGGGCTACGGGTCTAAGGTCAGACTCCCTCCTCGCCCTCTCCTCCTCTTCAGCGGTAGCACCTGGATCCCTTGATTTAAGGGCCCCCAAACCCCTCTCCCATAACAGTTTTACGCCACCAACATCACGTGATAGCATGTACCTCCCGAAGGGGTCTGATACGAGTAGGGTGGGGCCGTAGTTGATTGCAAAGTAGACTGCAAATATGAGCACCATGATCATGTAGGATCCCGGTGACTCCTCCTCACTTAGGATGTCTAGGAGGGCTGAGAGCACAGCTCCTACTACGAGAAGCACTAGTAGCAAGGCGATGTCCCTTAATCTGCTCCTCTCACCACCACACTGCAAGAGGGGCTCCCCCTAAGGGTTTGCTTAGAGACCCTCCCCCTATATAAACCTACATGTTAACCCCCCGGTTTACGCTATGCCAGCTTCATTCACATTACGTGTACCTGGCAGATCTTACCATCCTTAAAGTTGTGTTTTTAAGGTTCTAGCATTACGTTTTTGGGGAGGTGTTCGGGGTGCGAAAGCTTTATAGGGTTTACTATAACACTTATAGTGATGAGCTGCATAGGCGGGTTGTGGAGGAGCTCTCCCGTAGGTTTGGGGTGAGGGTTATTGATTATGGGAGCCGTGTAGCGGTTGGGTTTAGGTTCCTGGAGGTCTTCCTAGAGGAGCCTGGGGTGGAGGAGGAGATTAGGTCTATCGTATCCTCTATAATAGGTGATGTTAGGGTTAAGGTTGACTGGATTGATACTGGGAGGTGATGCTAGGTGAAGGTTGTAGACTACCTGTCCAAGCTTGAGTACAACCAGTTCAAGGTCGAGGAGTGGGTTAAGAGCTTCTGGGAGAGGGAGAGTGTGTACAAGCTTGTTAAAGCTAAATCCGCCACCTCTACCAGGAAGTTCTACTTCCTAGATGGGCCTCCTTACGCCTCCGCTAAGTCCATACACCCTGGTACTGCTTGGAATAAGGTTGTGAAGGATATAGTGTTAAGGTATCATAGGATGGCTGGGTACAATGTTTGGGATAAGCCTGGCTACGATACTCACGGCCTGCCTATAGAGGTTAAGATAGAGCAGAGCCTGGGGCTTCAGGTTAAGAAGGATATATACGAGAAGGTTGGCGTGGAGAAGTTTATAGAGTACTGTAAGGCTTTCGTAGATGAGAACATGGAGGCTATGAGTAGGCAGTTTAGAGAGATAGGGGTCTTCATGGACTGGGGTGATCCTTATGTAACCTACACCAACGACTACATAGAGGCTGGATGGTGGCTCATAAAGAGAGCTCATGAGAGAGGGCTCCTATACAGGGGTTATAAGGTTTTACACTGGTGCCCTAGGTGTGAGACAACACTAGCAGACTACGAGGTTTCAGAGTATAAAGATCTGGAGGACCCCTCCATATACGTTAAACTACCAGTAAGGGGTAGGAGTGGAGAGTACCTCCTAGTCTGGACCACGACACCCTGGACGCTGCCGGCAAACACTTTCGTCATGGCGCACCCAGACCTAGACTATGTTAGGGTTAGGGTTGGAGGCGAGATCTACATACTAGCTGAAGCTAGGCTAGAGCATGTCATGAGGGAGGCTGGTGTTAGCGAGTACGAGGTTCTGGAGAGGTTTAAGGGCCTTAGCTTGGAGGGCCTAGAGTACGATCACCCCTTAGAGGACCTAGTAGACGCTCAGAGGGAGCTCAGGGAACATCATAGGGTTATACTAGCACCTGAAGGTGTTACACCATACGAGGGTACAGGCCTCGTACACTCAGCTCCAGGCCACGGTACTGTAGACTACGAGGTTGCAGTAAAACATGGTATACCAGTGGTTTCACTCGTAGACGAGGTTGGTAGGATGACTGAGGGGGCTGGTAGGTATAAGGGTTTATACTTCAGAACCGAGGCTAACAAGGCTATAATAGAGGATCTTAGAGAGAGGAGAGCTCTATTCCATGAGGCAACAGTGGTCCACAGGTACCCTGTATGCTGGAGGTGTAAGACACCACTAGCACTTAGAGCTACAAACCAGTGGTTCATAGCTGTTACCAGGCTTAAGGACGAGTTGTTAAGGGAGGCTGAGCGTGTAGAGTGGAGACCTTCATGGGCTAAAACAAGGTTCTATAACATGTTGCAGGAGCTCAGAGACTGGGTTATAAGTAGGCAGAGGTTTTGGGGGATACCTTTACCCATATGGGTTTGCGGGAGTTGTGGCTACACACACGTTGTCGGAAGTGTGGATGAACTTAAAGCAATGGGGGGTTATAGGCCTAGGGATCTACACAGGCCGTGGATTGACGAGGTTAAGCTAAGGTGCCCGAAATGCGGTGGCGTCATGGATAGGGTTCCGGATGTGCTCGACGTCTGGTTTGATAGTGGTGTAGCCTTCTACGCTAGCCTAGGCTATCCTATGAGAAGGGATCTATACGAGTCCCTTGAGCCTGTTGACTTCATAGTTGAAGGTCACGATCAGATTAGAGGGTGGTTCTTCAGCCTTCTGAGGAGTGGTGTGATAGGCTTTGGTAAGACCCCGTATAGGAGGGTTTTAGTCCACGGCTTTATGCTCGACGAGCAGGGTAGGGAGATGCACAAGAGTCTAGGTAACTACGTTGACTTCGAGGAGCTCATATCAAGGGTTCCAAGGGATGTTGTTAGGTTCTGGCTCTCCACCAACACCACATGGGAGGATCTTAGGTTCTCCTGGAGGGCTTTAGAGCATATGCAGAGGGATTTCACGGTCATATGGAACACCTATGTGTTTGCATCAACCTACATGGGCTTAGACTCCTTCGACCCGGAGGTTACAACTCTTGAAAAAGTCATGGGCGACCTTGAGGTTGAGGATAGATGGCTCCTATCAAGGGTTAATAGGCTGGTGAAACTGTACAGGGAGGCTATGGAGGATCTAAGGATACATGATGCGGCTAGAGCTCTAAGATCGTTCATACTAGAGGATGTTAGTAGGTTCTACATAAGGCTTATAAGGAGGCGTGTATGGGAGGAGGCTGATACGCCTAGTAAGAGGGCTGCCTACGCAACCCTTTACAAGGCTCTAAAGACATGGCTAGCCCTAGCAGCCCCCATAATACCGTTTACAACTGAATACCTATACCAGCACTTCGTGAGACCGGCTGAGAGCAGCTCTCCTGCGAGCGTCCACCTACTAAGTATGCCTGAGGTCGACGAGCACCTTATAGACGATGACCTGGAGCGCGACTTTGAGATAGCCAAGGCCTTCATCGAGGCGGCATTATCGGCTAGGGCTACCGCAGGCCTTAAGCTTAGGAGGCCTGTGAGGAGGGTTGTAGTAGCGGTTGTTGATGAAAGGGCTTTGAAAGCCCTTAGGAGGCTTGCCAACGTTATTGCAGAGATGGTTAACGCTAAGACTGTGGAGGTAGTGGGCACAGACTTCTTCGAGAAGCTTAGAGCCTACAAGGTTGAACCCAACCTGGGGGAGATTGGCAGGGATTACAGGAGGCTTACACCAACCATAGTTAAGCTCCTAGAGGATAAGGGCGTGGAGGTTGCAGGGGAGCTCCTAGCTAGAGGGTACTACGAGGTGGAGCTTGAGGGCGTTAAGGTTAAACTAGAGCCTAGACACGTTGATGTTAAGGTCGAATACCCGGAGTGGCTATCAGTTAGGAAGCTCGACTACGGTATTGTAGCAGTGGATACACGTATAACGGTAGAGGAGGAGGCGGAAGGCTACGCTAGGGAGGTTGTTAGGAGAGTACAGCATATGAGGAAGGAGCTGAGGCTCAGCATAGAGGATAGAGTTGAAGTCTGGGTATGGGGAGATGATGAGATAGTTAACGCCACCAGGCTTTTCGAAGAGTATGTGAGGAGTGAGACTAGAGCGGTTAAGATAAACTACGGGAAACCAGCGGAGAAGGTGTACGCGAAGGACTGGGATATAGAGGATAAGGTTGTATCGATTGGAATCAAAAGGGTATGAAGCCTAAACCTGTAGTTAGAGCGAGCGAGGTAAGGCTATACACATACTGCCCCCGCCTCTACTTCTTTGAAACCCATGTTAGAGCTAGAAGACCCCTCAAGGCTTCACTCAGGTTAATACTAGGTAGGCTACAGCACCTAGCCCACGAGGTGCTAGCTAGGCTTAGAGGGTATAGGGTTGAGGAGCTCCTAGAAGCAGACATGGGGGGTGTTAGGCTTAGAGGGAAGCCCGACTACTACACGGTAAGAGGCTCTACAGCTGTTGTTGTAGAGTTTAAGAGCGGACGCGGACCCAGGGTTGGAGCTTGGCTGAGCGATGTAATGCAGGTCGTATCATATGCAATCCTACTAAGTAGGCTAAAATACACCAGCGTGGTGGGTATAGTCAGGTATAGGAGGTCTACTCACACATTCAAGGTCACCAGCGAGCATGTAGCGACATTACTAAGGCTAGTTGATGAGGTGGCTCTCGTGAAGAACCACGGCTTAGTACCTCACCCCCTTAGGAGCTACCGTAAGTGCCTAGCATGCACGTATAAGGTTGAATGCTTCACCATGGATAGGGGGCTTAACCTAGACCTGGAGGAGCCCGGCTCCTGGCTGGAGGGTTTCATGCAGTCTCAGTCCGAGGTTACCTGATGTTCAACGTTATTGTTTTAGAGCTAGCTATTCCATCTCTAGACCATGTTACAACAACTAGGAATCTCTGCGTTCTAGCTGGGAGTTTCGAGGTATCAGCTTCTAAGGTTACATCAACAGCCTCCCCGGGTTCCAGAGATCCCAGCCTCGCCTCCTTCAAGTTCATCATAGAATGTCTCAAAGTTACATGGACATCCTCTGCAACCTCATCGCCTTCATTGGCTAAGCCCAGCTTAACCCTTAGCTTACCCTCCTCTACCTCAACCCTCTCAGCTTGTACGCTTAGAGGGGGTATTGGGGCTTTATTCTCTATTAAAGCCACATTGGTTACTATAACCTTCTTCGGGTATATGCTTATCTCCGGCTTAGGATACTCTATGGTAACCTTGACATCCTTAGACCTCTGTGGTTGGAGCTCCACAAACTTAAACCCCTGCCCTGAAACCTCTACGAGCTCCTCCCCAGATTTAATGTTTAAGGTAACCCTCGGTGATGGGGTTATGAGTGTTAATGTTAAAACCCTATCTCCCCCCACAGGCTCGGGGGGGCTTAGGGTTAATGTGTGTGAATCACCAGGCTCTAGTGTAAGAGCTCCGGTCATGTATACTGCTGAGTGCTCCAGCCTAGGCTTTGAGTAGATTTTAAACAACGATAGCTCTCTCACAACCACCGGGTGCGCGGAGTCGTACATAGCTTTAAGAGTGTAGCCATCCACAGCTGTAGCCTCACCCTTACTTGCTAGTATAGGCTTAACATCAAACACTATCCTGTGGAAGAGAGAGTCCTCAAGTTGTACTGTGAACTGAGGCTTCGCCTCCCTCGATATGGTTAACCCCTCAAGCTCAAGCCTCCACCTGAAGGGCACCCTTACGATTGGAGGTGTTGTTATACTAACAGATAATATCCCCATGTCAACCCTACACTCCCTAGGCTTAGCTAGGGGTATTTTAAAGTAGGAGCTCTTAGAAGCGGAACCACCACTACCTAGGGCGCTTGAGACACCTAACGCCTTAAACGCTACAACACCATCACCACGACCCTCATAGACCTTAGCCAGGAAACCCTCCAAGCCCCACACCTTCCTAGGTTACTAGCCTGGGAAACCCTTAAACCCATAGATTAAGGCTTCAACGCCACCTTAAAATACCTCGGGTCAAGCGATGCCTCGAAGGCTTCCCCAGCTTCATCCAAGCTATACACCTTATCAAGCCTAGGCTTAACTATACCTCTCTCAAGCAACCCTATAGCCCCCTCGAACTCCCTGAAGGTGCCACAGCGGGAGCCTACAATGTTAACCTCCTTAACAACAGCCCATGTCATGGAGGCTGAAACCCTGGAGCCAGGTGTTGACTTAAGGTGTATCACCCCCATGGGTTTAACCACTTTAACGGCTAAGTCTAAAGCTCCAGGATCGCCTGAAGCCTCAAATACAACATCGTACTGGGAGTCCCCAACCTCATCTACGTAAACTACGCTCTCAACCAAGCCCCTAAAGTAGCCTGCCTTAAAGCTCCCCCTCCTAGCTATGAGATCCACACTTACACCAACATATCTAAGGGTCTGCACAGCTAGCAAGGCTAGGTTACCAGAACCTATAACAGCAACCCTATCACCAGGCCTAACAGGCTTAAGCCTAAGAGCTCTAAGCACAGCAGCAAGGGGCTCAACGAATATACCGAGCTCAGGCTCTAACCTAAACTCGTGGAGGGCCTCGACCGGCGCTATGAAGAACTCGGCCATACCACCGTCAAAATCTATACCAAGAGTCCTCTTACTAGGACAATGGGTGTACATACCAGACCTACAGTAGCTACAAAACCAGCAGGGGAAGTTAATCTCAGAAACAACCCTCCTACCAACAAGACCCTCAGGACCCTCAACAACAACACCAACAACCTCATGACCTGGAACCAGGGGGCTCTTAAAAAGCTTATAGGATCCAGTGTAGAAAGCCTTATCAGTCCCGCAGATGCCGGAAAGCTCACTTCTAACCAAAGCCCAACCCCTAGGAGGTCTTGGAACAGGGACGTCGCTAACCTCAACCCTCCTACTACCATAGAGGAGAACAGCCTTCAAGACAAAACACCTAGATACACTGTGACGAGCAGACTTAAATAGGGTTCATAGCTTTTGAGACTTTAACCTCGAACACAGAAGATATCCCAGTCTTCATCTTAAGAAGGGCTACCTATCCACAATTAGGTTAACAGAAGTTAACTTAATAAGCTCTAGCTGAGTACTACTATAGATGAGGTGAAGTGCATGACCTTAGATAAGAAGGCATTGTTAACTGAGATTGCACAAATAGCGGATAAATACGATGTCCTAGGCAATAGGCTAAGAATTCTAATACTCGTAATCCTACTAGCTCGCGGTAGAAAATCTTGGAATGAGCTCAAGAAGGAAATAGAGGATCTCATAGGATCCCCGATAAACCCCAACACCCTATCATTTCACCTCAAAAAACTAATTCAATCAGAACTTGTAACGAAGATAGGGTCAATAGAGAACCTTGAATACGAGATAGCACCGGGAAAGGAAAGCGAAATTCCAGAGGAAATAAGAGAAGTGGCAAAGCTAGTTAGAGGGTGATCTCCATGTCCCCGTCTACAAAGGGGGTGGACGCATTTACCTTAAAATGGAAGTTACGAGTTTCATTATCAGAACTTGTAGGCTGCCGGCTCTTCACTCATAACCTATACATCAAGATACACTCCATTAAAAAGGTGAGCCCAGGATATGATGTCGAAGGAGAGTACAGGTGTGTCAGCATCGCTACGAAGACTACGGTGGAGAAAGGGAGGTTCGTAGTCACAGTAGATCCTGAGAGTTACAACATCATTGAATTTGAAAGAAAGGAGCAATCATAGTCAGGGGAATACTATGATAGAACCGCAAACAATCTGGATCCTACTTTTAGGTAGCTACGATAGTGGAACAAAGTGAATTCTCTATAAGGTCAAGGACGAGATAAACAAGCTCTCTACATACTACGATGAGTACTTGTTGATTTCTCTTCTTTTAGAGAACGTAGAGGTATATGAGATCGTTAAAGAGGATAGGGTAGGTTTAGCAGTTCTTGAAAGGTACGCTGAGAACTTATGGTCGCTAATGATTGCGATGTAGGGTGAGATAGAGGTATACGATGACGTAGGGGGAGGTTCTTTAGAGGAGGTTGAGGAAGTTATTGAAAAGACGTATGGGCTGAGATGGACGAGGCTTCAATTATTAGAGAAGTTTAGATACCTAGCTAGTATGGTGGGGGGTGCGGTTTAATCATAGTCATTAGGCATGTAGAGCTAGCTAGATGTGGAGAGCTTATTGAACTAGCGTTTCTCCTGAGAGAGGGAGTCCCAACGGACGCTATACGTGTTCTTGTCAATCAGGAAATTAATGTCTCATCAATGTTACTAGAGCTGTTGCGAATGTATAGAATATATTGGGAGCGCTATAGAGATGAGGAGGAGCTATTGAGGATTACTAGAAGTATAATACAATATTTCATTGAAGAAATGTAACCATCCCTGGAGCTCCTGTAAATCCTTAAATCTTAAATCAGTTTCTCTAGCTCATAGCGTTTAGCTCATTTTCATCTTTTAGGTTTGGATTATCTTAACGTATTCTCTGGGGTTTTAGGCTTTGTCTGTTTTGGTTGAAAGGGTTAGTGGTGTTGAGATGGGGAAGTCGCTTAGGGTGCTCCACGTCTCTGATATTCATTGTGCTACTGATAGGCTTGTTAGGGTTTTGAGGGGTGAGGAGTACGATGTTGTTATAGCTTCTGGTGACTTTGAGTGTGTTGATACTGCTGAGGCTCTAGTTAATGCTAGCTCTGATGTCTACGCTGTAACCGGTAACCTGGATAATCCCGCTGTTTATAGGAAGCTTAATAGTATGGGTGTTCTACTCGATGGGAGGGTTGTTGTTTTCGAGGAGCTCTACATAGCAGGTGTTGGAGGTCTTGATTTCAAGGGTAGTCTTGCTAAGCTACAAAGGGAGCTCGGGGAGCTACAGGCTAGGATTGCTATCCTAGTAACACACCATCCGCCTAAGGGGGTTTTAGACGAGCCTAGGGAGGGGCTCCATATAGGGCTTGGCGAAGTCTCTAATCTCGTTGATAGGCTTAGACCAAGACTACACCTCTTCGGCCATGTGCATGAGAAACCAGGCTATGTGGTGAGAGGGGAGACACTCCACGTAAACGCAGGGCCCCTGAAGAGAGGTTACTACGCATTGATAGAAACTCAGAGCATGACAGTTAAAATTAAACAACTCAAATAGGGGGGTGCTAAGGTGAGAGTAGTCCAAGGCATGTTAGAGGCTAGAAGCAGATCGAGATTCGACATAGTAGATGTGACGGGTGAGGTAGAAAAATGGCTTGCACAGATTAAAGCAGGGAACGGAGTGCTAGTAGTGTACACACCACACACAACAGCAGCTCTAGCTATCAATGAGAGGGAGGAGGGGCTACTAGATGATATAGTGGAGCTCCTCAAAGAACTAACGAAACCTGAGAGGAGGTGGAAGCATAACTTAGTCGACGATAACGCTCACGCACACCTAGGTAACGTTATAGTTGGAGGAGACAAGGTAATCCCGGTATCCGATGGCAGGCTAGCTCTAGGAACGTGGCAAAGGCTCCTACTATTGGAGTTGGACGGGCCTAGAGTTAGACGTATTAACCTGGTCTACGTGGGGGAGTAGGGGTTTTAAAAACCCTAGCTTCGCCATATGGGTTTAGGGGATGACCGGCTGTCTAGGAGCAGGGTCTGATTTGATGGTGAGGTGGCGGCTGCGGGACCCTCTTTCGTGAGGGTGCTTGTATTGGTTGAGGATGTTAAGTTCCCCTACCCTCAGGCTAGGAAGGGTCAGGTTGAGCTGGCAGAGTCTATAGCTGAGGTTGTTAGAAGCGGTGGGTCTATAGTGGTTAAGGCTCCTACGGGTTATGGTAAGACCGTTTCCGTCATCTACGGCCTCCTCCTAGGTGGGGTTGAGAGGGTCGTGTACCTTGTTAGGACTGTTAACGAGATTGACCCTGTGTTAAAGGAGGTTAGGAGGTTTGGGGAGAGCCCAGCTATACTAATCTCTGCTAGGAGGACTTGTCCTCTAATGGCTAGACCTGGGGCTCCCCCTCTCCCCCACGAGGATTTCTGGAGGAACTGTGCTATACTCAGAGTTAAAGGCCTATGCGATTACTATAACAGGATTAGGTTAGGTAACCCATTTAAGGTTTTAGAGGGTGTTGCAGGCTACACGAGAGGCTACCCTCTCCCTAGGGCTTTAAGGATGCTACGTGATATGGCTAAACACCTCAATGTATGCCCCTTCTTCACCATGATGATGTTGATGGGCGAAGCTAAGTTCGTTATAGCAACCTACCCTTATGTGTTTAGAATGGACGTAGCTGAGGAGATTTTCGGGGAGGGGCTTGAGAAGCTTAAAGACTACGTCCTCGTAGTGGATGAGGCTCATAGCCTGCTTAATGCACAGAGTATCGTGGAGCGTAGGGTTACCCTAGGTGATCTAGCTAGAGCTGCGAGCGAGATTAGAAGGTATAGCCCTCAGGACTCCGGGCTAGCCGCAGCCCTAGACGGGGTTAGGGAGGATCTAGCTAGGCTAAGGAAGCATAGGTGGAGTGGGTTGAAGGCTGTTGATAAGTCTACAATCCTATCTAGGATAGAGTATGTTGACGTGCTAGAGCGTGTAGAGTGGAGGATTAGAACTAACCTGGTGTTACAAGCTCTAATATCTCAATCCCAGAGTCCAACAGTAACCCTAGCTCTATCAAGGGTTGTAGAGTGGGTTAAAGCCATGGTGGGCCAAGATCACCATCTCTTCGCTCAACAGGAGGGTGAGGAGTTATCCTTCATAGTAACACCGTTAGACCCCATGGTGGTGGTTAAGGGGCCCCTTGAGAAAGCTAGAGCTCTAGTGCTCCTAAGCGGTACAATACCTCCAGGTGATTTCCTAAAAGGGTTTCTAGGCGTCGAGAGGGGCTACGTGTACTTCGATGTTGAAATGCTCTACGGGCCTCTAACACCGAGATCGAATATGTACACGGTGGTCGTAGCAGATGTGACTAGTAGGTATAGGGATAGAACAGCGGTCATGTATGATAGGATAGCTAGGTACATCACAAGTATAGCTAAGAGCGTAAAAGGGGTTAAACTAGTGGTCTACCCAAGCTACGAGGTAATGCACGGTGTAGTTGAGAGGCTACCGGGTGAGCTGGATGTTATAGTTGAAAACCCTCAAACGAGTCTAAGCGATGTAGAAGCAGCTATAGGAGGGAAGGGAGACTTGCTGGTGAACAGCGTAGCAGGCGGGAAGTTAGTGGAAGGGGTGGAGTTCATGGACTACGAGGGGAATAACCTATTACACCTAGTAGCAGTAGTGGGAATTCCATACCCGCAGCCCGACGACTATACGAAGTACAAGCTAGAAACTCTCTCGAAGAGGATGGGGAGGAAGGAGGCTAACAACCTAGTATACCTGGTATCAGCCATAATAAAGGTAAGGCAAGCCCTAGGTAGAGCCATAAGATCGCCTGAGGACAGAGCAGTATTCATACTCCTAGATGATAGGTATCTGAGAAGAGATGTGAAGGAGCTCCTATCAATAAAATACAATAGGGTTGTAACGGGGGTAGACGAGTTTAAGAAGACCTTGGAGTATATAGGGAGACACCTAGCACAAGAGCAGCAGGGGGAAGCGGATGACACGGTAAACAAAGCCGAGTCCGCTAACGAGATGTAGGTTGTTTCCTAGCTATCCCTAGGTTTGCGAGAGCGTTCTTAGGATATTAGAGGGGCGGCCTACGTATATAGCTGAAAGCCACCTTCTATATACTTTAACCGTCTTAATGTACACTAGGATGTCGGGGTTCTTCAGGTTAACCTTCCTATCTATATTCCTAGCTATCAACTCTATAGCCTCCATTCTGCTCATGAGCCTCCCACTTTCATCCTCAAGGTAGCCGTCTAGCCTTATGGCGAACGAGCCTTCTCCCGCGTTGGCTACGAGCTTCTCCACAGCATCTCTAACCTCTATCACCCTTACACTTCTAACTTCAAGTACAGGTATCACCCTTAGTATTGTTGTCTTAGATGGTAGGTTCGCCTTTAAAATCTCTACAGCCTTAAGGGGGTCGTCAACTCTCCCCAATAATATGTTAGGCCTGCTATAGACTACCGCAAAGCCCGGTAGTAGTTGCCTTAGAGTCCAAATAGCCCTCCTCTTAGCCTCTGGGCCTGGTAGATGTGTCACTATTAGGTTAAAGTAGTGGGATCTAGACACTCGCTTCTCCCAGTGCTAGGATTACAGGGGGGTATTAAAGGTGTATGTGTTGATTTAACTTTAACCCGTGTGGTGTTAAGGTGATATGGCATTGCCTTAGTGTTCACAAATATTAAGGTGTTATCTGTTTAAAGGCTAGAGAGGGCGGTTAACGTGAGGGAGCCCAGGCTCTACGTGCCTAGTGTTGGTGAGATTTTATCTGGTGAGGCTACAGACATATACTTTTATAGGACCAAGGTTCTAGTCGAGAAATACGGGTTAAGCGATGTAAAGGTTAGAATGCAGGTTCACGCCTACTCCCTCCCTAAGGGTTATGAGTGGGCTGTCTTCGCAGGACTTGAGGAGGCTTTAGCTATGCTTAGGGGTAGGCCTTTAACAGTTTATAGCGTACCGGAGGGTACAGTGTTTAGGAGGAAATACCCTCTTATGTTGATTGAAGGAAGGTTCATAGATATGGTTTTACTTGAGACCGCCTACCTTGGAGTCTTAAGGTTTGCTACTAGTATCGCTACTAAGACCGCTAGGATCAGGAAGAGGGCTGGTGATAGGCAGGTACTATTCTTCGGTCTGAGAGCTCTACACCCAGCGGTATTCATCTCAGCTGATAGGGCTTCATACATTGGAGGGGCGGATGCTGTTAGCGGTATGCTATCAGAGAAATACCTTGGCTTAAAGCCTAGAGGCACGATGCCCCATGCGCTCATAGTAGTGTTTGGGGATCAGAGGAAAGCGTGGCAGGCTTTCGCGGATACATTTGAGCATGAGACACCGGTAATAGCCTTGGTTGACACCTACTATGATGAGAGGGTGGAGGCTTTAATGGCTTCAGAGCTCCTAGGTAAGAGACTTTACGGTGTAAGGCTTGATACACCTGGTAGTAGGAGGGGTAGGATGAGGGATATTGTGGAGGAGGTTAGATGGGCTTTGAGGAGATCTGGTTACAGTCACGTGAAGATAGTGGTGAGCGGGGGGCTTGATGAAGCTGAGGTTGAGGAGCTCAGAGATGTGGTTGACGCATTCGGGGTTGGGACATCGATAGCTGCGGCTCCAAGCGTTGACATAAGTGCTGATATAGTGGAGGTTTACGCTAACGGTAGGTGGGAGCCTAGAGCTAAGAGGGGTAAGATACCGTTAAGCTTGCAGGTCCACAGGTGTAATGTAAACGAGGACTACATAACACCCTTCGATGATACAGCGCCACAGTACTGTAGAGACGGCTCCCAGGCTAAACCACTACTGGTAAAGTACCTTGAGAACGGAGAGCTTGTAAGAGAGCTCCCAAGCCTAGACGATATTAGAAACTACGTCTTAGAACAGCTTAAAGAAGTTAAGCTATGAGCTCAACCATGGGACTCTAAAACCCTCCTAATGAAATCCTCAAGCTTACCACGGCCAACAACACCATAAACCCTATCGACAACCTCACCTCTAACAACAGCTATGAAAGCGGGGATGTAGTCCACGTGGAGTGAATCAACAAGATCCATGTTCTCATCAACGTTAACCCTATAGAAGTTAGCTTTACCAGCATACCTCCTAGCTAGAACCCTAACAACATCCATAAAGGATATACAGGGGGCACACCAGCTAGCAGTAAAGTAGAGGAAGCTCACGCCACTCAAAGATTCCAGGTCAACACTACCCCCTCGAAGTTCGAATAAAGGATCCCTATACTCCTCCAATAACCTCTCATATCTACTCAAAAGCTTATCCCTAAGCAACCTAAGTAACTCTAAGGTTTCCACATGGCCCACCACGCCTTTAAAGGTGGAGGAAGCCTATACGTGCACATGCCGGGTGAGGGAAAAAGTTTATTTGATGGCTAGTAGGGCTAAAGGGGGTGTGTTTAAATGGGGGTCCTCTCTGCCTCCTAAGCCTCAGCCTCCTCTGGTAGCGCGAAGGGCGCTTCAACCTCTCCTCTTGCAGGGATCTCCTCGTAGAATTTAAGTGAGGTGCCCCAAAGCTCCCTCTTTAACATCTCCCTTATAGCTATTCTTATAGCCTCACTTCTACTAGAGTACCTCCCTGCTTTAACCAGCTCATCTACACCCTTAACGTACATCTCCGGCATTTTAACAGTTACAAGCCTCACTTCCTAGATCCCCCCGTGTCTCTCCTCGTGGTTTAGTAGCTTTTGGGTGATACACCCGGAACTACACAGGTATTACCTCCTATCCTAACTAATCCTCGCAACCCTCCTCGCAATCACCGGGTTTTAGGAAATTTAACCCCTAGGGTTTAAGTGCTTGTAATCCTAGAAACCTCGCCTCCCTACAAGGCGGGAAACGGTCGGCAAGACCATCTTAACGTAGGCAGGTGTAGGAGTTTTAACCCGGCCGATCCTCCATCGATGTTAAAGTGGGGCAAACATACTTTTAAGACGGGGTGGAATCGTACTCGTATTCCGAGATCCTGAGCCTTCCCCGTGTTGGATGCGCTTCTACTATTGTAGTGGGTTTCCAGCCTCTCATCTCGCGTATTAGGTCGGGGTGTGCTACTACTGTGGTTCCATCCTCGTTTCTCACCTCAGCCCATATTACTGTTCCATCGTTTGTAGGCTTCTCATACCAAGACCTATCTAGTGTGGCTAGCCTCCTCATCCTATTTCTGGTTTGAATCGAGTCTTTGAATGGAGCGGGGCAGAAGTGTACGGGTGCTAGGTTGTGGTCTCTAGCCCACCCCACTACCTTTAAGGCTGTCTCTAGGGCTCCTTCTACTGTGAAGGGCCTCCTCCTACTCTCCCTATAACCTTTTAGCCTTAGACTGGTGGAATTAGGTTCTACGAACTCCATCTCGTTAAGGTTTACAAAGGAGACGCCTATCCTGGAGGCCTCTAGAATCACTTTCTTAGCCCACTCCTCCAGCCCCGGAGCTATGGGGATCTCGATGCCAACACTCATCCCCGTATGCCTTACAGCCCACTCCACAGACCTGAGGAACCTCAAGTCTACTGGGTGGAAGCGTATCTCATCTAATCCGGACGCCCATAGTGTTCTAAGTACTTCAACGCTAGCCTGCCTCCCCGTGGTGTATAGGTGGATGTGAAACCCGTATCCGAGGTTCTCCTTCAAAGATCTAATTACATCCACAACTCTATCTATGGCTGTGAGAGGATCCCCTCCAGTTATACTAGCACCCATAGCCCCCATACGTGTGACCTCTACAACAACTTCTTCAACGCCTGAGACGGGCTCCTCGTTGACAAACATAACCTCGTGGTATAACCTATCTCTGCTAACAGGGCAGTAGAAGCATGAGTCGTCGCACGTCCCTGTTATGAATATCACCGCCTTAGCTCCAGGGTAGCAGAGCTCGCAACCCCTAGCTAGCCTACCGCCTGATACAACCCCTTTAAACACACCTTTCTCTATCAACACTTCAAGCCTAGCTTTAAGAGCCTCGGAGGAGACCTATAAGCTTGAGTTTTTAGAAGGTGCCAGGTAATGGTGGATGTGGAGATTAGGAAGGTCCAGCGTCTAGGGGCTAGTAGTCTTATAGTAACACTACCACACTCCTGGGCTAAGAGGGTTAACTTGAAGCCTGGCGATAGCGTCATGATAGCAGTCGAAGGTGTAAGTCTAAAGCTAACTCCCATCTCTAAAAACCTTAGCTCTAAACCTGTGATAGTGGATATGACAGGTCTTAGGGACCCTAGAGTTAGAAGCCTTGTAATCCCATGTTTCTACATCCTAGGCTATGATGAGGTTGATATCAAGCTTAGTGAGAGGAGTGCTGAGACACTATCATCCCTTAAGAGCGCGTCATCCAGGCTAACGGGTTTAGAAATAGTTGATCTAGGAGGTGATATTGTAACTGCTAAGATCCTCCTAGACCCTGCTAAGGTAGACCTCAGGGTATCCATAAGGAGTATGACTATACTCACCTCTAGCATTGTGAAAGCTGTGGCTAGGGTTGTCAGGGAGGGGCTCTCCGAGGATATAGAGTCTGAGGTTAGATCCTTAGGTGAAGAGCTCTACAAGCTAAGATCTATCATAGAACGGCAAATCCACATCTACCCCCAAACCATCTATAGAGAGGAGGGTGTAAACTCGATCCTAGCATTGACTGCACTAACACTGCTAAGCCTGATGGACGCACTCCTCATAGACATTGTTGAAATAGCCAGGCACGGGTTTAAGACTAGCAGGGAGCTTTCACAAATACTAGATAACCTGGGAGGCGTTGTGCCCCTTATCGGGTCGGCTGTGGTGAACCCTAGTATCAGGAGGTCCTTGGAGATTCTCGACTCCCTTCAGCACATCCAGGGGAGGGTTGTTGAGCTGGTTAAATCAGGGGCTCTTGATGGTGTGCAGTATGTAATCGCAACTAGGATCATGGATTTCGTTAAGATACTCCAGGTAATATGCTATGCTATAACATGTGTAGGCTTATCTACTGGTGAGCATGGTTGAGGTTAGCAGCCCTGCTAATAGCTCTGCTACTCACACCATGCTTTGCTAGCCTCGCCCTGACAACTATAGCTGTAACCCTCAACTACAGCTATGTGGATGAAGAGGTTGAAGAGCTTTCCAACGTCGTGCAGGTAGGTGGTGTAGTTTATGCAGCTGGATCTAAGGGCAACTATGTCTTCATAGCAGCCTACAGAGGAGGGGATAGGCTGTGGGCTACCACAGTTAATGTTGGTGGCAACGCATCCATCCTAGGTTTAAACTTGGAAGGCGGGGCTCTAGGGCTGGTGGCCTACTCTAGATCCTATAACATTACTAGAATACACAAGTTCACTGTAGGCTTAGATGGAGCTATCGTAGCGAGACAGGATTACATTATAAACCCTAGGCTATTCCCACTAACATCTGTAACTATGGGCGACTCCATATACATTGCCGGAGCCTCCTTCATACTAGGAGATAATCTTAACTACATGGTAGCTAGGGTGTCAGCTAAGGGTGTGGAGTGGGTGAGGGAGGAGAGGGGGGAGGTGGGGGGAGGCCCTGGAGACGATGTTTTAAAGTGTATCGGCCTAACCCTAGGATCAAGGATCCTCGTGGCAGGCGATAATGGGACTAGCATATCTATTATGATATTATCTCAAACAGGGGATATACTTAGGAACTATGTAATGCCATACCGTAACATGACAGTTACTATAAACGGGTGTCTTAAGATATCAGATTCAACTTTCATCCTATACGGGGCCCTAGGCTCCAGGCCACTGCTAATACCTTTAACTATTAAACCCGACCTGGACGTGACAGCCTCCCTCCTAGTCGTAGGCGACCTAGTGGGGGTTGTTACGTCTACGGTAGGCAGGGAAGACCTCGTAGTACCATATGTAACCAATATCAACCAATCGCTAATCCTAATCTACAAGTTCAACGGCTCCCAGCTGGAGCTCCTTAAAGCTATTAACATGACGGAGGTGGCTAGAGGATTTATAGCCTTATCAGGTACTCTAGTAAACACAAACCTAGCCCTCGTGGGCTACACGGGCTACGGTAAAACCGGAGCTTCGGTGATCTCTCTAACCATCATTGTAGAGGAGAGGGAGGCCCGGCTGTCTAGGATACCGTTCCTCGACATAATAGGAGATCCAAGACTAACCCTAGCACTCCTAACAGTCGTAGTTTCCCTCACAGCATACATAGCATACAGGAGGGTTAGGAGGAGGGAGCCTAGAGGTTGATTAGAGTAACCTCCATAGGCTTCATAGACGAGCCTTTCCTAGCCGAGATTAGATCTATAGCAGTAGACTTCTATAGTAAAGCAGGCGGAGAGCCCCCACTTCTAGAGATTTACATTTACTCATCAACTGAGAGGATGAGAGCAAGAATACTTAGGGAAGCCGAGGAACTAGGGGTAACCGTGATGGGAGATTTCACGGTATTACATGAGGCTTGGCGGGGATGGCCTAGGATACATGTTAACTACGAAGCATGTGCTAACATGGATACAAGGGTTACCAGAGCACTTCTGCTACACGAGCTAGCACATAGTAAATTGCATGGATCTCCGTATTACTACCTTGTAAGCTTAGATAAGAGTATAGCTGGAAGATATGGGCGGGAAGCTCTCATAATAGAGTATATGGCATCAATAGCTGTTAAAGATCTAGAAGCTCTAGAGCTACTTAGAAACCTAGGGTATGAGGAGGAGATAGAGTCTTACGTGGAATTCGTTAAAACACAGATACCCGATATAAAGTGCTATGAGATAACAGGGTTGCTTGAGCTAGCGAAGCTCGCAGCACCATTCATTGTAAAGGGTCAGAGCGTAGACAATCTAGACTCCTCATGTGCCGGCATAGCCGGGAGGGTTGTGGAGATTGTGGAGAGGTTAAGGAGGGTAGAAGGGGATCTTGAGGATAGAATAAGGTTTCTTGTTAACGAGCTGGAAAAGGTTCTAAGTGTGGAAGGATCTCCAACCTAGGTGGACTTAGTGGTGTTGGAAGCATACACGTATAGGTAACTCTAGCTCCATCCCTCCCCTCATCATCGTATCCTACTGTGCTCTAGTATATTACTGTTATATTCTCTTCGGGGAACCCCATTTCCACCAGGATCTTCTTAACCTTATGTCTATGGTCTCCCTGCAACTCTATCCTCCCATTCTTCGCCGTACCCCCCACGGCGAGCTTGCTTTTAAGTATTGACGCTAGCTCCTCAAGGTTGAATGCAGACTCACTTATACCATCAATTACTGTAACCTCCTTGCCGAACCTTCGTTTCTCCAATCTTATCTTAACCACCTGCTCTTCCATGCTAAGCTGCTCGCATATATCAGGGGGGAGCCCCCTACATAAACTAGACTCCTTCATGTCCTTCCCTATCACCCTCTCCAATCCAGTATAATATGTAGGGTAGGGGAATTTAAGCCTTACCCTCAACTAGGTAGCTAGGTGGATTAGCTTGGAGGAGGAGTGGGTTAGCGAAGAGAAGGTTGTTGAGAGAAGCCTCCCCTACGGTATTAAGCCTGTCCCCGTATACTATATATGCGCGTACTGCGGCAAACTCGTAACATCAGAGGACTTGGCTAAGATGCCCAGCCTCATGTGCCCCAACTGCGGGCAGAGAATATTCGTAAAAAGTAGGGCACCCCCTCAAACAGGGTTTATTAGAAGGGTTAAAGCGGTCTAAGCGGATTCCATAGATAGCTAGCTTACCAGCAAGTATGAAGTATCCTCTACAAAGGTTACGATGAAAGCCTAAAATCACCAAGCCTAGAGGGTCTATCCCCTCGTTATGAGACTTAACGGCTGTAACAACTCTATAGCTAAATCTAAATACCTATAGACACCTATGATTAACCTAAGAGTGGGCCGTGCAGAGGTTTAAAGAGCTCTTATCAGATACAACCTTCCCGTTCTAGCAATTTAAATCTCAGGCTTACAACTGAAAAAA
>JAJHQN010000091.1 GCA_020833325.1 Desulfurococcaceae archaeon | reverse complement strand
GTTGTAGGCTCGCAGCCCATATCAGAGCTCCCAAGAGAACCCTGGGTTTCGGAGATGTACGCCTTCCAGATCCCAGCTTACTACCACATAGCTAGGGCTATGGTTTTAAGGGGGGAGCTTGGGGTAGGGTACTCTGAGGTCTTAGGGGTTTTAGAGGGCTCCGAGGACGCTTAGGAGCTTTCACATCTGTAATGAGTTAGCTATTTTAGCTTTGGATTTAGGTTTATCCTAGTGGAGTTATGCGGTGGATTGGGGGATGCTTAGGTCTAGTCAGTATATTACGGTTGTTGTCGAGAATGGTAGGGTTACTGTTGCCGGTAGGGTTTACGAGTCCGGGCATGTTATGCTTATTGGGGCTTCTGGTCTAACAGCTTCTATAAGCTATGGTTCTGTTAGGGCTGAAGCCTTATTCCCCTTGGAGCCTCAGGTTGAATCCACATCAGAGGATGTTGTTAAGGTTCAAGCTCCAGAGTCTAGGTTTGAGGTTGACACTTTAGGTAGTAGGATTGAGGAGGTTAGCAGGGTTGATGGAGGTGTTGTAATTAGAGGTCAGATTGTTTCAATTAAGTTTGAGAGCGACGATGAGTATAGTGATATCATTGTTAAAGTACCGAGGTTTAAGAAGCTTAGAGCTAAGAGGGTTGAAGTTATATCCGGTAAGAGGACAACATTGAATATGATGACAACACCTTTCACAATAGGAGTTCTCACAGTATACGATGCAACATGCACTATTAGGAGTGAGGGGGATAGCATGGTAATAGAGGTTAGATAATCCTTTAAACCCCCACCACCCCCCATCCTCTGGTTAGCCTAAGATGGGCGGTGAGGGTAGGCTTACTCTCAACGACTGGCTACTCAACATCTCAACACTACTCTACGTCATAGCACTCCTAGGCGTCGCCCCCTACCTGCCTAGATACGCTATAGGGCTTGGTGCTGGCGAGATCGAAGTTTCAATGCTTGCAACTAGCTACGCTATAACAGCTATAGCTTTAAGGTTAACAGTGGGGGGTTTAAATGATAGGGGTTACGCTAGAGCTCTAATGATCTCCGGCGGTCTTCTCAACACCCTCTCCATAACCCTATACTCTATAGCATCAAACCTAGAGATACTATATGCTGGGAGGCTCCTACAAGGCGTCTCAGTAGCCCTATTCATACCAGCATCCCTATACTCAGCTAGCGTAACAGAGGCTAGAGCTCAGAAGGCCATAGTATGGAGGAGCACCATGTGGGGCCTAGGCTCAGCCCTAGGACCAGCACTACTAGGCCTAATACTACAAACACTATCCTGGAAATGGTTTTTCTACGTAGCAGCAGCCACATCAACACTATCAGCACTCCTAGCAACACCATTCAAGCTTGAGAGGGTTGAGGTTAGAGGAGGGGGCGGAGGGTCAATCCTAACGAAACCATTCATACTATCATCACTAACACTATTCACATACGTCATAGCATACCAATCACTCTCATACTTCCTCCCATCACTCCACGAAGTAGAAGGACTACCAACAACGGAGACAACAACATTCTTCACAGTAATGGCCTTAGCAAACCTAACAGCGAGAATAATACTATCACTACAAGGAAACTTCAACCCCAAAAACACAGCCCTAACAGGAGTATTAATAAGCATAGCAGGATACACAGTAATCACAGTAAAACAGGAAGGAATAGAAGCACTAATAGCAGCAACACTAGCAGGCCTAGGCCTAGGACTACTATTCCCATCACTCCAAATAATATCACTCCTAGGAGTACCAAGACAGAGGAGGGGAGTAGCATCAAGCATATACACAGCAATGTTCGACCTAGGAGCACTAGTAGGGCCACCAACAGTAATAACAATAGCAGGAGGATACAGAGAATCACTAACACTATCAACACTCATAACAGTAACAACGCTAATCCCAATAACACTACTCAAGACAACAGGGAAACCTAAGGAACAGGAGCCCCGACCATAGCCCTCCAGAGGAGTAGGAGAAGCGTACCTATAACACCAACAAGGATAGGAACGTTGAATGCTATAAACAACCTTACGAAGAGAGCCATCTGACCTTCAAGCCTACTAACCCTATCCCTAATATCAAGAACATCCTTCCTCAAACCATCAATCTCACCTTTCAACTCCCCCCTTACACTTTCTATCTCCTTCCTTAGTTCGTTTCTCACGCCTTCTATCTCTTTTCTTAGTTCTTCTCTCGCGCCTTCTATCTCCTTCCTCAGCTCTTTCCTCGTGCTATCCAGTTCGTTTCTCACATCTTCTATCTCTTTCCTTAGTTCGTTTTTCACACTTTCTATTTCTTTTTTCAGTTCGTTTCTCACGCCTTCTATTTCTTTTTTCAGTTCGTTTTTCACACTTTCTATTTCTTTTCTTAGTTCTTCTCTCACGCCTTCTATCTCCTTCCTCAGCTCTTTCCTCGTGCTATCCAGTTCGTTTCTCACATTATCTATTTCTTTTTTCAGCTCTCCTCTCGTATTCTCTATTTCCTTCTTCAACTCCTCTCTCACACCTTCAGCTTCTCTTCTAACATCATCTCTAGTAGCTATATC
Organism: Desulfurococcaceae archaeon; assembly: GCA_020833325.1. GTDB lineage: Archaea > Thermoproteota > Thermoprotei_A > Sulfolobales > Acidilobaceae > DSZV01. The sequence goes on along the minus strand of JAJHQN010000091.1, from coordinate 1,849 downwards.
CCTCACAATAGCTGTTAGCATAAGACGTCTAACCCTCCTATCCTTAACGATATGTGTTATAAGTTGTTCGACGAGCATACTCCTAGCCTCCTCATCTCCGGATAGCTCTTCAATAAGCTGTCTAGCAATAGACAATAATAGCACCCTGGTGTTAGGAGGTTCTTTAAGGCTTTTAAGTTTTAAGCTTGCTCTCGGGTAGGGTCTTAGAGTGAGTAGAAGCGGGGAAGAAGGAAAAACATGTTTAGGTTTGGGGTTTCCCCCGGGGTTCCCAGGGGTTTTACCTTTGGGGTCTCCATCCTCTTGGGGGCCCTCTTCTCGGTGGCCCTCTGGTTGTTTGAGTGTATTGTGTTTTTGGTTTTGGTGTATCCTCTGGTATATCATCTTCTCTTGCTACATCCTCATCTCCTATCCTAGCTATGTTTCCTTTTGCTCCAACGTTTAGCTGTACCTGTCCTCTATATGTTGTTGTCCACCCTCCTCTAATCTCTATGGCCTCTCCCTTCTTTATTGACCCTGCTAGTTTACCCCATAGTGTTAGCCTTACTCTTCCGCTATCATCCCCTACGACTGCCTCACTTATAGTTCTAGGACCGTTCTTAGTCTCTATGACCTTAGCCTCTCCAGCCTCTATAACCCTTACCTTCACGTTAACCCCGTCCATGCCCTCTCTTAGATCTATTACCCTAACCACGCTACCCACGCTCTACGCTCGCAACCAGCAAGACCTAACCCCTAATGGGGGGTCCCAGGAGGGGTTAGACCTTGCCAGCCGGCTTAGAGTGTAGGCTTTAGAGCTTATAAGCGTATAGCCTCCTCGATTATATAGGTTGCAGGCCTTGGCCCGCCCATGTAGCTTTTGCGGTGTAAACGCTATCTTTGAATGCCCTCTATGCGGTAGGATTGTATGTGAAAGACACTATAACGCAACAAGAGGTCTTTGCGCTGGGTGTATTGAGGCTCTATGCGATTTTTGCAACAAGCGCCTCTCAATAGCTAGGTGTATCTACTGCGGTAGGCTCGGATGCGATGTATGCCTGGTGCAGGTGGATAATGTTAGGAGGGCGTGTAGAGAGTGTTTAGATAGGAGGGCTTTAAGGTTGGAGGAGGCATGGAAGAGCCTTGAAGCTCTTAAACACCTAACCCTTAGAATGTCTAGAGCTTAAAACCTCCACCTCGACGCCTGGGAAACCTAAGCTCCTGAAGGGTATAAAAGGCGAGGATCTACCATCTACTGTGAAACGGTGTGCTCTGAGGATGTCCACTAGGGTTTTAGATTCTACTCATGCAACTCTAGAGTCTGTGATGAAGAGGGTTCCGAGGAAGGGTGCTAAGGCTACCTACGCTCTCAGCATACTATCGAGGCTAGATTGGGTTGTGAGGCAGTGTAGGAGTTTAACCCTTAAAGCTCAATGTCTTGCAAGTGCTAGAGGTCTTTGCATTGAGGGGAGGGATTCTAAGTTGTGTGATGCTAAGTGTGCCTCCATAGCAGTTTTGGAGAGGCAGGGGGAGCTGGTGGTGTATAGGAGGACTGGTAACCCGTTAGCGGTTAGGCTAACACCTGAAGGTGTAGTTATAGCGAGGAGGGGTAGTGTGATAACAGTTACAGGGGCTAGGATTAAGGTAGAGTTGGTAGCAGGTGGAGGGGGGAGGGTGGAGAGGGAGGTGAGATTAGATGATGTGGAGGAGCTCCTGGAAAACGAGTATCTAGTAAAGCAAAGCCTTAAAGGAATTGAAACACAGCTCTCAAACATAATAAGAAACCTAGCGGACTGCGCTAGGCTCACAGCAACACCCTGCCCGTGAGGGTTAAACCATCCTCCTTAAAGGAATCCTTTAATACTACCTTTAA
>JAJHQN010000022.1 GCA_020833325.1 Desulfurococcaceae archaeon | reverse complement strand
GATGTTATCTCGTTGAAGTGTGTTTTTAGGTATTCTATTATTCTTAGGCCTAGTTTTGTTGGTATTACGTAACCTCTCTTTCTGCTCACCACTATGTATCCATGCCTTCTATTAGCCTCTATGGCTTTATGGTATGTGCTCGGTCTTCCGATACCCTTCTCTCTCATGAGCTTCACTAGATCGCCTGTTGTGTAGAGGGGGGTTGTGCTAGCTTTCAGTATGCTAGATTCTAGTACTTTTACGGTGGAGCCGGGGGCTACCTTTAGGGTCCATTCTTCGAGTTTAAACGCTTTGTAGATCTTAGTGAATCCTTCTTCCAAGAGCCCGCCTATTCTTTCAAGTTGCATGATACGGCCTCCCACTTCTAGGTCGACCCTTACCTTCACGGCCTTCGCCTCCTTCATCTGGCTCGCCATAAACCTCCTGAATACCAGGTCGTATAGAGCTCTATGGCTCCAGTTTAGCCTTAAAGGTATTCTTATAACCCCTTCCACCACGGCCTTCTCTAGATCCCCTAGATCTAATGGCCTAGTGGGTCTTATAGCTTCGTGAGCCCCGCCCTCACCCCAACTTCTAGGTCTAAACTCCTCTATCAACCCTTTACCCTCCATGTAAGATCTAGCCACAGCCACCCCCGCATTCGAGACCCTAGTTGAATCGGTCCTATGGTATGTTATGAGCCCGGATTCGAAGAGCTCCTGAGCCACTCTCATAGCCTTCTCCACAGCTAGCCCAAGCATTCTCGATGCATCGTAGAGTAGTGTATCTGTAGTGTAAGGTGGAGGTGGAGTGAGAGTGTCCTCCCAGCTACTCACACCCACGACCTTTACAACTCTAGTTTTTGAAAGCTCCTCAGCCTCCTCCAGCTCCTTCGTGTTAATACAAAGGCTTGATGCAATCTCTAGTTTGAAGCATACAATATATCCTCTACTTGAAACCCAGTCATGGTATCTTCTAGCAACCCAGTTTAGGATAGGGCTTTGAACCCTTCCTGCTCCAAGCCACTTCATGTTATAAGTTTTCTGTAGATGCTCGCTGATGAAGTAGCCAACCCACCTATCCACAATCCTCCTAGTCATCTGCGCCTCAACAGATTTAATGTTAACACTACCCGCACGCTTCAAGGCCCCTACTACACTCTCTCTCGTAACCTCGTTAAACCTAGCCCTCTTAATGTTAGGGTTATACGGTTTTAACGCTAAGATCACATCCCACGCTATCTTCTCACCTTCAATATCAGGGTCGGTGGCAACTATAACATCTTCAACTTCGAGGGAGAGTTTTCTGAGAGCCTCCACAGTGGAGCTAGAGTCTATTACATCCCCTGAGCCGCACCTCGGGCATAGAGGTTTTGATGTGAACTGGTGGCCGCACGATCTACATCTTTTTATGAAATCATATACAGGTCTATGAAATCCGCTGTCAACCACAACTCCGTACACAGAGTTCTCAAAACCATCCACCAGGTCGAACAAATGGCCTTTAGTAGCTGTAACCTGGAGTAGGGTGATCTCGCCAGTCTCATCGTCTAGATAGGAGGTCTCGTACACTGTTACCCTTCCAACCCTCCTTTTACTAGGCCTACCCCAAAACCAAGCTATAGTTTTAGCCTTAGTAGGGGATTCAACTACTAGGAGAGCGGTTCTAACCTTCACCTCCCTACCCCCACCTCTCCTAGTACGCTCTAGGAGCTCCTTCACCTCGTCTAAGTCCACGTCCTCTAAGTTTCTAAAGCTAAAACGTCCAAACCACCTAAGCCTATCCTCTAGGGCTTCGAGGAGATCCTTCAAAGGCTCGATAACAATGCTCAGACCAAGAGTCATCCTACCCTCTAGGAGTCTACTAGTCCTACCACTAGCTTGGATGTATGTTAGGGCGTCTGGAATTAATACACGGACACCTCCTCCATCGAGCACGAAGACCATGGATCCCACCTTAAGCCTGCCAAGCTCTAAAACCTTAGATCTAACCCACTCCACCGCAACCTCGTAAGCTCTCCTGGCAATCTCGAAACGCGCGTCAAGAGAGCCTTTGCGTAACGCCATAGCTATTATAGTGGGGTCTCCGATTCTATCAACAAGTCTTTGAACCCCTAATAGGAGCTCCCCTACCCCTCCTACACCTTCCTCGCTCATATACATTAAAACCCTTTGAAGCCTCCTAGGGTTTATAAGTGAGTCTTCAAGGCTCATACTGCGTGCTGGAGCTCCGAGGAAGAGTGCGTATTTAACAACCTTAGGGGCGTCGAGACCTCTCACTGCAACACCATACCTACTGGATATGGATACGAGGATGTCGAGCTCTCCCCCCTCAAGCCTACCAATACTCCTCCAGGACCCTGATAGGGCCCTATCAACCCTCAACCCCTCTCTTCTAAGCACCTCAACAACTTTATTGACAGCGCTCCCTCCGAAACTCTGGCTTACAAACACTATTCCACCGGGGCCTAGTAGCTTTACAAGCTTCACGATATCGCCTAGAGGGTCGCTTGAGATTAAATAGGTGTCTACGACGTTCCTCAGATAATCCCCGCCTCCTCCAACTTCGAAGTTTAAAAGCTCCTTGAATATGAAATGCTTCAACCCCCTAGGTCTCCCTGTTGCAGAGGCTACTACAAGTTGTCCTCCCCGCGTTTCTCCTAGAACCCCTCTAAGCTTTGATTCTAGCAATGCCACCCTCTCTGCTAGAGATCTTACAGCCTCCTCGCCCTCGACCCCGCTTGCTTTAAAGAACCTAGCTCTGGTTTTAACTAAGTCTATGGCTAGCCTTACAGCCTCCTCGCTATAGCCTAGTAGCATTAACGTCCTATCAACGTTCCCACCATCTCTAAGCATACTATCAACATCATCCACAACTATGAGGTTGAAGGGTGAATACTTCATAAGAACATCAAACCTCCTCTGCAGGAACCCCGTTGTAACCACTAGCACCCTGTAGTTACCGCCCTCAATAGCGTTTAAAGCCTCCCTCCTAGTCTTAGCAGGCATAGTTGAATAATATGTTACAACGCTATCAACATACCTGCTAATCCTCTCGTAAACCTGCCTAGCAAGATTACCTGTGGGGACCAAGTATAAGGTTCTCCAACCGCTAACCTCAGCTCTATACGCTGTGTAAACAGACAACAAGGTAGTCTTACCAACACCTGTAGGAGCTACTATAGTAAAGCTATCCAGGCTCAAAAGCCTCCTAGCCCAGCTAGCTTGAGCACTCCACAAACCAGACCCAGTCTTAGACCTAAAATACTCAGAGAACACATCAAACTCCCTAGAAAGCATTAAAACCCACTTTAAACCAGCCAGCCTACCCTCCCTCTCAAGATCCAGGAGAACCCGCATACCATCAGAGGATGTGACATTAGGTAAGCAAATAGAACACGGTAACCCCAAGCTAAGCCTATCATACCCTATAGGGCCGCCACAGTTAGGGCACAAACTCCTATAGATAGGGTTAATCCTTAGCACACTTAACACCTAACCGAAAAAGCCTATAAACAGTATAGAGCATAGAGGGCAGAACACACGGTGTTACCAGAGAGGTAATCCAATGGAAAAACATTAATCCAAACAAGTCTCACATTTAAACTGAAGGAGCCTTCAAGGCGGAGATGGAGGGATTCAAACGTTATCGATAGCAAACGCTAATAGAGCATAGGAGGACTCCGCGCTCGGGGCTCATGTCAGAGCTCGGGGTTCGAGAGGTCACTCTAGGGCTTTTCTAACCCAGTCTAAGATTGTTTTAGCCTCTTTTAGAGCGGCTACTCCTTTCCCTGAGGGTTTATATAGTGTTTCTCCTCCGACTTCCACCGTTTCTAGGAGTTTCTCTCTTCTCATCTTATAGACTACTATGTATACCGTTATTGTTGCCGGTTTTATTCCATACTCTTCTGCTAGCTTCTTTTTTATCTCGTAGGCTTTTAGGGGTCCGTGTTTCTCTAGTATTCTTACAATGTACATCCATAGGTTTTCGATTGTAAGCTTTTTCTTAAGCCTTGCTAGTGCTTTGGTTGAGTGTATGTCCTCGCTCAAACAGACACCACCCTGTTATTTACGAGCGTAAAGCTTAAATACGCCAAATATTTATGAATGTAAATAGGATGCGCTATGGGGGAGGTTAGAGTAGGTATTATAGGTGTAGGTAACATAGCGTCGATGCTTGTTCAAAGCGTTGAATACTACAAGTTTCTAGGCTCTAATGAGGGGCTTATACACGAGGTTATCGGAGGTTATGATATTAGGGATTTTAAGTTCGTTTACGCTGTAGACGTTTCTAGCGAGAAGGTTGGGAGGGATCTATCGGAGGCTATATTCGCCTATCCTAACATGGTGAGTAGGTTTGTAGACGTTCCTAGGCTTGGAGTAACCGTTAGGATGGGCAGGGTTATGGATGGTGTCGCACCCCACATGGTTGAAGACTTCAAGCCCATAAAACTCCCGGAGCCCTCCGAGTATGAGCTTGTAAGAGAGGTTGTAGACTCTGGAGTAGATGTTCTAGTAAACCTACTCCCTGTGGGTAGTGAGGAGGCTTCAAGATTCTATGCTAGGGTTGCCGCGAAGGCCGGGGTAGCATTTGTTAACGCAATCCCAGTATTCATAGCTAGCTCTCAACATGATGGTGTAGTTGATCTAGCGTTTAAAACCGGGGCCCCCATACTAGGGGATGATATTAAGGGGCAGCTTGGATCAACGATAATCCATAGAGCTTTAGCAAGCTTAGCTCGAATGAGGGGGGCAAGGCTTGTCGAGACATACCAGCTTAACATTGGAGGTAATACTGACTTCAAGAACATGCTAGCCCTGGAGAGGTTGAAGACTAAGAAGGAGAGTAAGACCTTAGCTGTAGCATCAACACAAGATAACCCTGAGGCTCTACTAAGAGAGGAGAAGGTGTACGCAGGGCCAAGTGGCTACATACCATTCCTGGGGAACACGAAGATATCACACATGTACATGAGGATAAAGGCGTTCGCTGGGAGCGAGGTAGAAGTTGAGGTTAAATTAAAGGTAGACGATAAGGCAATGGCAACTGCAGTGCTGGTAGACGTGCTAAGGATAGCCAAGATACTCAAAGATAGCAAACTAGGAGGGAGCATACCGTGGGCCTCAGCATTCTACTTCAAACACCCACCAACACCCGTTAAAAGCGATTACGAAGCACTCAAAATGCTATATAAAGGCTTAGAGGAGCTTGGAGTAGAAGCTAAGCCAAAACTCCTAGAGTACTACTAGAGAGGGGAAAGCTTCTAAGCAGGGAGAAGATCACGCCAACCACCCCGTAATAGCCTATACATACCCGTGGAGCTCGGCTCGACATTTCTCTATAAAACCTCTAAGAACCCCCGCGTTCTCCTCTGGAAGTATCGTATGTGAAGTTACCACCACCATTCTCCATCCCAGCTGCGTACTTCATCTTATTCTCCTCCCTCTCGACACCATATATCTCTAGGTGTAGGTGGTAGTAGTTGTGGTTTCCCTTTAGAGGTGCTTGGTGTAAGACTAGCATGTATGGTGTAGGTTTTCTAAAAATGTTCTTGAAACCACAGAGTACGAGTTTAAGCATAAGCGCTAAGTCACCTAACTCCCTGTGATCCAGTTCTGTTAGTAGTTGGACATGCCTTCTAGGGGTTAGAAGTGCTTCAAATGGCCAGTGCGGGTGGAATGGCATGAAGGCTGTCCATGTTGGGGTTGAATGTAGTAGTCTAACCTTATCCTCCTCCTCAACTCTAATAATATCGCATAGAAGGCATCTCTCTGTTTTCTTCAAGTACATTTTGAAGCTTCTAAGCTCCCTTTTAACCCTAACTGGTATGAAGGGGGTGATGTATATCTGGCTATGTGGGTGTGTTAACGATACCCCAATCTCGACACCCTTATTTCTAAACCATAGGAGGTACGATGCATAATCTCTTCTAGACTCCTCTGCAACCACATCCTGTAAGGTCTTAAGGACTAGTCTAATCTGATCTACTGGTAGATCACTTATATCATCCACATTATGCTCTGGCGTTTCAACCAGTATAAGACACCGGCCTAGAGCCCTACCAGTCTTATAGAAGCGGTGCTTTGAAGGCTCCGGAGGGTTGGGGGATAGCATTGGATACCTATTCTCAAGTACTACAACCCTCCACCCATAACCTGTCTCAGGAGCTCCAGGACAGAAGGGGCAGAAACCTGTTGGAAGCCATGGTCTAGCACGTCTTACACTTGAAACCATAACCCACTCTCCGAGAAGCGGATCCCATCTTAGCTCCATGGTCACCCTCGATCAACCCTTAAACCATCATCAACCTCCACTACCCAACCTCTGGTAGCTAAGCCCCTTCTAATAGCCTCCCCTAATACCAGCTCTCCAACGCTGGTTGATGGTATGAGAGCTATAACTGCTCCCCCTAAACCTGCGCCGGATAGCTTAGCTCCATAAGCTCCCATCTTTATACTTAGGTCTACTAGCTCATCTAGAGAGGGTAGGCTGACCTCGTAGAGGTCCCTTAGTAGCCTATGTTGGTAAATCATTATAAGCCCTATCAACGCTCTACTAGCGTCATCGTAGCCGGAGATATACTCTTTTACACTGGAGGCTTCCAGTTGGAGCTCCTCTGCAACCTCCTCTAAACTCACAGGTAACCCCTTCAAGATCTTTAATGCAAGCATTGTACTCCTATGAGCTTTAATTGTGTAGAGGACTCTACTTCTAAGCTTAACTTGTAGGAGTTCAATGTAGGGGGCTAGTAGGTGGTAGTTCTCAGCCAACCCCTCCCAGTCTGTATCATAGTAACTTGTTTTTATTAACCTCGCTAAACCACCTGGTATCTCAATCTCACGTAGTGATTTAAGGGCCTCTAACAACTCCCCCTGCCTTCTGGGGTGGATATCAGCTGTTGAATGCCTTATACCGGAGTCTAGTACTACGAATTGAGCTCTAAGATTTAACCTATCAACATTATAGGGAGGCCTTGTATTTATGACTATGGTGTTGCCAAAAGCGGAGGTGTACTGGTCGAGCCTCCCGCAGGGGATCCCCATTACATCGTGTTCAGCCTTATAGGAGAGCTCAGCTATATCCCTTACCGAGAGCTTCAAAGAGTAGAGCTCGTTTAACGCTCCCAGCGATGCTACTAGAAGTGAACCACTACTACCAAGACCGGACCCCATTGGGATATCACTTGCTATAAGCATATTAAACCCCTTGATCCTATAGAGGCTTGTTAAAACCCTCACTCCCGCTCTTATGTAGTCACCAAACCACCTACCCCCGATGAGGGTCGCATTGTTAACATTAAAGGAATCCCGGTACTCTAACCCTTCAATCTTTAGATTCCACGAAGACACGTTAACATTAAAATCCTCTCTTCCACTAACAGCAACGTACACCCTTAGGTTAACAGCAACACCGACAACCGGGAGGCCTTTATAGTCTTGGTGTGTATTGAGGAAGTCAAGCCTACCAGGAGCTGATACAACCACGTCAGGCTCCCCTCCATAAGACTCCCTGAACTCCTTGATCACTGTGGGGAGATCCACGGAAAACATCACCTTTAAGCTTATATGATAGTACAGTTTTTAAATTCCCACAGTAGAGATAGGTGTTACGAGTAGGTGAGTTAGACGAGCTTAAGGAGAGGCGTTTCAAGACCAGTCATTATTGGAGGCGCGGTTGCACTCATAATCTTGATACTAGCAGCCTTATACCTAGCATTCTTTAGAGCTCCCACTGCTCCCCCGAAGGAGATTACATTCTACACATGGTAGGCTGGTTTAGAGGAGCCTGCTATTAAAGCTCTTGTTGAAAGCTATACAGCTAAAACAGGGGTTAAGGTTACTAGATCAGCAGTCCCCGGTGGAGCTGGTGTTAACGCTAAGTTCGCCATAATAGCTTTGATAATGGCTGGTAAGCCTCCCGAGGCTTTCCAGGTTCACTGCGGTCCTGAGATGATAAGCTACTTCCTAGCATCTCCTAACAAGGAGGCTGATTTCGCAGATCTAACCCAGGTCGGCAAGGAGATAGGGGTTCTTGAAACAGCTGTTGGTAAAGTTTGCATGCTCTCAGGTAAGCTTTACACCACCCCAGTTAACCTTCATAGAGCTAACTTGATATTCATGAACGAGGAGGTTTTAGACGCTAATGGTATAAAGCCTCCTAGAACTTTGGATGAGCTGATAGCGGCTAGCAAGGCCCTTCAAGCTAAAGGTATACCAGCTATGGTTCAAGCTGGAGCCGATCTATTCACCGTACTACACCTATGGGAGCAGATATTCCTAGCAGTTACAGGACCTCAGAAATTCATAGAATTCATGTACGGAACCCTAACCCCGGAGATCCAAGCATAAAGAGAGCGACTGAGATATTCCTAGAACTAGCAGCAACATTCCCTCCGGACTGGCCCGCCCTTGATTGGACAGCTGCTGTAGATAGGGTTGTTAGAGGTCTCGGAGCATTCCATGTCGATGGAATAGATATCTGAGACAACTTAGCGGAGGTCAACAACAGAGAGTCGCGCTAGCTAGAGCTCTCGTTAAAAACCCTAAAATACTCCTCTTAGACGAGCCCTTCAGCAACCTAGACGCTAGGGTTAGGGTTGCCGCTAGAGAGTTTGTTAAAAAGATTCAGAGAGATCTGGGGATAACAACTATCCTGGTAACTCATGATCAAGCGGATGCGTTTGCTGTATGTGATAGAATACTTGTTATAGATAAGGGTAAGCTCCAACAAATAGGGGATCCATCAACACTTTATAACGGTGAACATGTTTGTGGCAAGCTTTATAGGGGAACCACCAATGGTGTTTAACGAACTCAAAGTGGAGAACAACATTATCGAAACCCTGAATTTAAAACTAGGTGATTTCAGAGAAGGAAAGGTGGTTATAGGGGTTAGACCAGACGAGGCTATAGCTACCTTAGCACCTCCTAGCGAAGGCCAGGTAGCCCTCATTAAAGGTGTTGTTGAGGTTAGCGAATATCTAGGAGCTAGACAATATGTTGTGGTTAAATCTGGGAAACTAAGCTTAAGAGCTCTAGCCTTAGTTGAAAAGCAACTTGGTAAGGGAACAGAGGTGTATATATCGATTAAAAAACTGCATGTATTCAGCCCAGATGATGGTAGGAGGCTAGCATTAATAACACGGTTTTAAGCTTTTCGATTATAACTTTGGGGATTTGAGAGTTATAGGTTTTAAAACTGGGTAGTTTAAGTGTTAGGTGTTAAGAGTTAGTGAGTAGCTATACCGATGAGGATGTGTTAAGGCTACTGAGACCTTATGTAGCTGCGTGGTTTAAGACTAAATACGGGTCTTTCACCGAACCTCAAAGGCAGGCTATTCCTCTTATTAAACGTGGTAAGAACGTGCTTATATCATCCCCTACGGGTACTGGTAAGACTTTAGCCGCTTTCCTAGGGGTTCTGGACGAGCTCTACGCTATATGGGAGGAGAGGGGTTTCCTTGAGGACTACGTTTACGTCGTCTATGTGAGCCCTCTTAGAGCCCTTAATAATGATATGAGGAGGAATCTCCTAGAGCCTGTGAGGGAAATCGTGGAGGTAGCTAAGGGTATGGGTTACACCCTCCCCGAGGTTAGGGTTGCTGTTAGAACTAGTGATACTAGTAGTTATGAGAAGCAGAAGATGCTCAGGAGCCCCCCGCATATTCTGATAACCACACCTGAAAGCCTAGCTATTAGCCTTGTTGCTCCAAGGTTTAGGGAGAAGCTCTCAAGGGTTAGATGGGTTGTTGTTGACGAGATACACGATCTAGCGTCGAGTAAGAGGGGAGCTCATTTGATGCTTAGTATTGAGAGGTTAGAGCACCTAGTTCAATCCACTGGTGGCGGGCCTCTGCAGAGGATTGGGCTCTCAGCTACAATAGCTCCATTGGAGGTTGTAGCGGAGTTCCTAGGCGGTTACAGGGATGATGGTAGTCCTAGGCCTGTCGAGGTTGTTGATGCTAGGTTTGCTAAGCCCCTGGAGGTGAGGGTTGTGGTCCCCGATGTTGATATTGTGAGAGACCCTCCGGAAGCCATAAACGAGTCTATATACGTTAAGCTATCCGAGCTCGTTAAAGAGCATAGGACAGCTCTCGTCTTCACGAACACCAGGAGTGCTACTGAGAGGGTTGTCTTCAAGCTTAAGAGGATCCTGTCAAAGGAGCAGTTAGTAGATATGGATAGGGTTGAAGCCCACCATTCAAGCATATCAAGGGATCTAAGGCTTGACGTTGAAGATAGGCTTAAGAGGGGGGAGCTTAAAGTGGTAGTTTCAAGTACTAGCTTGGAGCTCGGCATAGATATTGGTTACATTGATCTCGTAGTTCTACTAGGAAGTCCTAAGAGCACAACACGCTTACTACAAAGGGTTGGCAGGGCTGGGCATAGGATAAGCGAGGTTAGCAAGGGTAGGGTTATAGTGGTTGATAGGGACGACCTTACAGAGTGTGCCGTCCTAGCTAAGCTAGCAATGGACAGGTTCATAGACTCTGTTAGGATACCCGAAAAACCCCTAGATGTACTAGCACAAAACATTGTTGGCATGTCTATAGAGCAGAGGTGGAATGCGGATGAGGCGCTAAAGCTTATAAGAAGAGCTTACAACTACAGGAACCTCTCTAAAGGAGAGTTCCTAGAAGTCCTCAGATTCCTATCCGGAAGGTATGAGCTTGAAAACGAGGGGGTATACTCTAAGATCTGGTTTGATGAGGGGGAAGGATCTTTCGGTAGGAAGAGAGGTGCTAGGATGATATACCAGCTAAACTCAGGAGTTATACCTGATGAGTCTAAGATGGTTGTTATAACCACACAGGGGAGGTATGTTGGTAACCTTGAAGAGGAGTTCGTGGAAATACTGGAACCGGGAGACGTGTTTGTTTTAAGTGGTAGAACGTTTAAATTCATTAGGAGCGATGGTTTAAAAGTTGTAGTAGAGCCTGCTGACGGAGCTAAACCTACGGTTCCAAGCTGGTTTAGCGAAATGCTACCTCTAAGCTTCGATAGCGCGTTAAAAGTTGGGAGATTCAGAAGGATGCTAGCGTCCATGATAGCAGGTGGTAGCGTTGATCATGCTTTAGAGCTTCTGGTTAAAGAGTATAAGTTGCAGTGGGAGGCTGCAAAAGCTATAGTAGACTATGTCTGGGAGCAGCTCCTCTACATCGGAGACGTCCCAGGAGACGACCTAATACTGGTAGAATACTTCTACGATGATGGATGGCATGTTGTCTTCCACACATTATATGGTAGAAGGGTTAACGACGCCTTATCTAGAGCCTACGCCAGCGTACTATCAGACCTCGTACTAGCACCCGTTAAGGTAGCAGTCACGGATAACGGCTTCACATTATCCTATGACTCGAGTCGATCTCCAAACCATGACATGATATTAGAGCTTATTAGAAAGGTTACACCTGAAAACCTTAGATCAATACTTGAATCAACAATAGCTAACACGGAGTTGATGAAAAGGAGGTTCAGGCATGTAGCTGAGAGGAGCTTCATGATACTAAGGAGATATAGGGGGTACGAGAGGAGCCCCGAGAGGATACAGTTAAGCGCTCAACACCTACTAAAAGTGCTCCTAGAAGAGTACCCCAGCATACCCGTTGTAAGAGAAACCTTTAGAGAGATCCTAGAGGATTACATGGATGTAAAAAACGCTATTAAAATCCTGGATATGGTGAGGAGTGGGGAGATTAAGGTGAAAGTTGTAGGCCCGCTAGAGTACCCGTCACCCATGGCACATAGCATTGTGGTTAAAGGTTATAGCGATGTTGTCCTGATGGAGGATAAGAGGAAGATTATGAGAATGTTATATGAGAGAATACAAGCAATAATATCCAGTAAATCCGGGGGTGGAGGTGGTTCGAAGCTTTTTAACGGTTAAAGTGCTAGGATATATCTTAATATGTCAGTTCTCGTTATTATACCTATGGGTTTCCTAACGCTATTGAGTATTATGAGTCTCCCAACACCATAGAAATCCATTATCCTCATGGCTTCTAGAAGGCTCTCCCTCTCGTTTATAGTGAATACTGTACGCCTCATATACTTAGATACGGGGGCGTTGAGATCCTCTCCGTTACCCACCAACATTGCTATATCAGTGGTTGTTATGAAGCCAACAATGTTACCCTCCTCGTCTACTACTGGGGCTCCTCTTATTCCATGGGTGTACAGCGATCTAGCTACATCTTTAACACTATCCGTGGCTTTAACTGTCACAAGCTTCTTAGTCCCAACGTTACCTACATATTCTTCTGGTATGACGGCCATCTTGGATATCTCTATTAAGAGCTCGCTAGCATTAAGATCCCTACTTCTAATAACCCCTTCAACTATAAGCTTCCTCTTAGGAAGACTTTCTATGCGGGCTCTAAGCCCTATATCTACTTGAGTTAAATCCCCTACAACCTTGACTAAAGCCTTAGTAGGCTCTGCTGAGAACAACCCCAGAATCTCCATGTGGACAGCAGTTAACCTTACAGTATCACCATCTCTAAACACTATGACAACACCATAGCCGGGCTCCATTACATAAGGCATAGTCCCCTTAAGAACCTCGTAAGCTTTAAGCGTTGGAACGTAACCTCCAGCAGGCCCCGTCCTACTCTCAACATAGCCCATGCTCTTAAGCCACATTATTATATTCCTAACAGTACCTTCATCCTTACCAAGTAACCTCGCTACCTCCTTACTCTTCACCATCTTCCTGTTTTCCTCATAGAGTTTAACCAGAGCCTCTAAAACCTCTCTTTGAACACTTCTTAGGGGCACGTGCATACCCGACCACCTAATTTCACAGTATTAAAATAAACGGTTAGAGTAGATAAATTATACGATTGTGGAAAAACTCACTTGATTTTTCTAGTAAATTTAAAATACATAAGAAATCTATAAAAACCAGTATTACCTACTATGAGGAACCCGACTTAACACCAGGTTTGGGTCTACGGGCAGCTGATAGTATTCCCATTAAGCTCCTCTGAGGTACATTGAATACCTCTACAGCAATCCTGGATATGTAACTATCATCTGGAAGCTTTCTCTTATCACTCAAGCCGATCTCAAGGGCTAAGGCATGTTTTAAGGCTTCCTTACTAATCTTATCCCTAACCTCACCTTTAGCTATAGCCTCTGCAACTTTAAACGCTATGTAGAACCTAGTGTAGTTCTCCACCGTCCTAGTCTTAGTTGGGAAAGCCTTGGAGAGCACCTTGACGATGTTCACGAAACTCTCATTACCGGAGAACCCGAAGAAAACCTCTGTCATCTTAAGCCTGAGTATCCTAGCTAGAGTGTTGTCGCTTAGATCTCCTAGTATGGTTTTTATCTTCTCCGCAGCCCTATCGATAGGCTCTCTTAACGCGATATCTATGGCGCTTTCGAATTTAACCTCATCACCGAATATTCTATCGAATAACTCTGGATACTGCTCCTCAAGCCCCATACCATGTTTACCGACAACGTAGAGGCTTATCAACTCCTTATCGTAGAGATCTGACGGGTTGGAGGCCCCCTTAAGCGGTTTTATAGACTCTTTCTCATAGACATCCTTTAGTATTTTCACTACATCACCTCTACTCAACACACCCCCTGTCTCCTCCCACATCTCAATCACCTTATTCCACACGTCCATTAGCACATTTATTCTCCTCTTAACATCCACCCTCCCTCTAGCCATGATCTAACTACACCCTCCTTCTAGCACTAACCCGAGCCCCAGCTCGCTAGCTCCTCGTGTTATCTTTAGTAAGAAGAAGTAGAAATAAACTTTTCCACAAACTAGAACTCTAGGGTTAGCCTGTTGGAGTATGAGGTTTTAAGGGAGGAGGTTAGAGTGTTAAGACTGGCTGATTGTAGGAGCGTGGATGAATGTATTAGTATGTGCTTTGAAGATGTGGTACTCGAGGCCGACCCAGAGGATCTAGTTAAACTAGGTTGGCTTCCAAGAGATTGTATAGTAGTCGTTAAGGTTAAGGTAGAGGATAGAGGGTGACCTGTAATGTATACTTGGATCTTAGAGAGGAGCTTCGTTATCACATGGATATCCCTAGTAACCCTCTTCTACATAGCAACACTTGTAGGCAGCTTACTATATCATGCTGCCCCAGAAACTATCAAAGAACAAATAGTGTTGTGGATTAGCGAGTATTATAAATCCAGGGTTCCCGGCCTAACGCTTAACCCCATAGTGCTTTTCATGGTAGTTCTAATCAATAACACTGTGGTCGCCATAGTAGCGTGGCTCCTATCCATAACAGTGGTGGTTCCTCTACTAACTATGCTTGTTAACGGGCTCCTAGTGGGCTTCATCGTGTCCCTCGTAGCGAGTCTGGGAGGTGCCGCGGGAGGAGGTTACAACTACCTCTCACTCTACCTATCCCTCGCACCACATGGGATAATAGAGATCCCAGCTATAGCTCTCGCCTCCTCCTCTTTCGCCATAGCATTGACTAGAGGGTTTAAGAGGTTCATCTCATCTCTACCAAGTGTCCTAATACTAGCTCTCATAATGATAGCTATCGCCGCTATTGTGGAGTCGACGATAACCATTATCCTAGCTATGATAGCTACCTATATAGCCTGGATGTGATGGGATTTGGTGGTTCTAGCTTTGATAATAATAACGTTGATAGTCGGGGGATCCGCGTACGAGATCCCCGGTAGCACTACATTGGATGTTGAAAGGGGGAGTTATGTGGTGAAAGTTAATAACATTGACCGAGCTCATGTATGGCTTCCCAAAGGCTCCTATAATGCTACGGTTAAACTGTTAGAGCTAGAAGGTAGGAGTTTCACGGGGGTTGTCGTCGTTCTAGCCAATACAAGTATAGACATTACTGAGCTCTCAATGACTAGGGTTAGCTTTGGAGGTATATCGGGTTTCAACCTAAGGATTAGTATAAAACTACTGGAGACTTTGGAATGCCGTGTCTCTAATACCACGTTCTGGCGGAGTCGATATCTTGAGGATCTAAAGCCTGCCTTAAGAGAATCAGTTAAAAATCTGGGTAATAGGAGTTTGTGCACTCTCGTAGTGGATACCGAGAAAGCCTTGGGATTCCTCTATGTCACACCCGAGCACTGGGCTACGGTAAGCATATCAGGGCCCGGCTATGTAGTAGCCTTAGTGTACGGTGTAGTGAGGGGTGGCGGTGGGGGTGGTACTACTAGTCCTAGTGTCTATAGTGTCTTAACAGAGTCTAGGTTGCCCGAGAGCCCCACTCCAATAGGGTCTATTGGAGGTGGTGCCCTCGATAGGGCTGAGCTCGACTACCGCCTATTACTAGGTTTACTTGTAATACTCTTCTTCGTAGTGGTGGTTGAGGTTGTCTCAGGTAAGAGTGGTAGTTGAAACTCTTCAATCAGGGCTTCCAGTGCTAGTCTTCGACGACTATAGTAGGGAGGCTGAAGTCGACCTCATATACCCAGCATGGTCTGTAGGGCCGGAGGAGATCTACGACCTTAGGGTTAACGCTGGAGGTCTTATATGCTATGCTACAGACTCCACGATAACCCTAGCACTTGGGATACCGTGGGGTGACGAGCTCCTAGCAAGTTACAACTCCATACTTAAGCTTCTAGCATCGAGAAGGCTCGGATACGGGGATAGACCTGCTTTCACAATATGGGTTAACCATGTAAGTGTTAAAACTGGGATTAGCGATACGGATAGAAGTCTCACGGTGAGGAACCTGGATGACGTCGTTAGACTGTACTATGAGGGTATGGTGGAGGAGGCTAAGAAGAAGTTCTATACCGAATTCCAAGCTCCAGGACACGTGCCCATCCTAGCTGCTAGGCGCTTAGAAGAGAGGAGGGGGCACACGGAACTTGGTATAGCTTTAACAAGGATAGCTGGGCTAAGACCTAGTATTGTGTTCGCTGAGGTTCTGGTTAAAGGTAGATCTGCAAGCTTAGATGAGGCGAGGGATATGGCTAGGAAGAGGGGGATACCTTTGGTTACCGGGAGCGATATAGTGAGGTGGTGTTACGAAGTTGAAGTGTGTAGGGGTAGTTGATACAACGTTTGCTCGCGTTGATATGGCTAGGTATGTGATAGAGGTGTTTGAGAGAGAGCTCTCAGGGTATAAGATTGTGAGGCACACTGTACCGGGTATAAAGGATATACCAGCAGCAGCTAGGAGGATCATAGACCTGGGATGCGATGGTGTTATAACGCTAGGTTGGGTCGGGCCAGGTCAGGTCGATAAATACAGTTACCTAGCGTCAAGCGTAGGGCTTGTAATGCTAGGTGTGATGACCGGTAAGGTTATCATAGATGTGACCGTACACGAGGATGAAGCAGAGAGGCCTGAGGATCTCAAGAGGATAGCAGTACATAGAGCTAAAGCTCACGCTGAGAACCTTGTAGCAATGCTAAAAGGGGGCCTGCAAGCTCTAACACCTAAAGCTGGCATGGGGGTTAGGCAAGGTTACCCTGATGTGGGGCCCATAAGGTAGATCGTATATATACATAGACATAAATACCCCTCCCCGCACTAGGCACAAGGTGTACTATATGTATAAAGTGGCTTTCGCATCCACGAGAGAGGGGCAAGTATACCCAGGCCATTTCGCACACGCAGAAGTATACCAGGTCTTCGAGTACACAGATGATGGTAGGTTTAAACTCCTAGATGTAAGAGAAAACCCGCTAGGCTTAGTCCCAGATATTGATGTGGAAGGAGGGGAGCACGAGCACCATCACGTAAGAATGGAGCGCAGCGACATACCATTACATGGACCTCCCAAGTATATGTGGCTAAGAGAAAACATACTACACGATGTGGATGTTGTAATCGCTACCGACGCCTGTCAAACAAGCTATAGGGTATTCACATCCCAAGGTGTAAGGATCATATTCACAGACCCGGTACCCGTAGAGGCCATTGTAAGATACATTGAAGGTGAAGGTGGAGAAGAGTTTAAAAGGATTATAGAAAGCTACTTCAAAGAGTAACCCGTTTCTAACACTCCAAGCTAGAATAAGCGTTAGAAGACACGTCCTCAGCCAGTTTTAACTCTGCCTCGATTTTCACAACAGACACTATTGTTTATAAATAATGCTATATGAAGGGATCTTAAACAAGCTTATTACCCTTACGCCATAGCGCTAACGCTAACATACAAGCAGTATCCTCTCCGGTAGCTCTCATAGATTGCTGTGGGTGCGTTAACATCTTCTCACGTATAGCCTCTGTGATATCTCTCTCGCCACGAGTCTCTCCATTACGTTTGAAAGTATGTCCTCCACCTTTCTCCTAGCCTCTTCTAGGCTTAGATCTCTTGGGGTCCACCCTGTTAGCCATAGTAGGGAATCCAGGTTTAACACTGGTATCCCCGTCTTCTTAGAGATTTTGCTCCATGCTTCTTGTGCTGCCCTAGGATTCCTAACTATTTCCATGTAGTTTGAAGCTTCGACCACCATCGATGAGTATGAGGCGCACGCAACTCTAGTATCAACGGGAATTGGTATCTCTATGTTTACAAGCCTTCTATCTCCAGGCTCCCTTATAGCATAGTACACCATTTTAGCTGTGAACACCACTGTTTTCCTCCAATCCTCGACACCTAGGGTTCTAGCTAGTGTTTTCACTATGGTTTCCGCGTTTGAGTAGAAGTATTCTGGGTTTGAAGCTAGGACTTCGAGTATTTTTCGGGATCCTATGTAAACCTGCTGTACCCTCTTCTTCCTCGCCTCCCTCGCTAGAATCGAACCTCTACAATTGTCTATAAACCATAAAACATCATCTACAACCTCGTTCAAGCCGTAAGGCGGCCTCGCCTTCCTCCTACTAGATATGAGTGATGCTGCACACTCCCACCACTCTTCGCCTCTCATTGACAGCTTATAACTGATGAGAGATACTAGGAGTGCGTAGACGGAAGCCCAACCTGTCCCAACCGCTAGGGATAGCTTTTTTAAAGCCTTAAACTGGGGATCTAACTTCTCCTCAAGCTCTAGTATTCTATAGGGTCCTATGGTTGAGAGGAGCTCTGAGACCTCATCAACCCTAGCTTCGTTAATATAAACCTTCAACCTTGGAACCCTTATTCAAGTCCAAATCTTCTAACAAGCTCTCCTACAACCCTCCTAGAGCCTTTCTCAATCCAGGTGTAAAGAGACTCCCTCGGTATAGCTAGCTTTGCAGATCTCAACTCCCTCTCCAAACCATCTACAATAGATGCTCTCACAGAATCTTGGACCCCTAGTATGTAGAGCATATGCGTTGCCTCCTCCTCTCTCATCACCTCCTCTACACCTCCTAGGCTATAGCATCGGGCTAACGCTACTATGTAGGAGGCAAGCTTGGTAACAGGGACCCTCCTATAGATGCCCTTAGGCCCCATACTAGTAACGTAGTTGAATATACTCTTATTATCGGAGAGGAATTTAACGATAACCCTCTTAAACCCCCTCCTCTCAGCCTCAACCCTAAACCACTCGGCTCTGTCATAGCTTGACGCGCTATTCTCCTTACCAATAACCTCCACCTCATCACCTCTCCTTTCAGGTATGTAGAGCAGGTTCTCGTATCTAACGCTAACCTGTACTCTAAGGGCGGAGTCTAGGGCCTCTACAATGGGCTCTGAGACCCTCGATAAGACGGCTATTGGGGCTAGGTATGGTAGGACAGCTATAACCCCCATCCTCCTCCCTATTGAATCCTCGAGTACTCTAGATAGCTCCTCATATCTACCCCTACCCTCAGCTATCATATCATACTCGTAAAACCTGGGGGTGATGTTGTAGGTTGAAAGAGCGGATACGATAGCATTAAATATCGGTATCTCATCGAAGCTGATCTCCTTAACACTCTTAACTATAACAGCTACACTATCGGATTTGAAAGCCTCCAACTCCCCACCTAGGATATCTAGGCTCCCACCTAGGATCCTCAACCTAGAGTACGTCTTCATATACTCCCACGTACACGAATCTATAAGCTCCCTAAGCGTCTCCATCCAGCCTACTACACCACCTAAACTCCCATTATCTAACATTTAGATTTAAACCTCTTATAATCTTAGCCTGCTAGACAACATGGTGGCTGGAGTGAGGTGGAGTGCCTTGGATGTAGAGGGTTTAAAGAAGGCTGTATTAGGATATGTGGATGTCCTAGCTTCTAAACACATAAAACATTCGTTAGAAGCACTTGTAGACATCCCCACAGTATCGGCTTGGGGCGAGCACCACGTGATGCTCGATGGCGCTAATACTGTAGCGTCTCTTCTCAGAGAACTAGGCTTTAAAACGGAGGTTGCCAGTAGTGGAGGTTACCCAGCAGTTTTAGCGGAGATAGGCTCCGGGGGTAACGCCACGATACTCATATATAATCACTACGACGTTCAACCCCCAGACCCCCTGGAGCAGTGGGAGAGCGATCCATTCAAGCTCGTGGAGAGAGGGGGTAAGCTCTATGGGAGAGGTGTTGCAGATAATAAAGGTAACATAGCCGCTAGGATAGCGGCTCTTGAAACGCTAATCCCCTACCTTGAGGAGATCGGATTAAGGGTTAAGTATGTTATCGAGGGGGAGGAGGAGATAGGATCTCCGAGTCTGGAAAGACTTGTGCTGGACAGGATTGATTGGTTTAAAGCGGGTGGAGGTATATGGGAGACAGCTTATATAAGGAGGGATGGGAGGCTTTCGATAAGCTTAGGTTTCAAGGGCATGGTGTACCTGGAGGTTAAGATTAGAGGGGCCTCAAGAGATGTTCATAGCGGCTACTCCCCATTGATACCCAACCCCGCTTGGAGTATAGCGAGGCTTCTAACTAGGTTAAAGGATGAAAGTGGTAGGGTTCTAATCCCAAACTTCTATAATGACGTGGACCCGGAGTTTCTAAGCTTTGGTGAGGAGCTTTTAAACCAAATGGATGTTAGCGAGCTTGAGGCTTTAAGGGAGGAGCTGGGAATAAAAGAGTTTATAGGGGGTCTAAGCGGGCTTGAGGCTTTGAAAGCACTACACCTAGGTCCATCCCTCAACATCTCAGGCCTCTATTCAGGCTATACAGGTAAAGGGTCTAAGACCATAGTCCCCTCAGAGGCCGCTGTTAAACTAGATATCAGGCTAGTTCCAGGTCAGGATCCTAAGAAGATCCTAGAGGCTACTGTTAAGTACATAGAAGCTCTTGGATTTAAGGATGCAGAGATCTACGTGGAAAGCATGTATAAAGCTGGTTACACTAAACCAGGTGAGGCAATAGT
>JAJHQN010000090.1 GCA_020833325.1 Desulfurococcaceae archaeon | reverse complement strand
TGATTAGAGGAGCTTTAGAACTCCAGCTCCCCGTAGAGGATTCTCATCTCCTCTAGTGTTAAAGGCTCCCCTCTTTCAGCCTTCTCCTTAACCTCCCTCCTCTTCCTCTCTAGGAGCTCTAGCTGTATCCCAAGCCTCCTAGACTCCCTTATATTCTTTAACTCGCTTAGAACCCCACGGTACTCAGCGTATAAGCTATCAAGCTGCTTACTTATCTCATCAACCCTACTGCTCTTCTCGCTTATAGCCTCTGATAGAGAGCTAACCTTCCTACTGAGCTCGTTCAACCTCTCCGCTACACCCTGCAATTGAGCTTTAACCCTACCAATCTCCTCCCCTAACTCAGCCAACCTACTGTTGAGATCTTTTAGTTTCAGGAGTGTAGCCTTATAGTCTGCTTCAAGCTCCAGGACGGAGATGACATGTTTTCTAGCCTCTTTAACCTTCATAATCATACTCTCAATCCTAGCAATCTCCTCCACAAGCCTCCTCTCCTCCTCAGGCCTCATAACGGTCGTCATCTGCCTCCACTCTAGCTCCTCAAGCCTCCTCTGAAGCCTCTTCAAGCTAACCCTGGCAACCTCCCCCTCCCTCTCAGCTAGTTGCCTAGCTATCCTTACATCCTCCCTCTTGTTTAAAGCCTCCTCTCTAACCTTATCCCTCTCAGCTTTAACCTCAGCTAACCTCTCCCTCAGCTCTTTCAACCGCTCTCTAAGCGATTTAAACTCCTCTACAAACCTCCTCCTCTCCTCTACCAGCCTCCTCCTCTCCTCTCTAAGCCTTCTAAGATCCTCTATTAGCCTTCTCCTCTCCTCCTTCAACTGAACTATCCTATCCCTAGCCTCCTCTACCTTCGTTAACAACTCGCTTTCGCTCGAATCACGATCCTCTACCAATGGTAGACACCTTCCTCTCTAGCCTCCTAGCAGGCCGGGTACCAGGCTAAAACTTTTAGTTTTAAACTTAAAAGTTTATGGTTTAGTAGTTACCACCTACAACATCGTAGTACTTATACTCCTCCCCTCCACTGAAAACCTGTTGTATCTTAGCGTATAGAGCGTCCAGAGTCTCCGGCATGCCTGTCGACACGGGTATAACCTCTCCTATGAAACCAGCCTTGTAGAGGGCTGAGGAGAGGTTTAACATTAGGGTTCGAGTGTAGGGGTCTATGGCCTCATCAGAGCTGACCAGGCTTTCTAGGAAGCCCTCCTCCCCAAGCCTAGGCACCAGCTCGTTTAAAACCTCGGGTAGGAGTAGGTCTGCTTTACTAACAACATTAACCTGGGGTCTCTTAAGCCTTACAGCAACGCTTGAGGCTAGTGTTAAAGCTGAGATTATACTAGAGGGGTTCTCCAGGAACACAGCATCCACAAGGAACACTGTTAGGGAGGGGTAGTTGTAGGTTAAAGCATCTAAAACCACGGGGCCCCCATGCCTGTAGGCGAAGAGCTCCATCTGACCGGGGGTATCAACTATGACGTAGTCAGGCTTAATATCCTCAAGCACACCCCTAATATCGAAGACATGGTTTATGAGGGAGTCAACAGCAGCAACTAAAGCCCCATTAGGGCCTAAACCCTTAGCCATGAACTCGTAAACAGTAACATACTTCCTAACATCAACATCAGCATCGTAAGGTAAACTCTCAGCCGCAGGGTCAAAGTTAACCCTAGCAACAACAGGGCCGAAGGACTCCATGTGAGCGGCAAGCTCACCGGTAAGAGTACTCTTACCAGAACCTGCAGGGCCCACCATGATTATAAACTTCAACCAGACACCCCGAGAACATTGGGGGGATTTAAAACCTTAAAACCCTGATGTCGAGATGGTGATGGGTTGTAAGTAGGGCCGGGAGCCGACCCGCCCGCGTACACATAGCCCCGAGACGCGGGGTTTATTCACGCGGGTCCACTTTATACTGTAACCTGGAGGCTTAAATGCTTTCCCTAGACTTCGAACCCTAAACCTTCTTAGTTACAATTGCTAGCAGCACCTCTCTCTTCGTTAGCACTCCTTTTAATAGCCTACTCTCATCTACTACTGGGAGGCATCCAATCCTTTTTTCAACCATCCTACTACTGGCTACAGCTGCATCCTCCCCCGTGAATGCTACCACCGGATCAGGGGTCATTATGTCCTCTGCTAGTGGTACTAGATACTTTCTTGTTAGAGTTAGTTTACCCTCCACTAGGGGGGATTCAGCTTTACTCTTTTTAAACGCCTCCTTCCCCTTACGTGCTAGGAGTAGGGGTTCTAGGAATGCGATATCCCTTCTCGTTATAACACCTACAGGTCTACCTTCATCATCTACTACTACAACCTTAGCTGAGGGGTCTGTGTTTACAAGCTTTACTATGTATGATATGCTGTGGGATCTCCTAGCTACCGTTACATCTCTTCTAGCTATCTCTTCAACCTTAAACACACCTCTATACCTTTCAGCGAAGGCTCTCACCACATCACTCCTAGTTATTATGCCTACTAGCTCTCCACCCTCATCCACAACCGGTAGACCTCCCACCCCGTATTTCAGCATCATGTAGGCCGCTGTCTTCACAGACCTGTTATACTCTATCGTTTTAAGATCGGTGTTCATAACCTCCCTTACCAGGATCTCATCTAATAGGCTTTCAGGTCTAGTGGTGAGGACGCTAGCTATATCAGTTATGGTTATAACTCCTACGGGCCTCGCGTAGTCATCGACTACCACAAGCCTGCTCACATCCCTACTCAACATCAGATTTCTAGCGTAGGCCAGGGTATCAGTGGGTTTAACCACTAACACAGGGGAGCTCATGTAGGATGAGACCCTTGCTGTCACATCTCACCACCTCCTAGTGCAAGAGCTACTAGCACGTCCCTCTCTGTAACCAAGCCCACCACCTCATCCCCCCTAGTTACTAGAACCCAGTTTAACCCGGTCTCCCTCATAACACTACAAACCTCCCCTACATCGTCGTCCTCCGATACAGTAGCGTAGCTCCTCTCAACAACCTCTGAGACGGGCACATCGAGTATCTCATCTATACTTGTTGACTTAAGGAATTTAAAGGCCCTACGTGAGCTGAAGAAGTTTAAGAAACCCTTAGCTGATACCGAACCCTCCACAACATCACCTGATAGTACTACTAGTCTTCTAAAACCATGTCTAACCATAGCCTCAGCAGCCTTCCTCAAAGGCTCCTCTAAGCCTACGGTAACTATAGTTGATGTAGCAACCTCTGCAACCCTAACACCAACCTTCCTCTCAGCAAGCAACATGACTATGTCGTGCTCCGTTATAACACCTTCAACGAAACCCTCCTCGTTTACAACAGGGAGGAACCCCAGGCCCTTCCCAATCATCAACTCCAAAACCCTACCCAAACTATCTGATGAGTACGCAGCTGTAGGCGAGGGGTTCATTATAGTTGAAACCCTCTCATCTCTAAGAGCTCTAAAAACATTACCCTCATACCTCCTAACAACAATGTTAAAGTAACCTCCACCACCAAGATAGCTTACAACATCCATAGCCGTTACAACACCAACAAGCTTATTAAACTCAACAACAGGGAGCCCCCTGAGACCGCGAGAACCCATCAAATCAACAGCCTCCAACACACTAGAAGACTTGTTAACAACAACAGGAGGTTTACTAGCAATAACACCGGCACCGCCAATCCTAACCCTCAAAACCCTCTGACTCCAATTAGGACTACCATCAGATCTAAGCCACCTAACACCCTCAGGCCTACTCCTAGCAACAACCCTATCCCAAAACCTGCTACGACGAGAGATAACAGGCTTGGAAACCCTGAAACCCCCACGCAAACCCAGCAACACCACTTATACCACGCACCTGGAGCTTAATAAGAAAGTAGCCCTCCAACGGAAGGAATGCCATTTATACGTTGGTTCCACCATATCCCCTAGGGCTGTTCTAGTAAATTGTTAGCATACCATTCCAGAGTAGCAGTTCTACGAAGCACTTTGAACAACTGCTCCAACAATAAACATTACACCTCAAGCCCGTTTACAGCCTAAAATCAGAGCATACCTCTATGCTCCAAAGCCTTGAACACCCTTACACTAGAGCCCAAGGGCATCTAGGTCTAACAATGAAACGTAAAAGCCTACTAGCATAGTCTAAATACCACTAACAACAGATCCAAAACTATTAGCAGAACCGAAGGGGAGAGAAGCAGTAAACCTCCTAAGAGCAACCCAGGTAAAGCTAAGAGTGGAAAACAAACAACCTACTCAAAAGAGGACACTAAAACATGTATAGCATAGGAGGTTTAAAACATACATGAACCAAAGCTTATGCATGCTACCATTGGACACTCTATCCATAAACATGTATGCTAACAGTATACAATGGAAACTCCCATCCACAACATGGGAAAAGCTGATAAGGGATGAAAGCGAAAAGCTTAAATACCAGACCCCACACCATATACATGGAGCCCCCAC
>JAJHQN010000021.1 GCA_020833325.1 Desulfurococcaceae archaeon | reverse complement strand
GGTGGGAGGTTATAGGGTGTGGAGAGTTAACAGTTTTATGTAGCGCTATCCTTAAGGTTTAGAATTGCTGTTTTTAAACCTAAAATGTTAGTAAACAACTAGTGGGTGAGCGTTTTGACGAGAGATGGGGAGACTTTAACAAAAACTCCAGAGGAGGACGCTGAGAGGAGGTGGGTGGCGTTAATGATGAAGACTGCTAGGAAGTATCATAAACTCTGTCCCTATTTTGATAAGAAGACTACGCAATGTCTCCTAATGGTTACTGTTGAAGGTAGAGTTGGTAGGTGTGATAGGGATGGTAAGTACGATGGCTGCCCTATCTTGGTAAAGTTCCTGGAGAGACTCTACAGATATCATGTGGAGAGAGGTAGAGTGCTACCTAGGGATTTCCAGGATGTGGTCAACCAAGCGTTTATAGTATAGAGTGTACTTAGAGTACGCTGGGAAACACAATTAAAATGAAGTAACGGGAGGGTGTCCTTCCTTGAGGTTGAAGTATGAAGGGTTCTTCGAAGTTCCTAAAGGCCGTATTGAGGTATACGAATTTCTAGTAGACCCCCGAAAGTTCGCTAGAGCACTTCCAGGCCTCAAGAACGTGGAGGTTACGGGTGAGGGTGAGTTTAAAGTTGATTTAACCATCAACATAGGGCCTTTAAGAGGCGACGCCACAGTTACGGCTAGGTTCGTGGAAGCTAGAGAGCACAGCCACGCCAAAGTCACGGGTAGGGGTAGAGGTGCCGGTAGCACCCTAGATTTCACCCTAACATTTATAATAGACGAGATCAATACTGGGTCTAAGATCAACTGGGTGTTCGAAGGCACTGTAGGGGGCCTAGCGGCATCGATAGGAGGGAGAGTCTTAGATAGTATAGCCCGCAATATAATAAACGATGTAGTCAACGATCTAAAGAACCAACTACTAAACCTCTAGACGCTGAGCTACCTAGTTACAACTAAAAGCCTCATCTCCCTAGGGAAGCCCCCACATCTCATGCTCTACTATGAGGTCTAGAGGTCTCCTCAACTCTAGTTCCTCTTAAGTCTGAACCACCTCAGGCGGTCAAATGTGATGTGTTTAGGAGTTTAAAGTGCTCCTAATCCCACGTGCTACGTTAAATTATGTGGCTCATGTGAATTCATGTGAAACTTAAAAGGTGGGCTGGGCCCACCTCATATATATAAGAGTTTAAGTTATTCAATTCCTAGTACTGCTATGGTGGTTACCTTTGAGTAGTAGTCCTATTAGGTATGATGAGAGTTTCCACGATTTCTTTAGGCTTGTAGAATCTCTGTTAGTTAAGGAGTTGGAGTTTGTTGTGGCAACAGTTGTTAGCGTTAAAGGGTCGGCGGTTGCCAAGGTAGGGGCTAAAGGCGTTATATTACCTGACGGTAGGGTTTTAGGCTGGCTTGGGGGGTGGTGTAGTGAGAACGCTGTGGTCCTTGCAGCTCTTGATACCTTGAGGAGGGGGTCTCCTAGGTTGTTAAAGCTGGTTATGTCTGGGAGCGAGCTTAGATAGGTTAGTGAGGATATCATTGAGGTTGGAACCCCCTGTGGTGGAGAAGTTCTATTATATGTAGAACCAGTATACCCTAAGCCTCAGGTTATAATCTTCGGGAATAACAGGGTTTCTAAAGCCCTCGCTAAGCTAGCTAGCGTGGTAGGGTTTAAAGTCGCGGTTGTTGACTCTACGGCTTCGAGAGAGGAGTACCCGGAGGCTGACGTGGTGGTTAACAGCTTATCTGAGGCGTCGAAGCTTAGATATGATAGGCATACCTACGCTGTAGTGGCCACTATGGGTAGGACGGAGCTCGACGTAGAGATAATAAACTTCCTAGTTGACAAAAGCCTAGAGCGTATATTCCTCATAGCTAGCGTTAACAGAGCCGAGGAAGTGCTTAGAATACTGCTAAGGGGAGGTAGGAAGCTCGATGAGCTCAAAAAAGTAGTAGCACCTTCGGGGATTGATATTGGAGCTATAACACCTGAAGAGCTAGCCCTAAGTATAATAGCTGGGATCGTAGCTTATAGGAGAGGGGATTCAGGGGAGTTCTTAACCAAGGTTAAAGGGGATCCTCTTAGAAAACTTGCCAGATCCGAGGGTCAGGTAGAACAGGAAGCTAGAGTACCGGTTACCTCAACTTAACAATAACAATCCTCTGGAAATCCCTATCAATAACCCCTATAACACCATAGCCTTCAAGAAGCCTTAAAGCCTCTTCGAGATCCCTCTCTAAACTCTGAAAACCTACTAAGACAAGCTTAGAACCTCTACCAGCCTTTCTAATATTGGTCAGCAAAGCCGCTAAAACCCCACCACACCTTGGACTCTCGACACTTAGATCAACTACATTAACCTCACACACACTAACCCGCCCTAAGCCCTCTATCGAGTATAGGGTAGTCTATCCTTAATAAATATGTGTTCTAAGAGAGATTAAAATCGACTTCTACTCACAAACTTTGTAATTAATATTTAGACCCTGTGGTTTCTAGAGTGGAGATAGACTTGAGAGTGGCTTCAGTTGTTTTAGCCGCTGGGTTGTCGAGGAGGATGGGTTTTAACAAGCTGGTAGCTCCTGTTTGTGGTAAGCCGCTGTTACAGCACGTTTTGGATCTTGTAGCCGGAGTAGGGCTATTCTCTGAGAGGATTTTAGTCTTAGGCTATATGCATGAGGCTGTCTACAGGAGTATTGATAGGTCTATTCTAGGTATGTTCAGGGTGGTGGTTAATGAGAGTTACTCTGAGGGTTTAGGCTCCTCTGTGAGGAGGGCTATTATGGAGATTCAAGGGGGTGTTGATGCTATAATGTTCTTCAATGGGGACACTCCATTTGTGAGAAGAAGTACAGTGTTGAAGCTCCTCGACGTGTATAGGAGTCTGAAGCCTCTAATCGTAGCACCCTCCCATAGAGGGGTTAGAGGCACTCCCGTTCTACTAGATTCTAGTTTAAGAGGTGAATTCTAGAACAGATGATACGATCAACCTGTGAACGTGGGGATTCTGGGATGTAACCCAAAGTGTTAGCTCACCAGTCCACCTGTTGTAGAGGGCTACTGCACCCCTAGTCTCCATAGCACTCGGTATAAGCCTATGATTAACCAACCTAAAGCTCGTAGTTCTACCAGTCTTTCTAGACACCTCGTCGAAGCTCTCCCCGCCTACAAGCCTCCAGGTGAAAGCAACATTTCCAGGGGCTTCATCGTGGAGTTGAGGAGATCCCGGCTTAACCGCCTCCTCAACGTTAACAACAACCGGTAGAGGTTCGTACTCAGCATCTATAGCCTCTAAGGCATCATAGGCTACATAGGGGTCCTCCGCCACTACAACCGCCACTATGTCTCCCGTGAATCTAACCTTATCGTAGGCTACAACAGGCCATTTAATGGGTTTAAGATCAGCCCCGGTTAGAGCCCATGCTGTCATTAAAGGCGCTACTTTACCTTTAAAGTAGTCCCCGGTGAATACACCTACAACACCCGGTATCCTCTCAGCCCTAGAGACGTCTATGGATTTTATCTTAGCGTGAGCGTAGGACGCTCTCAGGAATGCAGCGTAGAGCATCCCAGGCATCTGTATATCATCAACATACCTACCCCTACCAGTTATAAACCTCGGATCCTCCTTCCGTTTAACACGTGCACCTATATACCTTCTACTAGCTTCCACAAACCCTCACCTCCTCATACGCTCTGCAGCCTGCAAAGCGGCCTTCACAATGTTAACGTACCCTGTACACCTACAAAGGTTACCTTCAATAGCTCTTCTAACCTCCTCCTCGGTAGGCTTAGGATTCCTATCGAGGAAATCGTATAAGCTCATTATCATGCCTGGAGTGCAGAAACCACATTGGAGGGCATGGTTATCCCAGAAAGCCTCCTGTAATGGGTGAAGCTTGCCGTCCCCGCCAATACCCTCGATGGTTACAATCTCACCACCATCAGCCATAAAGGCGAAGAGAGTGCATGATTTAACAGCCCTACCGTTGAGAATAACGGTGCAAGCCCCGCAATTGCTGGTATCACACCCTACATGAGTGCCAGTCAACCCTAAAACATCCCTAATATAGTGTACCAAAAGCATCCTAGCCGGGATCTCATGAGTGTAAGTCACCCCATTAACCTTAACTGTTATTCTAACAAGATTAGAATTAGTAGTAGAACTGCTCATCGAATCACCTCAAATTGTGAACTGGAGATAGGGGGTTTATAAATGCTTATTTACTATTACAATTAAAGAACTTCAAATGA
Source organism: Desulfurococcaceae archaeon (assembly GCA_020833325.1). Taxonomy (GTDB): domain Archaea; phylum Thermoproteota; class Thermoprotei_A; order Sulfolobales; family Acidilobaceae; genus DSZV01. The sequence continues at coordinate 16,287 of JAJHQN010000021.1, read as the reverse complement.
GTGGGATTGTTTTCAATTACGATGATAAAGTGATGAATACGTGGTAAGAATAAGAAGATTGAACATATCTTTCAATTAAATAATATAATCTAATCAGCATAGTTAACCACTAGGAGACCGTCAATCTCGTATCTCTCATGGTACAGGTAACCTTCCACACTCTCTAAAACCTTAATCTGCCTAGAGCCCTAGGCACTGCACATCTCGTACTTCAACTGGAGCTTATATCTTTTCATTCTATGACTCTCTCCACTCTAGTTAAGCCTTTCCTATCTATCCCCGCTTTGAAAGGCGGCTTTCAGTTGTAAGTTCTGCCTCTTGAGGAAAACCATGTTCTAGGGATGGTAACGTTGGTTGGATAGATTATGGGGTATTAAGGGTCTCTGGAATGTAAATGGCTGTACGGGTCTTTTATGTGGGTAGTGTTTTTGCGTTTTGCGGATTTAGTAGTTGTTCTATGAAGGCTATTATGTAGGCTGATTCAAGGATTGCTATTTGTGGTTGAGCTCCACGGTGTCCTGATCTGGTTTCCACTCTTAGGTATACTGGGTGTCCTAGTAGTTTTGCTTTTACAGTGAATTTTATTGCGTGTGCTGGGTGTACTCTATCGTCGTGTATGCCTGTGTATACTAGTGTTGGTGGTAACTTTTTATCTCTTGGAATGTTGTGGTATGGGCTGTAGCTTAGCAGGTATTCTCTCATCTCTGGATCCTCTGGGTCTCCATACTCTGGTATCCAGTACTTGCCTACATAGAGTTTATGGTATCTAAGCATGTCTAGCACGGGGTATCCTATGACTGCAGCGTCTAGTAGCTCAGGCCACTTCGTTATAACCGCTCCTACTGTTAGACCTCCATTACTTACGCCGAAGCCTACAACCTTTAACCCCAGGCTTTTGAAGAATCTAGCGAAGGAGGCGAAGTCCTTGAATGTATTCTCCTTATTCTTAAGCATACCAGCCCTATGCCACCACTCCCCCTCCTCCCCACCGCCTCTAATGTTAGCTATTGCTATAGCGTAGCCTAGGTCTAGTAGGTAGTGGTATGTAAAGGTATACCTTGGCATCTGGCTTTGAGCGAACCCACCGTAGCCGTAGAGTATAACTCCCTTAACGTTACCACCCTTAGATATAAGGAACCCGTGTATCTTAACGCCATCATGCCCTTCAATCCACAAATCTAGGGTAGCTGCATCCTTAACTGTAACCCCCTCATCAACAGTTGTAACACTACTACCATCCACCAGGTCTAGGGAATACGATTTTGCGAAGCTAGTTCTATGTAATAGGAACCTTCCATTGAAGCCGTCTACCGAGAGTACTGTGAAACGCTCGCCCTTCAAGGGCTCATGGAGCTCCATAGATTCTAGATTGTAAACCTTAACCCTATGAGAAGCACTTACATTCTCGACTAAAAGAAGTTTATCCCCGGTAGCGATAGCGTTATCAATAGGCCTATCAACCTTGAAAGCTCTACCGCCAACAACAACCTCCATACCATCAGCCTTCCTCCTAATGTAAACGTAATCCTTACCCCACCCAGCTAGGATAACACTATAATCGCCACCCTCAAGGAGCTCCGAGGACATGGAGTCTAGGTCTACAAGGTACAGCCTAGACCGAGACCACCCCCTATACACTGATACCAGAGCCCTCCTAAGATCTGGAGAGTAAACAATACCTATCGACTCGCCATCACCAACGAAACCCCCACCCCAGACAACCCTCTCCTCCCCGTTAACCAGCTTGACAACCCTATCCGTTGGGGTACCCCTACCGTCAGGGGGCTTGACATCCCTATAGCTCCTCACATAATACAATGCCCCCTCCTTTATAGCGAAATCGCTTACCACACCCTCTAGAACGTATAAAGGCTTTCCACTAACATCCACTATGTAGACTCTACTCTCATCAGCCCCCATTATAGAGTAGTTGATAGCAACTAGGCTGTCGGACCCCTCAACTCTTTCAACAGAAGAGGGAATCGCATCACTACTACTATGTAGTGTAACCCTTCTGCCGTCCTTGAGAAGCACAACCTCGTCTCTCAACCCCCTATATATGGCTACTACACCATCCTTAATCAAAGTAGCACTAGTAACTCTAGGGTTCTTCAGGTAGTCGAGAAGCCTTTCGTAGTGGATCCTAGCCAGCCCTCCTACTAGCTCTTCAACCTCTCTATTGAAAACCTCTACAACACTCTTAACAGCATCCCCGCTTAAATCCTCATAGTATATAAGTGGGTCGAAATCCCTAGCTAGCATCCTCGAAACCCAGGGTTGGGTATGCTAACCACCTGCTTTAAGGGTAAACTCTCAAGCTAGCCTTAAAACGTGAATCGAGGTGAAAAGGAGTTTAAAGTGGATTAGAGTTAGCCTTTACCTCTCATACACCTCACAATAGATGTGAAGGCTTTAAGAGCTGCCGCCATCTCAGGACTCCTCATAATGCTTAGGAGCTCTAAAAGCCCCAACCCTCTTTCAACCTTAGAAGCTTCTTTAACCGCTACATCAACACATTTAGGTGTTGTCTCCGCAACCCTCATGAGCATGAAGTTGTCAAACATAGAGAGCATGTAAACAAGCATCATGAGGTTACCCACAGCCTTCATAACCTCAGCTCTAGCTATGGCATTGAAAGTCTCATCTGAAACCTCCAGTAACCCTGTTAAGGCAGCTGTAGTCCCTGTTTCCTTAAGCATTTTAGCAACCTCTATGAGGCTTAGTATAGCATCAGCATTGTCGGACAGCTCTTTCATTAAGATTGCGAGCTTCTTAAGATCAACGCTTTTAAGAACCCTCTCTATCTCCTCAACATCCTCCTCTCTGACACCCTCAAACATCGCTAGTAGAACATCTACTCTAGGTTTCCCCTCTGCCACTCCCGGTCACCCTAGAACCACTTATCCAACCAGTACCTCTCAAACGCGTACTTAACAGCTCTAAAAGCCTTCATACCGCCTAGGATCACGCAATCAGGATACTCACCGCTCATTATCCTCCTAGTGAAATCACAGTATACAGCTGCACCGAGATAGCCCATGTCCATTACGCATACACCGCTCATATTATAATGTTCCCCCATATAAGCACCCTTAATCTCATCTACAATCCTACTAGATACATACTCCGCCTGGAAGTGAGCGAACACACCCGCCATGCCTATACCTAGGCTTGGAGCTATCACGTCCCCAACACCGTAGACGTTATCATACTTAGGCGATCTAAGAGTCCTCCTATCAACCTTCATGTACCCCCCTATACTTGGATCTCCTAGCTCGGAGTTTGCAACAGGCTCTGGCGGGCTGTGTGGTGGAACTGCTATGGCTAGGTTATACTCTATCCTCTCCCCCCTCTTCGTTACAACATGTCTATCCTCGAAACCCTCAACCTCAACCCCGCCTATGAAGCTTATACCATACATATCCATGAACTTCTTGAAAGCTGATGCCATCGAGGGCCCGAAAGGCTCCATGGGCTCTTTCCAGAAATGAAGCACAGTTACATTAGAGCCTTCAACAGCACCCCTCTGCTCTAACAAGTACTTCGCCATGAAGGCCGCCTCAAAGGGGGCTGGAGGGCATTTATAGGGCCACGAGAGGGGTGCTACTACGATACTACCCTTCTTGAAGCTTGCTAGTAGCTTTCTACATTTAAGAGCCCCCTCTATAGTCCAGGGTGTGCACACGCTATACTCGTAACCTGGTATCTTTGAGACCTCGGGCACGCTACCTAGAGCTACTATAAGATAGTCGTAGGGTAGCTCTCCAGTATTAGTGTTAACAACGTGGTTCTCGGGTCTAATAGCTTTAACTTCGTCAACCACAATTTTTACACCCTTCCTTTCAAGGAGTCTAAGGGGTCTTCTAATATCATCAGGCTCCCTTTGCCCAGTCATAACCCAGAGCTGGCTTGGCTGGAACACGTGGTATCCTGTTTTATCCACTAATGTGACCTCGACATCGTCTCCCCTAAGTCTTCTAATAATATTGTTTGCTGCTACTACCCCCCCAGGTCCGCCTCCTAAGATTAAAACTCTCTTCCTGGTCATACCAACCCCACCGCTTCACATTAGCTATTATAAACCAAAAGTTTTATTTTATAATGTAAAAACCGGTTTCCCCTGAGTATATGGTTTTAAAGGTTTCGCCTGGGTATTCTAATCGGTGTTAGGGCTTGAAGGCTTTGGATAGGTTTGCTAGGCTTCTCGTCGACTACTGTACTGGTGTTAAGCGTGGTGACGAGGTTCTGGTTAGGGGTAGTGTTGAGGCTCTACCTTTGGTTAAGGAGGTTTATAAGGCTGTTGTAGAGCTGGGGGCTTATCCTAGGTTTCAGTTTGAGGATGAGGAGTTGGTTGAGATATTCTATAGGTATGCTCCTCGTGAGCTCCTAGAATACCTCTCACCTATAGATAAGTTTATCATGGAGAGTATAAGTGTTTCTATAAACATAATCTCATCTACACATACTAAGCCTTTAATCGGGGTTGATCCTGAGAGGTTTAAGATTAGGAGTGGTGCTTTGAGGCCTTTAACAGAGATATTCATGAGGAGGGATGGTGAGGGTAGCCTTAGATGGACTGTCACACTATACCCTACGAGGTCCCTAGCTCAGGAGGCTGGCATGTCTATAATAGAGTACGAGGACTTTGTATTCAAAGCTTTAAAGCTGCACACCTCCGACCCTATCAAGGCTTGGGTTAAGCAAGCCGAGGACCAGGCTAGGATAGCTGAGAGGATCTCAAAGATGTCCGAGATTAGGATTGTAAGTGGTGATACAAACCTACTAGTGAGGGTAGATGGTAGGACTTGGATTAACGATGATGGTAGGAAGAATATGCCTGGAGGGGAGGTATTCACAGGGCCGCACGAGGATGCAACGGAGGGGTACATAGTGTTCACATACCCAGCCGTATGGAGGGGGTATGAGGTTGAAGGCGTTAAGCTTATATTCAAAAGAGGCTCTGTAGTGGAAGCATCAGCTGTTAAAGGTGAGGAGGTTTTAAGGAAGGCCCTAGAGGTTGATGAGGGTGCACGGAGGTTGGGGGAGTTCGCCTTCGGCCTGAACTATGATATAAAGAGGTATACTAAGCAGATACTCTTCGATGAGAAGATAGGAGGCTCGATACACATGGCCCTAGGAGCATCTTACCCCTCAACTGGAGGTAAAAACGTATCAGCTATACACTGGGACATGGTTAAGGACATGAGCAAGGCTAAAGTCTACGGAGACGGAGACCTAATATACGAAGACGGCCGGTTCCTCCTAGAGATCCTCTAAGGGTTAAAACGGTATTTAACCTCCTCGAATAACCATGTATAGGTGGTGAGGAGTAGAACCCGGACTCCTGAGCCGGAGAGGGCTATGAAGAGTCCTAGTCCATCTGATTCAACTAATATAAGGTGTAAGCCTGGTATTTCCAGGCCTCTAGGAGCTAAAGTAACTCCCCTAAAACACTTACAACGGTGCCTGCATTGGGTGTTGAGGTTTTAGAAGGCCCTGGGGGTATAGGGTTCGACCTAGACTATGACGGTTTAAACCTCATACCCGGCATGATAGCCATAGCATCTATCGTCGACGGCTCTGAGAGGATGGAGCTCCTCGATTACGTATCGCTCGTACTCGATAGCTTTATCGAGAAGATTAAATCACCATTGTACGTTAAAGCCCTAGATGTTATAGAATACCCTCTAGTAAACGTATTTGAGCTAGTTGAAGCTCTAGGCGTTGAAGGCCTTGAGGAGGTATTAGCCTACGCTAGAAGCGCTATAGAGGGTGGAGTTGGAAAGCCACCCGAGGTTGTAGAAGTGTACGCAGACCTACTAGGCTGGAGCTCCAGCCCCAACAACCTAGAGCCTAGAACGCTAGGCTACGCCATAATACTCTCACTAGTAGCAAGCTTTAACAAGACCTTAAACGATATAATAGTCCAAACAACCTCGCAAGGTTAGAGCTGGATTCCAATATAAACTCTCGGGAGGTAGATGTTAGAAGGGGAGATGAGGATCGATGGGCAGGCTGAGCTGTGAAGAGCCATTGTAGCACCGATCCTCCCTAGAATCCCATGCTATGAAGTGCACTCCCTAGCCTTTCGAACCGCGTCTCTTCATCATCTCCATATGCTTCTCCATCATCTCAGCACATTTCTTAGAGAAATCACCCTTATACATGCACATTGCATGGTGCATTCCATGCATATCAGGAGCTCCCATAACTATAACCCTTGCTAACACCACCCTCTCACCTTTAACATCAACTTGCGGCCCGTAGAATGTAATCTCCACCCCCCTTAAATTCTTTAAATCAACATCACTAACACCACTCTCTGCACCTAGTTTGAAAGCCACAACCCTCACCACACTCTCTCCAACCCTAACCTTTAACATGTAAACAGGCTCACCCTCTCTAACCTCCACATCCTCAACAACACCGTAACCCGTTTGCCACCCGCTATAGCCTGATGCTACGACTAGTGTTGAAACATAGCTTGGACCTTGTAAACTCTCATTAGCAAATAGAGATACCTCACTGTAATCCATGGGGTATAGGGTTAAAGCTACGACTAGTATTAAGAGTGGGAAGCTTAAAGCCAAGCCGTACTCTGCAACTCTAAAGGGTAGGGTGATCACACTAACCCCACCTAGACTACCTTTACACTTAAGCTTAAAAAGAGACTTAGAGAGGGTTTAAAGTAGTTTTAACCCTTAGCTCCCAGTGCTGAGCACGTACATGTAGTATGCTGGAATCTGATATGTGTTGCCGTTCCATACTATCTCTACTGCAAGTATATTACTATTCTTACCGAATCCCTTAACCTCTATGCTATTGCCTTGTTTCACGTTACCTAGTATCCATCCACCAAATACTAGAACTCCATCGCTTGTCCTAACGTACTCTTTCTTTACGAAAACATTATAGTCCTTTCCACCGCTCGTGACAACTATGAATCCCCATCCTCTAGTTAGGTTAACTGACTTCACCGTACCGCTTATAGTGGTGAGGTTGGCGAATCCAGCGTGCTTACCCTTATCCTTCTCGAACTCGCCTTTCATCATTGGACAGTGTTCCTCTCCACCCTTGCTACCCATCGCTACCATAGCTTGGTTCATCATCCCCCATCCCATTCCATGCATTCCCCACGCTTGTGGAGTCCAACTGCTAGGTGGAGCTTGCATAGCTACTCTCCATTGAGCCGCTAGTGTTATGCCTGCACCTAGAGCTAGTAGTGCTACTAGGGCTATTCCAAGCCCAGCTATTACTTTCCCATAGCTCATTCCACCTTCACCTCTCCGTCTACCTTGTAGGGTTTTAGATAGTATTTAAGCTAAACTCACCTCAGGTGAGTAGGGGTCTTAGAAGGTGTATCTTTGGGTTTAAATGGTGTTATTTATGGTTGATGGGGTTCTGCTGGTTAACATCGTGGGGCTCCTGGCTTTCGTATCAGCTCTCTTCTACCTACTCTCAGCTATAACGCTCTTCCGCCTATACCTGGATCTCGGTGGGGAGCTCTGGCTCCGCCTCTCCCTTGGCTTCACCCTTCTCTCGCTAAGCCAGGTTTCAATGGTCTTCTCCATCACCGTCGGGGATGCAAGGTTGTCCTACGCTCTCTACGCTACAACACCTGCCTTAGCCCTATCGGGTATCTACATGGTTTGGAGCTCCAGGCGTTTCACATACCTCCCAGCCTTAACCCCCCTGGTGGTTATACCTTCAAGTCTCGACATGCTAGCCTTCCTTCTAGCCGTTACGGCTGTAAGAGGGTTTAGGGGGCATGTTAGGGTGGGTTTTACGATAATAGCTTTAGCCCACTTTGGGAGGGCTGTTGGAACACTACTACTCCCGGGAACCCTCCCAGCTCTAATCCTTGTATCATCTGAGGCTATGAGAGCTCTTGGAGCCCTCTACATGGCCTTATGGTATGCTAGGAGGGTTCTCTAGTTGAAGGCTAAGAGGAGTAGGCTATCCATAATAATCGATGTGCTCTCATACCTCTCAGAGGAGGGTGGGGAGGCCCCGGCTACAAGGATAGCCCAGGCTACGGGCTTGGCCTACGATAGGCTTGTGAAGCTATTAGAGGAGCTTAACGAAAAGGGGGTTGTTGCTATAGAGGCTGGTGAGAGGGTTAGGAGGGTTAGGCTTACAAGGAAGGGTTTGGTGTTGCTCCAGAGGCTTAGAGATCTAAGGGAGTTCCTAGAGGATCTAGGTATAGAGGTTTGAATGTTCCTTTAAAGGTTCAGTCTAAGCTTAAAAGTTCGAGGGATAAGGGGTGGTTTTAGAGTATCTACCCTACATCCTAGGAGGGGCTGTAGTCTCCATGATAGGTAGTATGAGTGGTATAGGTGGAGGGGTTTTCATGGTCCCCCTGTTCTACCACATAGGCTTGCACATAGAGAAGGCTGTAGGCACAAGCTTGTTCATAATAGTGTTTAATGGGGTCTCAGCATCAATATCATACTGGAGGAGGGGGCTCCTGAAGCCTGGAGGGTGGCTTACACTAGCAATACTAATGATACCATCTAGCATGGTTGGAGCTCAGATAGCAAGTATAGCTCCAAGAGCGATTATAAAAACAGTGGTGGCATCAATAGTCATAGTCTACGGTTTAAACCTAATACTAAGAGGATCGGGGAGAGCTCTGGGGGTTAAGCTTAACAACAAGATCCTAGTACCAGTAGCGGGGGTTACAGCTGGGCTGGTGGCAGGCCTCTCGGGTGTAGGGGGTGGAGTTATACTAATGCCAGTCCTAATCTCAGTACTAGGCCTCCCAGTACATGAGGCGGTAGCCGCTAGCATGCTATCAATAGTAATCACATCGACATCGGGCTCCGTAGTACACATAGCTAACGGCAATGTAGTCTTCAACATAGCAATACCATTCGCGCTGGGAGCCGTGATAGGAGCTCAGGTAGGAAGCGCTGTAGCCTCCAGGATGAGGTCTAAGACTTTAACCATTGTAGTCGGGTTAGTTCTAGTAACAGTGGGGGTTCTAACGTTGTTAAGGTAGCTATCTTCTCCTAAACACTAGTAGTAGCATGGAGCCAACAATAATCCCAGCTGCTAATATGCCCGCAATGATCGTTGTAGGCGCCCCTTGCACCGTTAAACCCGCTTGTCCCCCCTGGGTCGGGCTTTGTAGAGGTGGTGCTTGCACTGTTTGAACAAGGGTTTGTGTGATTACATGTGTGTAGGTGACAGTCCTTGTCTCAACGAGGGGTTTCGCCTGGGTTTGAGTCACGTTCTCTAAAACAACTATGTTGCTAGTAGACTCGAAGGTTCTCTCCGTTTCGGGGATCCTAGCTCTTACGAGCAGGTACCCCCTCTCCCCTGTTTTCACAGGTGCAATGAATGTTCCATCCCCTCTAGGTGTTATCGTGGCAACCGGGATCCAGTTTAGGGCGTCCAAGCTAGCCTCTATGTAGACTCTGGTGTCCGTGGGTGGGCTAATCACCCCTATTACGTGTGCTTCCCCACTTGGGGTGGCTAGGGTTATTGTTATGCTATGCTGGGTTTTAGCGTAGACTAGAGCCTGGTATGTTAGGTTTAGGGGGCCGTACTCCTGTGTTACATACCTGGCCTTAGCTGTTAAAACGTAAGCTCCCCCCCTGGTCGGGTTGAACTGTACTGTAGCATATCTAGACGACCCGGGCTCTATGGAGGGATGGTAGATGACGTCCAGGAGGGACTCGTTAACATAGAGTGAGACGCTGATGTGGTATAACGTGTTAGCACCTCTATTGGAGATCACGATGCTCAGCGTGGCAGTAGATCCGACCCTTACTGAGGTGGGAACGTCTATTGAAAGCTTTAGAGCCCCGGCAGGGGATGCTATGATAGCTGGTATCCTGAGGTCTCTCGTGAAGAAACTCCTAGCGGTAGCATTCTCGACATAACCTGTAATTGAGAGTAGTAGGAGCTCCACCACCTGATCTCCAGGTCTAAGTTTGGCGTAACGAGGCTCTGAGAGCTCTAGGTGGAGGCTTAGGGACCTCCTATCGCCAACCTTACTGAAGACGCCAACGTAGGAGCTAGAGCTAACACCACCCGTGGATGCAGCTACCGAGACTATAGATAGCTTGGAGCCCGCCACAGCCTCTCTAACCTCAAAGTCTAGATCGAGTACAGCAACCCTCCCTGGCACTAAGGGCTCCCAGAACCCCACCCTAACCTCGACAACCCACCCGCTCTCCACTAACACGTAGCCGTAACTCCTGTATGTGAACCTAGGCTCCTCTAATGCCACCGTGGGGGCCGCTAACAATAGGATCGCCAGGAGTGCTAGGTAAGACCTCACACCAAACCACCTCCCATGGTAACCTTAATTAAGGTTAAGCCCGAGAACTGGGGCACCCTAATACCCTCAACGAATGTCCTTAACAGTAAGTCTGAGATTGCCGAGGATGCTATAATCGAGACACCCGAGAGCAGAGCTAGTATGCTAAAGTGTAACACCATAACACCCCAAAAGCCCCCTTCAACAGCTTTAACAGCTATAGAGTTGGCGGCCGCCATGGACAACGCTACAATCGCTACGTACGCTATAGTAGGTATGGTCTCGGGAGCCCCTGCAAATGGTAAAACTGATACCGGGAGCTCCCTAGCCACTCCTAGGAGCTCCCCTAGAACCTGTATGAGCGTTACTATGAACTGAGCTAGGGCGACTAAGATAACGTGTAACAAGTAGACAATAGCCTGGAAGGATCTAGCTATCTGCTCCCTACTCTTCTGCATGTTGACATAGTCTGCCACCACGTCACCCAGCTTCTCCCCCACCTTCCTCATATCGGCTGCTGACTCCAGGGAGTCGTACAGTATATCCACAACCCTCCTGACAACATCGCTTCCACTCTCGCCTACAAAGAGGATCCAGGCATTCCTCCTATCAACACCCGCGGTGAGCCTCGCATGGACACCTTTTAGGAAGGGGTTCAGAGGGCCTATGTTGACTCTGAGGAGCCCCTTTAGCACTAGAACCTCGTTTCCAAGTGTTGAGTAGAGTGCGCCATAGTTCTTAGTGAATATGGGGAGGAAACCTGACATGTGCCTAAGCCTCCTCTCCATCCTAAAGGCGACATAGCCTGGAGCCAGTAATGGGAGACCCACGGCTGCTAAAGCTAAGCCTATGGATCCTGTTAAGTTGAATGCTAGGAGGCCTCCTATTAAGCCTATGATAGTGGAGGCTAGGAGTAGCCTGTTGAAGAGAGCTAGATCCCCTGGTCTAACCTGGAGGCTATGCACTAACCTGTGCTTGGGTAGAGAGTAGTACATGAACAACGCTAGGAACCATAGTGCAGCCTGCGATGTAACAGCTATACCCAAAGCCGGCCAAATGCTACCTAACATGAGGTATGCTACAAGAGCTATGTTAACGTTAAGGAACATGACGGAGGAGAGGACCCCCACGTAGACTCCGAGGAGAACCCTTATGGTCTCTAGGAGCCTTGCGTAGATAGCCTTATAATCTGATACAAGGCTGTCGAGCTCAATCCTCAGGAAACCCTCTATGTCGTGGCCTGAGCTTAGAGCCTCAGAGAGCCTGAGAAGGAAGTCTCTGAAAAACGGGTTCCTAGCATAGCCTAGGCTGGATCTTATGGAGTCAACGTAGCCTAAGCCGTAGTCCCTAGCCAGCATAACGATCCTACCTAGAACTCTGCTGTAGCCGTTGTAGCCGACACCGCTCACACCCCCGGGGCTGAGTATCTTCTCCACAGGAGGCTTCCCGGTGGATATCGAGTAGAGGTGTGTCATAAAGAATAGTAGGTTATCGTCTAGAGGTGTGGAGAAGGCCTCCCTAAACCTCCCCAGTAGAGCTGACACCGCTCTCACCCCGTTAGCTTGAGGGATCCCCTCCTGAGCTTCGCTAATGCATCTTCAAGCGATATCTCATACGTCTTCTTGATAGCCTCCCATACCTTAAAGTAGTCTAGTATCTTCCTGTTTACAAGCTCCTTTAGGAACTCCGCTCTCAGGTCGAGCTCCTCGTATATCTTCCTTATCTCCAGTCTACTCAGCCCAGCCATACTAGCTATCTTAGACTCTAGGAGGAAGCTAGCTCCACGCCCCCTGAAGGTAAACCTATCCCTAACAGGATCCCATGTAAACACAGGCACGTAGACTATGGAGTCGCTCCTCGGATCGTAACTTACTATTTCGTTAACACTAATAACCCTCCTAACCATCTGCCCCCCTCTCCAGACAGCGTTCTGTATCAATACGAAGTTAAGGTTGGGTATGAAGGCCTTAGGGACCCTTATAGGCTCTCCCACAAGCCTCTGGACAACCTGATCTACGCTCCCAGCATGGAATGTTGCTAGGCCGGGATGCCCTGTCTGGAGTGCTTGGAAGAACACGCTAGCCTCAACACCTCTAATCTCACCAACTATAATGTAGTTAGGCCTCTGCCTCAAAGCAGCCTTAAGTAGGTCGAATAGCGTTACAGAGGATTCAGCGCTACCCGTTATCCTCGCTAGCTCTCTAACCCAGTTAGGGTGAGGTAGCCTAACCTCAGCTGTATCCTCAATGGTTACCACCTTGTAGTTAGGTGGTATGAATGCCGCTACAGCGTTCAAAGTGGTAGTCTTACCAGAGGCCGTCTCCCCTACAACCATACCGCTCATGTTATTGGATAGGAGCATCCACAGGTAGGCTGCTACCCTCTCATCCATCGTATTCCAGGCTATGAGCTGCGTCACACTCACAGGCTTCTCGGCAAACTTCCTTATAGTGAAGTTACTCCCATGAAGGCTTACATCCTCCCCGAAGACGAGGTTAAGCCTACTACCATCAGGTAGAGTTGCGTCTATAATCGGCCTAGCGTGGGACACAGGCTTCCCGATCCTCTCAGAAAGTCTTATAACGAACCTGTCTAGCTCCTCCTTGCTCGTGAAACCCCTGTTGGACTCCAGGGTTCCAAAGAGCTTGTGTACAACGTATATGTTGCCTGCACCCCTACATGTTACATCCTCAAGCCACGGGTCTTGAAGGAATGGTTCGAGGAACCCTAGGCCGGCCATGTTCCTCACCACATAGTACCTTAGGACCTCATAGTCTCCAATGTAAACGGGGATCCTCCCCTCTTTCCCCGTAAGCCTCTCGTAGCTAACAGGAGTTCTCGTCACCTGTACAACCTCTTCTAGCTTCCTCAGGAGCAGCCTCCTCCTCTCTTCTACATCCTCTACAGCATCCTGATCCTTGATTGCCATTGCTAGCTTAAACTCCACCAGGTCCATTAACCTCCCGTTAGACTCCGGAGGTTCTACTACTATGTACCTCCCATAGGATCTATAGGATTCCCTCCTGACTACGTGTACGTATATCATATCGCTTACAGCATACAGTATGTTGACATCCCGGGCCCCCTTGAGACTGTAGTCAAGCTCCCTAGCGTTATAAAACCTAGGGGGCCCGTAGAGTCTCGTGGCCTCAGCTATGTACTTGGCTAGATAGCCCTTCCTCCTAACCTCAGCCTCAAGCCTGGGATCAAGCTGAAGCCTCTGCACCCCCCTCACCCCCTGGCTAGGGTTATTGGTAAGAGTTTGATCCCGAAGGCCGGATCCACGTCGAATGCCGTGACCTGGTCTACGGGGCCCCTGGCTCCCCTTAGCTTAGCGATCTCCATTACCTTAACGCTGATACCGCCTATCTCTGCGGCCTTCAGTAGTATGAGGCCATCGCATATGCTCCTAAGCCTTAACATCAGGTTCTCAGGGAGAGCTCCAGTGTGGGCTGTAAGCACCACTAGTTTATCAGCGTTAGCCGACACTATCTTGAGCTTCGTCGAGAAGTCGAGAACACGGTCCATGTCAGCGTAGGATGCTAGGACCGAGAAGGAGTCTAGGACAACGGCATCCCATGTGTTCATGGTGTTCATGAGGTACGATGCAATGTGTGGTAAGAGCCTTGAGGCCGTCCCCTTACTCCACCTTAGACCTTCAATGTGTACAGGGTATATCCTGAGCAAGCCCCTCAGATAAAACCTTGAAACATCAAGGCTAACCCTCTTAGCCTGATCGAGAAAGCTCTTCACAGTAGCCTCTGAGGTTACATAGACGACCCTTAGGCCTGAGTTTAGAGCCCCGTAGGCTACTTGGAGGGCTAGAATGCTCTTACCAATACCGTGGCCACCCTCAATCAAAAGCATTATGGGTATAGGGATACCTCCCCCGAGTCTTGCGTCGAGCTCCTCGTTACCCGTGGAGATCACCCTACCCAACGGCAGTCACCTTACTAGAGAGAACTCAGCCTTAACAGCCTCAGGTGATATTATGGTCACTGTTATCAAGGTCCCCGCGTCGGGCCACCTCTGCATGTACGCTACTATGAGGGCCTCCTCGCCTGGCCTAAGGTATGGGTGGGATTCGGGGTCGAGCTTAACGCTACCCACATCTATACTCAATACACTCCAGTAGCCTGGCGTCCAGGAGCCCGTCTTACCCTTGAACCTGAGGATTTCAACTACTCTAGATCCGGAGCTCTCATAAGATACTATGACCTCCAGGGCTTCTAGCCTGTACAGGGCCTCTGAACCCTCATTCACTAGCCTTAGCTCTATCGATGGACCCCCGTAGGCATCGATTAAGTTAGCCCAGGTGATCCTCATAGTATAGCGTGGTGCCCTCCACTGGTTCAGCTCTACAGCTGTCTTCACGCTATCGAGGACTCCGGCTACGAGTAGAACTGTTACCATCATGAGTAACGCTGTTACAACGAGCCCTGGGATTAGAGCACTAACCCCCTTCGCTACCCTACCCAACTATGACACCCTCGCTTACAACACCATTAGCTAACACTATCTTGACACAGTAGGGTGGCGGGCCTACAGCCGTACCATTATATATCCTCAGGATCAGGGTCTCCCCTATGCTCCATACACCGTCAGCGTAGAGCTCCTCGTAAGACCAGGTCCACGGGCCTGAGCCCAGCCTGTATAGTGTTTCGCACGCCCTGCCGAAGTAAACGTCTGCTGACTCCACCTCACTGACAGCTATAACCCTCCTACCCGTGTTCTTAACGAATACCACGAAGTGGTCGCCTTCAACCGCTCCATGCACCACCTCAACCCTCGTCCTAAGCCTATCCTCAACCCCCCTACTAGCCCCTCTTATCGTCGAGTCTATCATGTAGTACTGTGATATCACCGTTGAGGCGACCATAGCTGCTATGACGATCCCCGCTACGACTAGGATGGCTGTTGTAACCCCCTCTGACACCATCATCTCCCACCTCTACCCATGTACTCTAGTAGTTTGAACACGTGCTCACCCCCGGTTATACTCAGTTGCTTGGCTAGGATCGAGAGTATCCTCACCTTCTCCGAGACCCTCTCACCCCTAGTCCTGCTCCTCTCAACAAAGCTCATTGCAGCCCTTAGTGCTCTAAGCTTAGCCTCGGGCACAACCCTAAGGCTCCCCAGGAGCTCTAAAACGTCCTTCAAGTCATCCCAGTCCTTGGAGCCGTATATGCTGTCAAGCCATAGGATTAGATCTAGGAGCTCCAGGAAACCCCAGGATCCATCTGTCGCAAGCCTACCTGGGAGGGCCCTGGCCGTGAGGGGTGCTATCCCACCCGCTCCCCCACCCTGCCCCCCCTCACCCCCGGCTATGCCAGCTAGAGTTAGTATTGCGTTCCTAGTATCCTCATCCAGGAACTCTGCAACACTCCTCATGAAGTTGAACGGATTCCTAACCTCGTCAACCTCGCTCTTTATAGCCATTATAGCGTTCCTAAACTCCTCAAGGGATGATGAGAGCTCACTCTTAAGACTCCTAACCTCACCCTCAAGGTTTGAGAGAGCCTCTAGAACCCCATCGCTCTGAGCAGGCTGCTGGACGACCTGGGGGCTAGGCTGGCTAGAGGGCTCGGGGGAGGTGGGTGCCTTGGGAACTGTAACCTCCTCAACCCCAACCACGGCATCAACAGGCTCCACAGAACCCTCAACAGAGCCCCCGGGGCTGACACCATCAAAGCCAGCTAGCCTACGAGCTGTAAGAGAGCAGAGAGGGCAACCACAAGGCCATAGAGGGTCACCACGCCTAACCCTAGAGAGGAAGATAACGCTGGAGAGAAGGAGGTGGAAGCCAGAGGAGGCTAAGATGATGGAGGCCACAAGAGAGGAGACAAGGTAGGGTGCGGGGGTAAGAGAGCCAAAGTAGGCTAGAACAACACCTAAACCCAGTAGGGGGAACGCTAACACCAAGACCAAAACCACCTTAAACAGAGGCAAATCAAACCCCTACAACAAACAAAACCCCATGCTGGAGATAGGAGCGAAAAACCATACACCTAAATTCGGAA
>JAJHQN010000020.1 GCA_020833325.1 Desulfurococcaceae archaeon | reverse complement strand
CCTACACCAAGAACATGATAGCAGTAGAGGGGAAGCCAACAGCATACATATGCAGAAATAGAGTATGCGATCTCCCTATAATGGGGGTAGAGAAGCTCTCAAAGGTATTAGGAAGACCACTACGTTATGAGAGACGGTGACGGCTAGTCGAGGAACCCCGTGGGGTCCATTGGGTGTGCTAAGTGGATAATGTAATATGGCATGATCATCGGCTTAAATAACCACCTTCGCACACCCTGTACTCTATCAGCAGAGATCTCTAGTTTACATTAACGTACTTCATATCACTATTCAATGCTCCCTCTCAACAACCCTCTTGGCATCGATTTAGAGATGTTCTAGGCTTATATCACCTTCTCTTCCCCATCCTATTATTAGGTCTGCCCACTCCCTCGCCTCATTGAAGTTTTGGAAGTTGCTTCTCTCAGGTATTTCTGGATCATAAGCCTTAACATGGAATCCTCTCGTTTCAAGCTCCCTCATAAGCCTCCATACAGTATTTATATCCTCTGATACGAAGAACGGTGATCCTGGTTTGTAGCCTAGGCCGTGGAATAGTATCTTTTTAGCCCTTCTATCCCTGGCTACCTCCTCCACCCTTGATGCTAGGTGTTCTAGGTAGAGCTCGTTCAACACTATAGCCTGTTTTAGGAGCTCCTTGAATGGGCTCCTCGGAGCTTTATCCCTCACCCACAGGTATAGCATCAACGTGTCTTTCACCAAGCAGGGTCCTCCAGCGTACCCTGGCCTATACCTCTGGAATCCGAAGGGCTTTGTTGAAGCCCCCTCTAGGGCTTCGTTGAAGTCGACCTTAGCGGTGTCTGATACGACTTTTATAGATGATACCAGGGTTATGTTAGCTAGTCTCTGGGCGTTCTCTACGAGCTTTGAGAGCTCAGCCTCCATTAACCCGGTTACCCTGGCTACTGGTATGCCTAGTACCTCCTTGTAGAAGTTAATCCCGGCCTCGACACTAGCCTTACCCAGGCCCCCTAGGACTCTTGGTATATTTGATATGTTCCAAACCCTATCCCCAGGGTTTATCCTCTCAGGTGAGTGCACCAGTCGTAACGTCTCCCCAACCTTATACTTTGAGGAACTCTCAATGTTAAAACCTAGCCTCTCAACGGTGCCCCCAGGGTATATTGTTACCTCTGATGAGACTAGAGTGTTAGACTCAAGAACTTCTCCAAGCCTCCTACCAGCTACCTCCACAGGCTTGAAGTCTATGTAGTCATCCGTAGACCCCTTATCTGATTCAAGCATCTTCACAAGACTTCTACCATAAACCTTCATTGGTGTGTTAACGGCTACTACAACCCACTGGGCATTACTAACCTCAGAGTACTCTGTTGAAGCCCTTATACGATATCTCGATTGAGGCCAGTTCTCAACAACATAAACATCCCTAACACTTGGAACACCACTATTGATTAAGTCGACAACCCTCCTACTAATATCAACTACGATTACATCCAACCCTCTAAGAGCTCCGTGAACAGCGACATTTAAACCTACAAAACCACCCCCTATAACGGCTAGCCTCCCACTCAACCCCTTCAACCTTAGAGCATAGGAGAATCTAATCCCTTTAAAGGGTTATCTTCCTATGATGAGCCGCCCATTCACGGCTTTGTTTGAGTATTTAAGGTTCCCCCCGGCCTTAGCAATCCTAGGGGTTTAAGAGTGTTAAGAAGAGCCTTAGTGGTCTTCCTTCTCCTAAGCTTCGTATCGCTCTTCGCTGATATAACCTATGAGGGTGCTAGGAGCATCTCAGGCCCCTATCTGGAGCTTCTAGGAGCAACCCTCATTGTGGCTGGAGGTGTGAGTGTTGGGGAGCTCGTATCATATGTTGCTCGCTTCGCCGGAGGCCTTGTAGTTTTTAAGCTTGCGTCTAGCACAGCTTACTGGGCTCTACTGATACTAGGCTACCTAATCAACCTTGTAGCTGTACCCCTACTAGCACTAGCTGGGAGCTGGGAGTTAGCTTTCACACTCTACATTGTGGAGAGAGTTGGTAAAGGCTTCAGGGTCCCAATAAGGGATACCATACTAGCCGAGGTTTCAAGAGGGGTTGGTAGTGGTAAGGTTTTCGCTGTCCACGAGCTCCTAGATCAAATAGGTGGTGTAGCTGGACCCCTCATAGTTGCCTATGCTATAGCTAGCACTGGATCCTACAAGCCAGCATTCCTAGTGCTAGCAGCACCGGCCATCATATCCATAGCGTTACTGCTTACAGCATCAGCAACATACCCTCGTCTCAGATCCGCTACTAAACCCACTATAGGGATCTCCAAGGGGCTACCATGGCAGTTCTACGTCTACACCCTAGCTGTAGCCTTAGCTATGGCAAGTTACATACACTGGGGTCAAGCATCATACATGCTATCACAGCTAGGCAGCTATAATGTAGCTGTCCTCTACGCCATAGCAATGGCTGTAGACGGGCTGGCGGCCATACCACTAGGCCTAGCCCTTGATAGGTGGGGTTTAAGGGTTACAGTAGTGCTACCACTCCTAGCTCTCACATCAACACTATCGCTAGTAGAACTATCAAACCCCCTGGTATTCGCGATACTATGGGGTGTAACCATGGGGGCCGTGGAGGTTCTAACTAAGGCAACCATACCGTTAATAGTGAAGGAGGAGTTTAGAAGTGTAGCTTACTCAATACTATTCATAGCTATGGGTGCAGGCTGGACCATAGGCAACATGGCCGTAGCGTACTTGGATCCACAAAGCTTGAAAGCTGTAATATTGGTTGTAGCCTCGGCTATAGCCTCTACATTGATACTATTAAAGTTAGGGGAGGATCGAGGGTATAAGGGTTCACCGGTTAAGCCTTCTTCCTTCTGACCAGTAGATCTACAACTGGTTTTACCTCAGGCGTTTTAACCCCTACTCTCTTATGCTCGCTCCTCCTATACATCTCAAGGACCCTCCTTACCACCGCCTCCGGCACCCCTGTAGCCTCAGGTATCTCCTCCTCTGCGTAGCCTAGGTCTAGTTTTGAGTGTAGCACTAGGTCTACCTGCTCATAGCTTACCCCAAGCTCCTTCTCAGCCTCATGCCCTCTCCACAGTCTTGGAGAGCTAGGCTTCAACGCTATCCTCTCCGGTAGTCCTAGGTGTAAAGCTAGCTTCCTAACCTGGCTCTTGTATAGTACTGCTAGTGGTGCTATATCCACACCTCCATCCCCATATTTCGTGTAGTAGCCTATGAGTATCTCACTTCTATCACCTGTACCTAGTACTAGGTAGTCTAGCTTGTTAGCGTAGTAGTAGAGGAGGGTCATCCTAATCCTAGCTCTAAGATTACCCAGAGGCACCTTATCCTTCTCCTCTGACTCATATACTGGTATAGCCCCCTTGTAAGCATCAACTATAGGTGCTATGTTTATAACATTGTATCTCACGTTCAACGCCCTAGCTAGGCTCACAGCGTCTTCAACGTCAGCTTCAGGTGTAACCTCGGGATCGGGCATTACGAGTGCTAAGACCTTCTCCCTACCAATACTTCTTACAGCTAGAGCAAGTGTTGTTGAGGAGTCAAGCCCACCGCTTAGGCCTATAACGTAACCCCCTCTACTAGACTCTCTAAGCTCGCTTTCTATAAACCTCCTCAGATAACCCTCAATCCACCCGTAGTCTATATCCACCACATCCTCTATGGTAACCCTTCTAACCATTATACCAACCTCATAGGCTTAGGTACATGTAGAACTCGTAGGGGTGAGGTCTCATATTAACCTCTCTAGACTCGGTCCTCTTCAACTCTATGTAGATTTCAAGTAGGTCTTTGGGGAAGACGGGTTTAAGGTATTCCATATCACTTTCAAGCTCTTCTAAAGCCTCATCTAGGCTTGATGGTAGTGTCTTGATATTAAGTCTCCTCAGATCATCCCTCGACAGCTTATAAGTATTACCTTCGAAGGGGTCGCCTGGATCCAGTCTCCTCTTGATACCGTCAAGCCCAGCCATTATGGTTGCTGTTATAGCAAGGTACGGGTTTGCCGTGGGGTCTGGAGCTCTAAATTCAACCCTAAACCTCCTAGGGTCGCTAGCAGCAGGTATTCTTATTATAGCACTCCTATTATAGTAACCCCATACACAGTAGACCGGAGCCTCATAGCCTGGAACCAGCCTCTTATAACTATTAGTTGTGGGGGCTACGATTGCCGAGAGGCTCCTAGCATGTTCCAGTATGCCTGCTATAAAGTTTCTAGCTATCTCGCTTAGGCCAACACCATCGCTAACGAAAAGGTTGCTTTTCATACTAGTATCCCAGAGGCTCATGTGTAGATGCAGTCCACTACCATTATCTCCGAAAACGGGTTTAGGCATAAAGACGGCTATGAGACCATGGGATTTAGCTATATTCCTTGCAACCCATTTAGCGGTTACAATCTCGTCTCCAACGTATACAGGGCTACCCGCTCTAAGAGAAGCTTCCATCTGAGATACTGCAACCTCGTGGTGGAACACATCGCTCCCATAGCCTAGAGCTGAGAGGGCTCTTGAGAACTCTATCCTGAAGCTAGCTAACGTATCCATAGGCTCAACAGTATGGTACGCTCTTTTAACAGGGTTAAAGTAACCACTAGAGTATAATGGATACTCTAGGGATCTAAGCTTGTAGCCTAACCCTGTGTGCGGGTTGGAAGACTTAATCTTAACAGATTCGAATAGGAAGAACTCTAGCTCAGCCCCTGTAATAGCGGTGAAGCCTAGCTCAGCTAGATAGCCTACTAGGGTTTCAGCTACAAATCTTGGATCCCTAGTGAATCTTAAACCCTCTGGTGTATAGATCCTGCCTATAACCCTCCATAAGCCCTCCCTCCACGGTACCTGTTTAAGCGTCTCCATAACAGGCTCTAGGAGTAGATCGCTCCTCTCAATTTCGAGGAAGCCATAAACACTACTACCATCTAGAGCTCCTGGGAACCTGGTCTTCTCAAGGGACTCGTAGGGTACCTCGACTCCCCTAAGAAAGCCTACTAGATCCGTATACTGAATCTGAACTAAACCAGGCCCGCCCATCTTCCAGTCACGGGCAAGTTATATACTGTTAACCGGGGTTAATAAGCTTATACTATGGTGGGATTAGGTTCTAGCTTAAATACCCTCCAGGTAATTGAAATTCTACATATAACCTCCTGTAATACCTTTCGAAATCCTCTCTAAAAGCCCATCTCTCCACAGCCTCTCTAAGCCTTTCTACGTTAAGCTCCACTGTTGAGGCTGATGGCTGATCGTGTAGTGATAGCAGCATTTTACCCCAGGGGCTGTAGGCAACACTACCACCCATGGTAACCCTACCATCGGGGTACACGTTGCCGGTAGCGTTAACACCTATAGAGTAGACAACGTTCTCCACACCCCTAATCCTAACAGCAGACCTCCATAGCTCAACACGGTTACCAGGTATACTAGCTGGATTGTATATAATGTGGGCTCCGCGAGCTACAAGAGCTCTTGAAACCTCAGGGTAGAATATGTCTACACATGCAACACAACCCACAACCCAACCTTTAACACTAAAAGGCTCAACAAGCCTACCAGGCTTAACCCTACCCCTCTCACCAGTAGCCTTCGAGGGATACAACTTCTCGCAGACCCTGACAAGAGAGCCTTCTATAACAGCTAAACCAACACTCCTAACAACACCATCAACATCAACAACATGCTGAAGACCACCAGCAACACTAGAGCCGAGGAGCTCGTAGAGCTCAAAAACAACCTTCTCGAAAACACTAATATCAACAGGTCTACCAGACATCCAGTTCTCAGGCAAAAACACTATATCCCCAACACCAGCCTCCCTAGCAAGTCTCACCACAAGCTCCTTAACAGAGTCTAAACTACCATCGCCAAGACGGCCCACCTGAACAACCGTAACCTTCAAGGACTCCAAGGAAACCCCTAGGCTATAAATTCAAAGTTAAAGTTCTTAAGCAAAGATCCCCAATAGGAGCTCCACAACCTACATCTAGCATGGCTTTAAACATGTTGTTCTGATCCAGCTAACTGCAAATATATACGTAACTATATATAATTTGGAATATGTATGTGGGATTTATTACAATATTTTTAGGCCCACGATAGTTTTTTCCCTACTAAGATGAGAGGTGGGGGTTATAGTGGAGGCCACAATTCTAGGAGAACCTCTCCCATACGAGGATAGGATTAGAGGTGTTGGATCCTTTAAATATGTGGATGTCGAGGAGTACTTCAACCTACACAGGAAGACCCTTGAGGATTTTGAGGGCTTCTGGGCCTCTATAGCTAGAGAGCTTGAATGGTTTAAGCCGTTCGAAAGGGTCGTAGAGCCCGGTGATCACCCTTATGTGTATAAGTGGTTTTCAGGTGGTTTAATTAACATATCCTATCTTGCTCTCGATAGGAATGTGAGAGGTGGTAGGAAGAATAAAGTGGCTTACATATGGGAGGGCGAGCCTGTTGACGAGGGAGGCGTTCCTAGGGAGGTTAGAAAGCTGACCTACTATGACCTCTATAGGGAGGTTAATAGGGTTGCATACATGTTAAGGAATAGTTTTGGACTGAGGAAGGGTGATAGGGTAGCAATATACCTACCCATGATACCGGAGCTCCCGATATTCATGCTGGTAGCGGCCCGCCTAGGTGTTATCTTCACCGTTGTCTTCGCCGGGTTTACTGCCGAGAACCTCGCTGTGAGGATCAACGATCTAGGCGCTACTCTACTCATAACAGCTGATGGCTTCTACAGGAGAGGTAGGATTATTAGACTTAAGGATGTTGCTGATAGAGCTCTTGAAACGACCCCAACTGTTAAAAGTGTTATTGTTGTTAGGAGGCTGGGCCTTAAGGATGTTAACATGGTCGAGGGTAGGGATTACTGGTTTGACGAGCTTATGAAGGGGGTGCCCTCAAATGTTTATGTAGAGCCTGAGCCTATGGAGAGTAACGAGACCCTCTACGTACTCTACACCTCGGGGACTACTGGGAGGCCTAAAGGTATAATGCATGATCATGGGGGATACGCTGTACTACTACATGCTACTATGAAGTGGGTTTTCGATATTAGAGACGATGATGTATATTACTGCACAGCAGATATAGGCTGGGTTACAGGTCATAGCTACATAGTCTTCGGGCCTCTAATTGAGGGGGCCACAATTGTCATGTACGAGGGGGCTCCTGACTACCCAGCACCTGATAGGGTATGGTCTATTGTTGAAAGGTACGGTGTAACAATACTATACACCACCCCAATCCTGGTTAGAATGCTTATGAGGTTTGGCGATGGGTGGGTCAAAAGACATGATAGATCAACCCTAAGGCTAATACATAGCGTGGGGGAGCCCATAAACCCTGCGGCCTGGAGGTGGCTCTACGAGGTTGTAGGAGAGCGTAGGTGCCCTGTTGGGTCAACGTGGTGGATGACGGAGACGGGAGGCATACTAATCAGCCATGCTCCAGGACTAGCTCTAGCCCCCCTGAAACCAGGTACCAATGGCCCACCACTACCAGGTGTAGATGCAGATGTTGTAGATGAGGAGGGTGAACCAATAGAGCCTGGTAGGAAGGGGTTCCTGGTAATTAAGAGGCCTTGGCCTGGGATGCCAGCAGCACCCACAGGCATGTGGGGGGATCCTGGGAGGTATAGGCAGGTGTACTGGGAGAAGATACCGGGTAAAGGGTTATTCTTTACAGGAGACTGGGCCATCAAGGATGCGGATGGCTACATATGGGTTCTAGGGAGGGCTGATGAGGTTCTAAAGGTTGCAGGCCACAGGATTGGAACTTACGAGCTAGAATCCATACTTGTATCACATAAAGCTGTAGCGGAGGCCGCAGTAGTAGGAGCCCCTGATCCAGTAAAGGGGGAGGTCCCAGTAGCCTTTGTAACCTTAAGAGAGGGTTTCACTAGAACAAAGGAGCTTGAGGAGGAGTTAAAGCAGTGGGTTAGAGATAAGTATGGATCTATAGCAGTACCAACACATGTGTTCTTTGTATCAAAGCTTCCTAAAACAAGAAGTGGTAAGATCATGAGAAGGCTCCTCATAGCAATACTAACGAATAAACCCCTAGGTGACATAACAACCTTAGAGGATGAAGCTGCAGTAGAGGAGGCTAGAAAAGCCTATGAGGAGCTATCCAGAGAGTTAAAGGAGGTTACCTACAGGTAGCCTCTATCCGAGGAGATTCAAGTTAGTTTCCAAACTTTTACTTTATATAATATTTTCTTTTCCTCAATACACATCCTTTAAGCCGCCCCCTAACATGGCTAGGATGGTGTGCTCTATTTGAAGCTGTTTGTGGATCCACTGGAGCTCAGGGATATGCTGCGTGAAGGGTCTGCTTTTGCACTTGATGTTAGGCGTTTCGATGAGTACGTTAGGGGCCATGTTCCTGGATCTTCCTGGCTCTACTTCTGGGATTTAACCTTGTATGAGAGGGGCTTACCATCTACTCCCAAGCCTAGGGATGAGGTTGCAAGTGTTTTCGGGAGAGCGGGTGTCGGGGATGGCGATTTCATTGTCATAGTCTACGATAGGAGTAGTCTTCCATACGCAACATATACTGCATGGTTTCTAGAGTATGTAGGGCATCACATGTACTCCTTGTTGAAAGGCGGTTTTGAGGCTTGGGTTTCAGCTGGGTTACCGGTTGAGAGGGGTGTTTTCAAGGTTAAACCTAAGAGTTTTACTGTTAAAGGGTCACCTCAGGTTAGAGCCACTTTAGACGAAGTTGTCGAAGTCGTCCGCGGTGGAGTAGGCCACCTACTACTCGATATTAGGAGTAGGGCTGAATACGTGGGTGAGATTGCTACAACTTATAAGGCTGGGAGGATACCGGGATCCACCCTCCTAGAGCCGGAGCTCTTCCACAAAGCACTTGAGGGGAGTATGGAGGCTGTTGAGAGTATTAGAGCTCTCCTTGGGAATACAGGTTCAAAGGATATCATAGTGTACTGTACCTCCGGTGAGAGAGCTTCAATAGCATGGTTTGTCTTAGGGAGGCTGTTAGGCATACCCAGAGTTAAACTATTCCCTGAAGGTTTCCTAGAGTACTCTAGGAGAGATCTACCAGTAGATACAGGAGAGCCTAAGGCTAAGGTCTCTGAGGGGGTTAGAGTGGTTAGAGTTGATAAGAATAAGCTTTGCGAGCAAGGGCTAGCTAACCCTATGAAGTCAATCTTAGAGTCCATAGATAAGCTCAGAGGAGGGGATAGGCTTGTAGTAGAGTTGAATGATGCAGATTGGATCCTAACGCTAAAGATGGTGGCTGAGAGAAAAGGGTTTAAGGTGGAAGATCTAGGGCCGGTGGGAGAAGGGTTTACGAGGATAGTTATAGAAAAACAATAAATGTTTTAAACCCAGACGGTCTTATAGGTTACCTCTCTACGGGCGCCCTAACTAGGTTACCCCACTCAGCCCAGGAGCCATCGTATACCCTTACAGCAGGGTACTTCAGTATATGCTTTAACACGAACCATGTGTGTGCAGCTCTCTCACCAATCCTGCAATATGTTATAACCTCCTTATCACCTGTAACCCCCTGGTTTTCATAGATTCTCCTTAGCTCCTCAACACTCTTAAACTCCCCAGTTTCAGGGTTAACAGCTGTACCCCAAGGAATGTTTACAGCACCTGGTATATGGCCTCCCACCTGGGCTTGCTCAGTGGGGTACTCAGGTGGAGCTGTTATCTCACCTGTGTACTCTTTAGGTGATCTCACGTCGAGTAGTGCTACCCTACCCCTGCGTACGTCACCTCCGATTACCAAGTTCAAAACCTCCCATAGGAATGCTCTACGAGAACCCCAATCAACCCTTCTAACCTTGTAAGTAGTCTTGGGATAGCTTGGAACCTCAGTTGTAGTCGGATAGCCCTCCTTAGCCCACTTAGTCCTCCCACCGTTTAGTAGTCTAAGCTTCTCGTGTCCGTAGGCTTCGAAGAGCCAGAAGGCGTATGTTGCAAACCAGTTATTGTAATCACCGTAGAGTACTACGGTGTGATCGTTTGAGACGCCCAGCTCTCCTAGCAACCTTTCGAAATCCTCAGGTGGTATGAAATCTCTAATCTGAGGGTGCCTTAAAGACTTCCATGGTATGAGGATCGCTCCAGGTATATGCCATACATTGTAGGCGGTTGCTGGATCATAGTCAACCTCTATAACCCTGATGTCAGGACTCCCTAAACGCTCGTAGAGCCACCTAGCATCAACTAGAACCTCGCCCAAACCCACGCCTCTACCTTAAACTAGGTGTTAGAAGAAGGTTTTAAACGTAAATATTTCTTTTACAGAATAAAATTACACATAGTAGAATTTCTACCGCTACGACAGAAACTTAACCTTATAAACCCCAGACTTAGAGATACCATTTATAGGGTGGGCCGGTAGCTCAGCCTGGAAGAGCGCTCGGTTGGCATCCGAGAGGTCCCGGGTTCAAATCCCGGCCGGTCCACCAAACCACCTCTCTTCTAAGATTTAGGATTGGGAGTTGAGGGAGTTAGTGGTAAAGAAAATTGTGGGGTGATAGGGTTTTAATGTTACCAATATCATCCTATGAGGCTTCTTAGGAAGAGCACGAAGAATGTTAGCCAGAAGAGGCAACCTAATAGTAGTGTTACTGTTATTAAAGGCGATGGCCTTATCTCCTTCGGTAAGTACTTGTTATTCAAGTATATGTTCGCTAATACTGTTAGCGGGTAGACTATGTTACTCATATTAGCTACTAGAGCTGATGCTAGTACAGGGTTTACCTTAAACTTATGGAATAGTATGAAGGATAGAGCAACCCAGAGCGCCATGAAGGCTAGGATAGGGTAGTATGCTAGCCTCACATCGCCTCTAGCGAGCTCCCTCAGTTTAGGGCTCATAGTCCATAGTATGTCTGTAGCTGTTCTAGCCACAAGCTCCATCAAGCCCATCTGTGTACTGTAGAGGATCCAGAATCCTAGTATTAGGACTAGGGCCCAGCCAGCGAACCCCATAAGCTTCCTCAACTCCCCAGCCTGGTATGCTGCTGCAGCCCAACCTGATATATCACTACCCTGTGGTATCAGTGTTACTGCTAATGATACAGGAAGTAGTATCCCGAGGAAGGAGCCTAGAGTGAATATCCCAACTATGTCCAGTATAGCAATCCTCATCCAACCCCTCCACCTCCTAAGGCTCTCCTCTGAAACCTGGAAGACAGCTCCGCTAGATGCTAGCGTTATACTGGCACCTCCCACTATAGTAGTTATAGCTCCCGAGTATCTACCCATAGCGAAGCCTTTATCCCTATAGTAACTCGATAGAACAGTATTAGCGAAAGATCCTGCCCCAGCGTAGCCTGCAACAGCTCCTAATAGCACTGCTGCACTGAGAATATCAACACTTGGTAGGCTTCCGAAGCTAGCGAATCCTCCCACTACATCAATGAGTTTCGATCCTGGAACCACTAGGGCTACTAGAACAATCAAGGTTGCTAGGACGAAGAACATCATAATCCACTCAGCCAATTCGAGAGCCTTCACAACAACCCCTCCGAAGGCTAGTATGGCTAGGACGGTCATAGCCAGTAGGAAGCCGGCAACAACCACAAGGTTAACATCATCAGCACCGCTAAGCCTACCAAGATATGCTGATACCACAGCTGTGGCAGCTCCAAAAGCCCACACAGGCCATCCTAGGCTAAGGACTAGAAGTGCTAGAAGTAGGGGTCCCCAGAATAGAGGGCCTGGTTTCAACCTCATAATCCCCGTTGTTAGAGGCTCCCCAGTGTACATCGTGTACCTTACAGCCTCCATGAAAGCTAGAGTTTGTAGAACTATAGCTATGGTGGCAATCCATAGTATGGAGGTTCCGAATTTAACGGCAGCTACAGGGGCTAGAAGCCATTCCCCAGCTCCAATACCCATGCCCAGGACTATAACACTAGGTCCTATTATCCTAGCAATCTCCACCCAACCGCTAGGAGGTCTCGGGAGATCTGCAACTTTTAGGGGAGGCCCTCTACCTATAACAATCTGAGGTTGAGGGTCTTCCCGGTTTCTATCCATTGATATTGGTGTTCCCTCACCTTCACCACCCTATCGTCGGTTTAACAATAGATTTAATGTTGACCCCTATTTAAGCTTTAGTATATATTGTTTATAATTAAGCTCTGCTCGCATCACGGGGAGTAGGACGCTACTGAGAGCTCCGATAGCAAGGAGCTCTGAGGAGGTCTAGTTATCTTATCTACTGAGATACGTTAATCTGAGTTTCATTCCTCGTAGGGTTACCTTTGAGTACGTAGTTTGGGAAGAATGCTATGAGTAGTACGAATGCTAGTGTATATAGACCTGTTGTAACAGCTATGGGTGCGTCCACGTTTACATCCATTAGAGCCCCTCCAACGCTCCTACCTAGCCCTGCTGGGATCTGCCATGCAAGGCTTAGTATTGAAGCTCCTCTTCCTCTAAACCTTCTGGGTATGAGGCTCATTTCGAAAGCTTGGTATAGCGGGTTGGCTACGTTCATGAGTGTCGACCTGACAACGTATATGCTGGCTGCTATTACGAAGCTCTGTGCTGGTATTAGTAGGGCTAGGAGTAGTACGCTTGGGGAGGCGACTATTATGTATGCTCTTAGAGCTCCTCCAACCATACTACTGAGCCTTGGCATTTGGAGCATTAGGATGCCCATGACCAGGTTTTGTACACTCCATAGTGTTCCTAGCTCCCCACTGCTAACACCGAATTTGAGGACGAAGTAGTAGTCTATAAGGTGTATTGATGCCCCGGCTCCAAGGCTTATGATTATGTTGACGAGTATTAGCCTACCCAGAACCCCCCAATCAACCCTATTATTCTCTGTAGCTTCCACACTAGAACCCGTTATAACCTCCCTAATCCTAGGTACTATCACCACAACGGGTAGGAGAGATAGGAGTGCTACTGAGAGTATAGTGAACCTATATGCTGTAACAATGTCTACGCCGTAAGCGTTCACCACAACGGGGATCCAGCCTCCAAGAGCTCCAACCCCCCCGCCTATTGTTGAGGCCGCGGCAGTGTATGATAGAATCCTCTCCAACCCATCTGAAACTGGTATCCTAGTGGCGAGAACCAAGCCTGAGACACTCCATAGGCCTCCACTGAAACCCCAGAGTGCCACTGCAACATATGCTATGTTCTTAAACCCCGTGGATAGTAGTATGAGGCCTACACTAGCAATAATGGATGAGATTACGACGACTGCTCTAGCTCCAACTCTATCGCATAGAAACCCTGCTATGATAGAAGCTAGGAGTGATAGTATTAGAGAGAGCCCTCCGAGAACCCCGTACTCGGTAGCTGTGAACCCGAGCCCCCTAAGATATGGTGCGTAGACACTAAACAGGATGCCGAAGAAGGGGGATGTTGTAAGCGAGAGGGCTACTAGGAGGAAGAGATCCCTATTACCGTTTAGCCTTAGCATACCTCCCTGCAAAGATTTCGCCTTCTCCAATCTACGGTTTACACCTTCTGCTTCTAGGATTACTTAAAAGTTTTAAATCTGTGCTTTAACTGTTTTCCTCTTCTAGTATTCTTTAAGCGATTCTAATAGCTTCCCTAGAGAGATCTCAGCTACAGCTACTGGGTACTCCAGCTTAAGTTTCTCTAAAACCTCCGGCTTCACCTCACCTAAGATTCCTAGCTTCACCCCACCTACCACCACCTCTCCTGTCCTACCATTGATAGTATACGGTGTTGTTGCAGGTCTTACAGTAAAGTTCACGCCTAGAGCTCTAAGCATATAGTATACAGGGGCCTGTATATCCTCGTAGCTAACCTCATCATCCATCACCGCTAACCCCAGCCTCTCATCCTCAACTACTCCGCCCTCCACCCTAGCTACTATAGGGCCTATCTCGAAGACTTTAACAGGCTTAGGGGAGTGCTTGTTCCCCGTTAGTAGATCTAGGAGTGAAGCTACTATAGCTGGTCTAAGAACACTGTACTCTACCTGAACGGGATTTAGAACCTCTAAAGCCTCCCCCCTCAATCCTAGGGTTTCTAGTAACTGGGGGCTTGTAAGAGACAATCTCATAACCTCCGTGAACCCCAGGCCTACGAGTATTAATCTTATACTCCTAGACAACCTCGTCAGCCCATGATACTCTCCTCTCATCCCAGGTTGCCAGAGGGTGGGGTTAAGCCTCTCATACCCTATAGCAATTGCTATATCCTCAGCTATATCTACAACCCCCTCAACATCAACCCTGTAAGGTGGAACCTCGATCTCCAAGATCTCCCCTTCAATCCTAACATTATACCCCATGCGTTTAAGGAGCTCCTCCAACTCAACATAGTTAAGAGAGGATCCTAGAACCCTATTTACATCCACGGACCTCAACCTTACAATCTTAGGTTTAAGCCTCGGATAAGGCCCGCCCCAGGGAGCTATAACATCCACAATGCCTACATAGGCTCCGGGCCTTTCGACCAGGTTGGATACTATTATGTTTAATGTAGCCTCCGCCACCTGTAGATCTGTGGATGTAACATCTATGAATATACTCCTAGTCCCAACCTCAAGCTTGGTTATATCAGAGTTAAGCACGGGGGGCATTGTTATTATCTCGTTATCCGAGAATATGAATGGATGTAAATCCCCCGACCTGGATATCCAGCCGTACTCTACACCCTTCTCATCGCGCTCCAAAACCTCCCGGGCCTTCACAGGCTTAGTGTACCCCAGAGGCTTGAACATTACATCTATGGGCGCCATAGCGTACCTTAGCGTCCTCCCCGGCATCTTATCGGCATCGTGGAGGCCTATGGCGGCCTTCCTCCTCCTCCTACCAAGTCCTTCGTGGAGCTTCTCCTGGAATTGTATGAGCTCCTCCAGGTAATAGCTACTATCTATGTTAACATTGTACACGACAGCTGCCACAATATACGGTCTCGTAGGCACATCCTCTACTATGAGCTTAAACCCGCTATCAACAATCTTAGGCTTACGCCATCCAACCTCAACCCCGAGTATCCCCTTAACAGCTCTGGCCAGCCCCTCCCCCATGAACATGTCTGGTCTATCAGCGTTAACCTCAACTTCAAGATAGCCCTCGCTCTCCTCACTCTCACACTTAAGTCTAAATAGGATTTCTGAGAGCTCCCTAGGCTCCATGTTTAGGAGCTCGTAAACCCTCTCGGCTCTAAACCTTAGCACGGGCACTGCTCTACACCTTAACCCTAAACTCTCTAATGTATTCAACGTCATAGGTGTACAGTATCCTTATATCCGGGATCCCATAGTATGCTGCTGCAAGCCTCTCAATCCCGAAACCCCATGCTCCAACAGGGTAGTCAACACCAGCCATCTCTAGAACCTCTGGTCTGAAGAGGCCTGCTCCGAAGAGCTCAAGCCACCGGCCGTTGGGGAGCCTCACGTACCCCTCAACACTAGGCTCTGTGAATGGGAAGTAGCCTGGTTTGAATTTAACCTCAAGGCCGAGCCTACCGCATATCTCCTTAAGGGTTCCAAGTAGGTCTCTGAATGTGTAGCCATAATCACCTTCTATCCCATCGAGCTGGTGGAACTCTGGTAGGTGAGATGCATCTACAACATCGTGCCTGTAAACTCTACCTAGTGTGAAGAACCTTATTGGAGGTCTTGGTTTAAGGGTTAGGGTTCTAGCTGATACAGCTGTAGTCTGGCTTCTAAGCATAAGCCTCGATGCTATGGCAGGGCTCCACTTATACCTCCACCCGGACTCGTGAACCTTAGCTACCCTCTCTATCAAACCACTATATAGCCTAGTCACATCCAGGGGTTCAGCTTTAACCCATAGAGAGTCGTGTATCTCCCTAGCAGGGTGGTCTTGTGCTTGGAATAGCATGTCGAAGTTGAATAGTTCGAGCTCCACAATAGGCCCTCTAACCTCTTTGAAGCCTAGCTCCTTCATAACATCCCTTATAACCTCTATGAACTCTTGGAGGAAGTGGAGCCTGGCCGCCCGGACTCTTGGAGGCTCCGCCTCGACATTGTAAGCTCTGAACCTATACATCCTCCACGATCCATCCTGGAGCATCCTCGATGTAAGCCTTGAAGCTTCAACTCTAACCCTCCCCAGTAGAGATCTAGGATCCTCTACAAGCTCTACTACCAACTCCCTCTCCTTAACCTCCTCAACTAAACCTCTCTCCCTAAGCTCTCTGAGCAAACCAGGCTCTACTGAGCCTAGCTTAGAGCAGCTTTCAAGAGCACCCCTTAGAGGTCTAATAACACTCCTAGCTACAACAGGGTCTTGGACTAGCCTAACGCTACCACCCTGCACCATAATTAAACCTCTCCTCCTAGCCTGGCCTAAGGCTACACTAGCGTAATCACCTAGAGCCTCTGCAACATCAGCTAAGCCGGCTACACCACCCTTAGAGGATAGATATTCAATTAAAACCTCCTCGGGGAGACCCCTCGATAGAGCTTCCAAACCCCTACTCGTAAGCCTACAGAGAACCCGTACCTCCTCGATAACCCTAACAACCCCCCTATCCCTAAGCAACATGATAAGGCTAGCCAAACTAGACTTATCGACGCCAAGCAACCTACTAGCCTCATCTAGAGAACCTCTAGAAAAACCCCTCTCAGCCATCAACTTAAGAAGCCTATACTCACCCTCGCTAACAACAACCTCCGAAACAATCAGAGACACCAAAACACTGGATTAAGACTGAACCTTAAAAGGCTACAGGTAATAGAGGATTAAAGACCGCGTAACCTTAAGAACAGAGCATAGGATAGCTGGGCTAACACCAAGGGAAACCCCGCGAGGAGGAGCACCTCCTCTGAGGCACTTAAACCCACACCTACAACAAATTAACAGGTGGCAGAGCTTGACCGAAAAGATAAGAGCATACCTCATAGTAAAAGGCCTAGTACAAGGAGTCTACTTCAGAGCCAACATGAAACGCGTAGCGGAGGAGCATGGTGTGAAAGGGTGGGTTAGAAACCTACCAGACGGTGAGACGGTCGAAGCAATCTTAGAAGGTGATAGGAGCTCCGTCGAGAAGGTTATATGTTGGAGCTTAAGAGGGCCACCACTAGCAGAGGTGAGGGAGGTCCACGTTAGATTCGAGGAGTACAAAGGGGAGTTCAAAACATTCACCATAAGATACTAGAGGTACCAGCGTGAAGCTAGTAACCTCAATGACTGACTATGACTCTAAGATCTTCATAACAGGAGGCTCTCCTAGAGATTCTCACGCTCACCCCACGGCCTCTCAAGCTTCTATTTAGATTGCTAACATCACATCTAAGCTTATCGATAACCTCACTATCAATTCTTCTAGGCGAGTGTATAATAACTATCATCGTTATACCCTTAATTGACGACCTTCTTAGTAGCTCGGATTGCAACCTCTCATTGCCCATAATGCAGTTTATTGTTTCAATAAGCTTCCTTATGTCCTCCAGCTTAGCTCTATCAGTTCTCTCCACTATAAACACTTTATCGTCGGTAATGATAACCTCGTCTGCATGTTTTCCACATGGGATTTCCAGTTTCGAGTATACATCATCTAGTTTGAATACCTTCAACAAGAACCCCAGTTAGCCTAATCCCTCTATCATAGCCTCCTCCTCTAGGAGCTCCTCTGCAACCTTAGAGAATTCATCCGTTGGTATCCCATACTCGTCAACCTTAAGCTTCTCAGTAACAACCACACCATCCCCTATCTTAACCAGGTAAGCTGCTATACTATCAGGGTCTATAGCGTCTGATGCCTTGAAACCCTTGATCTTCTCTATATCACCCCTTCTCCTATGTAGGGCTACTAGGTTGTTTAACGCGTGGAGTAGGTAGCTGCTATGAGTGGTTATAACAACGTGTTTTCCGGAGTTCACAGCCCTAGCTATAAGTCTGGCTAGTATCCTCTGAGCTCTAGGGTGAAGGTGTGCTTCAGGCTCCTCTATGAAAACCACGTGGTATTCAGGTAGGGCTAGTGCTAGTGCTACAGTTAGAGCCTCTCTTACGCTAGAAGGGGATTCTGATATGTTAAGTCTTTTTCCACTCCACATTCTAAGGTATAAAGTGTACCTACCGGCCCTCTTAGTAACCTCCAGTTTACAACCAAGCTCGTGTAAGAGCTCCTCCAGAGACTCCTCAACATCACCGGACACGTACTCACTCTTAAACGCTAATCTTGAGAGCCTCTGAACAAACCCTATATACTCTCTATCAACACTCCTAACCTCCTTAACCATGGAGCGTGGGAGCGGTCTAAGGAGAATCCTGGAGACACCAGCCCTACTATCGGGGAGGAAGATGCTCTCTCTTATAAACCAGGAGGATAGCAAGCCAAAGCTACCATGTAGGTAAGCGAGTGAGGGTATAAGGGTGGCATCGTATAACTCATCCGTAGAGGAGACAACTCCATCGTATAACACCACACTCCTCCCATCTTCAAGTAGCTCCACAACTAAACGTCCTAAAGGTAGAGTTCTCGCATAAACCCTCTCTACGAAACCTGCGTCTGGTTTATACTCCAGCACTTGAACTTCATCTCTCGTCAGCTTGAATTCTATTAAAGCTCGACCTTCAACCCTGATTCTAGCTTCACTAGCCCCCTCCATGACGATATTATCTAGACTTTCGAAAACCTCCTCAAGCCTCTCTCTAAGCCCGGCAGTTAATCCAATATGTACTGTCTCAATGTAAGCTTCTAAAAGTTTCCTAAAAACCTCCGTTACATCACCTCCCCTCCTAACCCTCTCTAGGAGCTTCTCATAGGGGTCGGATGTTTTAAACTCATCCTCCATCTTCTTAAACACCTCGTCAACCCAGACCTCAGGATCCGGTGTTGTAGTATCTAGAGCCCAGAGCATCTGAGCTAAGAAAGATTTACCAACACTATTCCTGCCAATGAATACGGTGAGAGGTTTAACCTCTACCTCCACATCCCTAAAGGGCCCTATGTTAACAAGCCTAACTCTAGGATTCAAAGACAACATCCCACTATAGGTTTAACTCTAGACAAGTTAAATACGTTAACGTCATCTTAGTAGTGCTTAAATACGTCCTAGGGTAGTTTACCAGCGGTGTCCGTAGTGGATTTATTCACCCTTCGTGATGTCTACAGAGCTAGGGTTGTTGTTCAAAGGCACCTGATCAGAACCCCCTTAAGGTACTCTAGGAGGCTTTCAAGGCTTCTAGGATTCAACGTTTACCTTAAGC
This sequence comes from Desulfurococcaceae archaeon, assembly GCA_020833325.1. Lineage (GTDB taxonomy): Archaea > Thermoproteota > Thermoprotei_A > Sulfolobales > Acidilobaceae > DSZV01. The sequence continues at coordinate 1,380 of JAJHQN010000020.1, read as the reverse complement.
TTGAAAATGCACAGGTGACAGGGTCGTTTAAGGTTCGTGGTGGTGTCTACTTCATGAGTGTTAAGGCTGATGAGGCTGTTAAAAGGGGTGTTGTTACAGCCTCGACAGGCAATCATGCTCAATCCGTAGCCTACGCTGCATCCCTATTCGGGGCTAAAGCAACCATAGTTGTCCCACATGGTATAAGTAGGGTTAAGGTTGAAGCTTTAAGGGATCTTGGTGCCGATGTGATCTTCCACGGCTCCATCTTCGAAGAGGCTAGGGAGTATGCTGAGAGGCTTGCTGTTGAGAAGGGTATGCTCTACGTCCACCCCATAAACGAACCACTCCTATACCCAGGTGTTGCTACGATGCACCTGGAGAACGTAGAGGATCTCCCAGCTGTAGACGTTATAATCAACCCTATTGGCGGGGGCTCCGGTGCTTCGGGAGCCGTAGTTGTCGCTAAGAGCGTAGACCCGAAAATCAAAGTCGTAGGAGTTCAAGCTGAGGGGGCTCAAAGCTTCTACCAATCGTGGAGACAAGGGAGGCTTGTGAGTACAGGGAAGGGGTTCGGGCTTCAAGGAGGTTTACATCGTTTAATACGAAGCCTCCTTGATGCCCTTGGCTTCATTGGCTTCAAGCGGGGCTTTCTATCATCGCCCCACCATGTCATTAGCCTTTGCCCGCTTTGGGTGACCCCTGCCCACAGATCCACCTTCATTGTTTCCTCCAGTTCATCTCTGTGGGGGAACCCCCGCATCCTGTTTCTCCTCTTCCTCCTCCCCCCTTCTAGGTATCTCCTCCGGATGTTTATTGCTGCGTTCTTCTGCCTATCTATCCTAAACCCACATCTTGGGCATTCAAACTCCCGCCCCCTCAGGTCTCTAACCTTAAACCCGCATCGGGAGCAGGTTTTTGTTGTGTTTCTAGCTGGGACCCTTGCTATTGGAGCTTTCTCTCCTATCTTTCTATGTATTGTTTTCCATGGTGTTCTAGCATTCCTCTTCCTCCTATCTTTTCCAACTCTACCTTTATCTATCATATCCTCTTTCTCTAGATCCTCGAATATGTGTAGTGTGTTTGGGAATGTTCTTGTTAGTTGTGATGCTAGTTTGTTTATGAAATCTTTTACCCTGTTCTTCTCCCTTCTAACGTATTTCTCGTATAAATCCCTCTTACCCTTACTCTGTGCTACTGCCTTCTTCCTCTCATATACGATCTTCATGCTTTGTAGTGGTCTTAGATCTATGTGTATGAATCCTATTCTTGGCGTGTATCCTGTTAGTTCTAGCTCATTACTATCCCATCCAATAACATCCATGACCTTAACAATCTTATAGCTTTTGAATGGTATTATTATCCTATCATCTTTTAATGTAACCTCCCCTACTAGCCACC
>JAJHQN010000089.1 GCA_020833325.1 Desulfurococcaceae archaeon | reverse complement strand
GAGGCTATCCCAGCTACGGCTCCAGAGACTTGAACAGCTGACACTAGTGCTACTAGAGCTACGGAGTTTAGAGGATGTGGTAGTAGAACTGTAAATATGGATAGAGCCCAGCCAATCCTGTTAAGCCCACCGAAGACAAGCCATAACTTTAGCCTATGCTCTCTAAACCTGTAGATGAGAGGGAGGGCAACTATACTACCAAGGGTTACGAAGAGCGTTCTAGAAATCGTTAGGATACTAAGCTCTAGAACACCGAAGCCCATTAACCTTATCGCCATAACGTTAACCAAGTTAGATGATATAGCTGTAGAGAGGTTATACGATGCAGTCTCTACAACGTACCTCTTTAAGTTACCATCAACGCCTTTATCAAGTCCAAGATACCCCTCAATGCCACCGAGGTCTCTCACGTTAAACTTCATAGCCTAAAGTTACCTCCTATCCATTATTGAATTGAGGTATAGGTAAAGCTAGGGCTTAAAAGATCTAATGAAATTTAAGCTTTAATCCTATAAGTTAACCTAGATAGATTTTGTATGGTGGCCCGGAGGAGGGTTACTTATCAGGTTCTCCTTCTTGTTAGCACCATGTAGGATGCTATGAGGGTTGCTGTTATAACAACCCCCATTAATAACAGTGTTAGGGTTGTCCCACCTCTACTCTCCCCCCATTGAGTTCTAGTTCCCTCTATTATAGTTGCTATAGGGCTTCCTACCGGTGTTTCCTGTGTTGTTATCACTCCTCCCGGTTGTAGGTTGATGTTTGCTAGTGTGTTGTTTAGTGTTGTAATGAGACTGTTTAGAGATTCTAGGAGCCTATTGACTCTATCCAGGGTCTCCTCTAACCCGTACGTTTCTATGTTGGTTAGCGATTGTATCGCATTGAGGGCTTTTCTAAGGCTCTCCCCACTTGTTAGCGTTCCTAGCTCGACGTAGACTGTTGTCTGGTTTCGTTCTAATACTATGGAGATCTTGATTTCGAATGTTCCTGTTGGTGGTTCCACCTCTGCGACTCTAGGCTTCTCTTTTAAGGGGATGTCCGCCTTCACCTCTACTTCGACTACGGTGCCTTCCCGTGCTAGGGTTACCTTGTACTCTAGAGTTGCATTTATTTTTTGGAGTTCTTCTTTCACGTTTCCCAGTGTTTCGTTTAAGATGTATGTTATAAGGTTTGCTACTATAGCATCGTAAATCCTATTACCCGTGCTGGGTTTTATTGTGGCTTTTAGTGTTGTATTGAGCCTACCCTCAGCTATGGTTGTTGAGGTTGAGCCGTCAGCCTCTAACGCTACCTGCCTTGTTGGAGCTAGCCTGGCTAGAGCTCCATAGTCTATGTAGTTGACCTTAAATTGTGTTTTGGATTCCACCACATTTTTGCCTAGTACTGTTGAAGTGTTGTAGTTCATGTTTAAGGTAAAGTTCAACCCCCTCCCTCTATCGGCTAGCCTAGCGTAAACTCCGGCCTTCACCTCCACCCTCCCATCACTAACGTTTACAATCTTAGAGACCTCTACTACGCCAGCTAGGGTGGTAGACCAGTTACCTTTCACTACAAGGCTACTCTTAGATTCAATGTTGAAATTAAGATTCTCTGAAGCCTCTGAAGGCTCCATAGTGAGAGCTTGAGCTAATACAATCAACATGACTAGTGAGAGAGCCCTCAGTGATCTCAAACCACCCTACCCCTACCATTTAGGGGTTGTTCGGTGTTTAAAAGCACCTACTTAATAAACCCTATAAGCCCTCTCTTGAGGTTTATAATGGTTATGCTTTTAACAGCTGGGAGAGCTACATTGTAAACAGGGACCCCGTTGACTACAGTATAGCTTCTACCTAGGTGTGCGTGCCCATGTATTGCTATATCCGGTTTGGCCTCAGCCACAACTCTCTCCATTAGCTTTGAGTACATCTCCGGCCATATTCTAGGATCCTCTCCCTTAAGGTTACCTGAGGCTAGGGCATAGTGTGATACCAGGATCACCACGTCAGCTTTAGCCTTAGAGTCTCTCACCAGCTCTCTTATGAGCTGCGGTCTCCTCCTATACTCCTCTAAAAGCCATGGCATATGCTTTGACTGCCATCTTGTAAGCCTATCCAGGGACCCCTGGGTTCCGACTATTGCCACCTTTAGTTCGTTGCATTTGTAGAACTCAACCCTATCATCTACCCATGTTACCGTATCGTACCTCTCAACTAGGGAGCTTCTAACACTATGGTACTCCTCGTTGCCGAAGACCGCTATTATACCTACGTTGCCCCACTTAGCTTTAATGCTCTCAACCACAGGTTTAACCATGTCAACGTTACCCTTATCTACTATGTCTCCTGCTAGTATGATGAAGCATGGGGGTTTAGGTGGAGCTCCTGAAACTGCTTGCTTGAATAAAGGGAGGAATCTAGGGCTATGTATATCGCTTACAGCGTAAACGCTATCCAAGATCTCACCTATGTTGTTATAGCCTTAGCTAGGCCTGGAGGCGTGTCTATGGGGAGGCCTTTGAGTAAGCCTAGCTTGTATGCAAGTATCTGTAAGGGGACTACGCATGCTATGGGGGTCAGAGGCTTCATGGCCTTAGGTGCTTTAAGCTCCCCCTCCCCCCTAAAGCTAACCCTTACCACTGGGGCATCTCTAGATCTAAGCTCATCTACGATCTTAGAGTATAACTCTAACGCTATCTCCTCAACGGGCTCCACGACTATAACGGGGTGGCTTCTCCCCGTAAGCACTATTGGCCCGTGCCTGAGCTCCCCTAACTGTAGCCCCTCAGCGTGCACCAGGGCTGTCTCCTTAAGTTTAAGAGCCCCCTCAAGGGCTATTGGGTAGTTTAAGCCACTACTAGCTATGTACACGCTACCCCATGGCGATAGCTTCTCAGCTACCAGGGAGGCCTCACCTTCAATCGACTCTAGGCTGGCCTTTAGAGCTTGGGAGAACTCTTTAACCCCAGTGTATAGTTCTGAGAGCTCCTGCTGACTGAACCTCCCCGTGTATAACCCTGTGTAGCCTGCTAGTATTGCTAGGGCCACCAGGGTTGATGTGAAGGTTTTAGTAGCTGGAACAGCTATCTCAGGGCCTGCACCTATTGGTAGGTACACGTTTGAGTGTATTGTCAGCCTAGATCCTAGGACGTTGGTGACACCTACTATGACTGCCCCCCTCTGTTTAGCCATCTTAACACTTTTAATCACATCACTTGTCTCCCCACTCTGGCTTATAGCTATCACCACCGTGCCCGTTGTAACACTGTTTACAGCGTAGTAGGGGAACTCAGCTGCACTAGTAACTGTTACACTCAACCCTGCCATGTCTGCGAAGTAGTATTGTGCTATGAGGCCTGAGTGGAGGCTCGACCCATTACCTATAACTATTATGTTCCTAGCCCCGCTTATGATCATAGCAGCTAGCCTCAAGTACTTATCCAGTAGTGTAGCGGTGGTCCTAAGCATAGCCTCTGGTACCTCGTATATCTCCTTCAACATATAGTGTTTGAAACCACCCTTGCTTATAACCTCAACAGGGTACTTAACCCTCTTCCTCTGCAAACCTGTAACCTCAACACCACTCTCCACATCTAAAACCTTGAACCACCCTCCACCAACCAAGCCGACCAAGCCTTCCTCGAGAACCACCGCCTCATCAGCAAACCCATAGAGGCTGGGCACATCGCTTGATATGAAGGTGCAGGAGCCGTCGCCCTTCAACCCTATGATGAGAGGCTGCCCCCGGGATACTAGTAGGAGCTCCTCCAAACCCTCAACTATGAAGACTGCAGAGTATAAACCCTTAATACTCCTCCCTATGTCCAGGAGAGCCTCCTCAACACCCTTAACCTTCAAGAGCTCCTCCATGGTGTGTGCTAGAACCTCCGTATCAGTAGTCGATGTAAACCTATGACCCCTCCTGGTAAGACCGCCCCTAAGATCCTCATAACCATCTATAACACCATCACTAACAACACCAACACGGCCATCACAGCTTAGAAGAGGGTGGCTGTTAAAGTCAGCTGGAACACCTCTACTAGCATAACGAGTATGACCAACCATAACCCTAGCATTGTAGAGCTCGAAACCAAGCCTATCACCAACCCTATCAATATGCCCTGCAACCCTCCTAACAACAAGCCTACCCATATCATCTAGGAGAGCGAAACCAACACCATCATAACCCCTATAAACAAGCCTCCTCAAACCCTCCCTAACAACCGAACCGCTAAGGGGCTTCAAGCAGACGAAGCCGAAGATACCACCCAACAGTAGCACCAAATGATATCCACGTTAGGACAACCTTTATAACGCTATTGAGAGCCCCTAGCAAAACCAGACGAGCCTAGAGTTTGTGTGTTAAAATCCTAGTAATAAGTTTTGGGTATGAGTATGACATGACCCCTCCCCGCATCCCCAGGAGGCCTAGCCTTGTGCTAGGCCTAGCCTCCTCTCACGACCGGAGCAAACCGTTCTGACACAAAAAAAG
>JAJHQN010000019.1 GCA_020833325.1 Desulfurococcaceae archaeon | reverse complement strand
ATAAGTTATGGTGCTAGCATAGCGGGGCCCGTGGCTTTAGAGGTTATAGCATCATTACATAGGATGAGGGTAGACTTAGATATCGTTAACTACGTGGCGGGGATTGGGGGTAGACCTGTTACTGAGTCAGATTTCAAGGGGATGTTAGAGTTGGCGTTAAAGCTTGGTAGGAGGGCTAGGGAGCTTGGAACCCTATACTGGGGAGTACGAGGTGTTAACTATGAGTGAGCTTAGGATTAGAGGTGTTAGGGATCTACCTAGAGAGGAGCTGTTCGCCCCAGGCCACGGTCTTTGCGCTGGGTGCACCGCTGGGACTATAGTAAGACATCTACTTAAGGTAACAGGGAGAAACACTGTAATAGTCAACGCTACAGGTTGTGTTGAAGTATCAACAACAATGTACCCCTACACGTCATGGAGGGTACCCTGGATACACGTTGCTTTCGAGAATGCAGCAGCTGTTGCTAGCGGGGTGGAGTCGGCCTTTAAGGTTTTAGCTAGGAAAGGGCTTATAGACATGTCAAGGGATATTAAGGTTGTAGTGCTAGCAGGCGATGGTGGAACCTACGATATAGGATTACAGTCTCTAAGCGGTATGCTAGAAAGAGGGCATAAGATCATGTATGTCCTCTATGACAACGAAGCGTATATGAATACAGGAATTCAGAGAAGTGGTAGCACACCATTACACTCCTGGACTACAACAACCCCGATAGGTAAGGTTTTAAAAGGTAAACTTCAGGCTAAAAAACCAATAGCAGATATAGTGGCAGCCCATAGAATACCATATGTTGCAACAGCTAACATAGCCTACCCCATAGACATGGACCAGAAGCTAGCCAAAGGGCTAACGGTAGAAGGCCCCTCATTCATACACATACTCCAACCATGCCCCACGGGGTGGAGATTCGACCCAAGATATGGGATAAAAATCGGAAAACTAGCAGTTGAAACAGCAATGTGGATAAACTGGGAGATGGTAGAAGGGGATTTCAAGGTAACAACAAGAGTTCCCAGGAGGAAGCATGTAAAACACTACCTAGCACCACAAGGAAGATTCAAAGGGCTGACAGAGGAGGAGATAGAGGAGATACAGAGATACGTAGACAGGGAAGTCGAGAGGGTAAACAGGATGGTTGGAGAAGAAGTCATAGGACCCCTCGTAGACTAATAATAGTTTTAATCTCTCCCCACATTCTAGGATATTGCATGTTACCCCCGTATCCGCCTGGGTCTCCCTGAGAGAAGCTATTTCAGAATATGCATTAAGAGGGCTCCTAAAAAGGGAAGGGTTTAAAAAGGAGGTTTCAGAGAGCTCTTTAGCTAAGCGTGTGACTCCAACCTTTTCAGGCCTTCCTTACTAAGCAAGTTTAATAGATTGGTTCTATGTCTAACCTCATCTCTTAGTATCTCCTCTGCTATCTCCTCGGTCACAGGATCCCTTCCATGTGTGAATGAGTAGAGCTCCCTATAGGTTTTAATAGCGCACTCCTCAGCCTTAATAGCCGCTATTAACCACCCATCTATATCAAATGGATCCTCCGGGGTCTTAGGGTACTTGCAGCCGGAGATCTCCCATAGAGTTGTGAACTGCCTTGGAGGATGTACATTGAAATCCTGAAGCCGGTCAGCTAGCATTCTAGCATGCTTACCCCACTCCTCCTCAGCCTCCTTAAGGAAGTGCTCTGCTATCTCCTCAGACACATGCCCTTGAATAGCGTAGGCGGTCAATGTGTAGTAGTAGGAGGCTACCCACTCATCTGCAAAAGCAGATAGAAGCATGTCTATGAGCTTCTTAACATCTACGGGCTCGACAAACTCTATGCTCATACCAATCACCGCTACCTAGAGAGTTGAGAGAGCTTATAAATCTGTAGTATTTGTAACATATAAATTTAAAGGTTTATGTCAATAGAGCTTTCTAGAGTAAAGCTCTGAGTACTCCGGTCTGCACCCCTTACTCCTAGGTTTCAGGAGTATAAGCTTATAGACCTTAGATCTACTAGCTTTAAAGGGTGCTTTAGGGTGATGGAGAGGGTTAAGCCTCTGCTGATAGTCTTGATCCCAGCTAGCATATTCACTCTAACCTACCAGGGGTTCGGGCTTGGCGGTATGAATTTCAAGCAGAGTATTGCTACATCAATTCTAGCTCTCTTCATATCAGCTACCCTCCTATACTGGCAGTTTAGGGTTGCCTTTGCCTTCCTAGGTGTTTCTTTGCTTATGGTGTTGGGGTTACTTGATATACCTCATCTCGTTGAGTTCTCCCAGCTTGATGTGATATTGTTCCTTGTTGGCATGATGACTGTTATAGGTGTGCTGGAGGAGAGGCATTTCTTTGATTACATCCTAGATACTCTAGGCTCCAGGATTAGATCCGGGGTGGTGCTCTACGCCTCGATACTCGCTATGGCCGCTTTCATGGCCGCTCTTGTCGATGAGGTTACATCCATTATATTTATAACCCTCTTCATCCTAAAGATATGTGATAGGCTTAGGGTCGACCCTCTACCCTTCGTTATAGCAGCTGTCTTCACAACCAATGTTGGTAGTAGTGCTACTGTCGTAGGTAACCCTATAGGTGTTATGGTTGCTCTAAGAGGGGGCTTCACATTCCTCGACTTCATAAGATGGTCTACTCCAAACGCAATCATAGTCCTGGCTGTCTCAATCATAGCCTCTCTTATAGTTTGGAGATCCTATGTAGCTGAGCTGGACGCTAGGTTTAAGAGGGTAGGTGTTAGATTCGAGTTATCACAGGAGGTTTTAAGGATGCAGTGGGTTAACTGGATACTCTTCATAGGGACCATCGGGACCCTCGTCGTACACCACCCGCTAGAGGGTCTACTTGAGGAGCTCCTAGGCATGGAGTCTGATTCGATGAAAAACGTAGTCCTCGTAGCTGCACCCATGTTCTGGGCCTCCGTAGGACTCCTCATAGAGAGGATGAGAGCTAGAGACATTGTCATGCATAGGGTTGACTGGTGGACTCTACTATTCTTCATGCTACTCTTCTCAACTATAGGCACCCTTAAGTATACCGGGGCAAACATGGTTATTGGAAGCTACGCTGTAGAACTAGGATCAAGGATAGGCGGTGTAGGCCTGGGTGTAGAGCTTGGAACCCTACTCTCAGTATTCGTCTTAGCCGGTGTTCTAACAGCCTTTCTAGACAACGTCCTGGCAATAGCAACCCTCATACCCATAGTCTACGCGATATACGAGAGCCTCGGCTGGAATGTTTTCCCATTCTTCTGGGGCATGCTATTCGCAGGCACAATGGCCGGTAACTACACGCCAATAGGCTCTACAGCTAACATAATAGCCATAGGGATGCTTGAAAGACATGGAGAGAAGATCTCCTTCTCCTACTGGGTTAAATATGCATTAGTTATAGCTACACTACAGGTAATAATATCCATCCTATGGCTTTATATCCTCATAGTCCCCAACGCTCCTCCAGACTACGCGCCCCCTGTAAGGAAGTAGCTAGACTCTAAAATCGCCCCTGCCTTCTGTTTTAAGTTTCACACAGGATTTACATGGTAGGAGCGAGAAGCTTTTAAACATCTCATGGCACTCTACACCTTAGAGTGACCCCCTCCCCGCATCCCCGGGAGGCATAACGCCTCCCCCGAGCGGTTTGTCGGATCCCCGCTCGGAAGCGCACTCCTCATCTTCCTATCGGATCCCCATGCTTAGGGCATCACATTTCAGGGCCGGGGGGCCTCGGCTCCGGTGGGACCATCGGACTCCCTTCCCACACCGGCTCCTCTCCACCCCCTACTCGCAACCGATCTAACCTTATATTCGTTTCGCCTGGGATGCGGGGGGGTCACCAAGCCGGGGCGAGCAGAAGGTTGTAGCAGACTAGGATAGGAGCCTACAGCTGTAGGCCCCTAACATCGCCCCTCCCACTTTAAACACGTTGTACATCAAGTAGAGTCCGCCCTCACGAGGAGGACGTGATGTTAGAGACCTAGAGCCACAATGTGGGAGTTTCCTCGCAACGATGAAGTGGAGGTCTCTATGAGGGTGGAGTTGCGGGCCGGGGTCACCCTAAACGGGTGGAGGCCTAGGATATGGTGTGGTGGTAAGCTCCACTTGAAGCTAAGGGCTTTCATGGGGGTGCAATATGTTAAATAACATAAACCTCCTTGAAGTCCGAACCCCTGTTTCTCTATACATAATTTTATATTATTAGGTTAGCCTATACTCTCCTAGGCAGGTGTAACGGTTTTGGGTAAAGCTTTTATTGAGGAGTTGAGGGGTGTTTTAGGAGCTCCTAAGGTTGTGACGGACCCGGCTATAGTTAGCCTCTACTCTAGAGAGCCGACGGGGTTGTCGTCTGAGGCTTTAGCCGTTGTCTTCCCCGGTGATGCTAGGGATGTGTCGAGGATTCTGTCTCTAGCTTATAAACATGGGGTTCCCGTGTACCCCCAAGGTTCAACTACAGATCTCTCTGGTGGGGCTCTTCCCGAGGGAGGGGTTGTGGTGTCGTTTGAGAAGATGAATAGGGTGTTGAATGTCAGTATTCTGGACTCCACCGTTGATGTTGAGGCTGGTGTGAGGCTCGGCGATCTTAATATTGAACTCTCCCGTTACAACTACATGTTCCCCGTGGATCCCGGTAGTGTGTCTATAGCTACTGTTGGTGGTGCTATTAATGCTGGAGCTGGGGGGCTTAGGGGGGCTAAGTATGGTACTATGAGGGATTGGGTTCTAGGTCTTACGATGGTGATTCCTGACGAGAGAGGGTCTATTGTTAGGGTTGGTTGTAGGACTACGAAGTGTAGGCAGGGCTATGATCTCGTTAGGCTCATTGTTGGTAGTGAGGGTACGCTGGCTGTCGTTACAGATGCTACCCTTAAGATAACCCCTTTGCCTGAAGCTACAGTTGTATCACTAGCCTTCTTCCCCACGTTAGAAGGCTTCTACGAGGCTTACAAGGTGATTAAATCCAGTGGTGTCCAACCTCTAATGATGGAGTTTATGGACTCTGAGACTGTGGAGCTCGCCAGGCAGACTGTTGATGTTGGTTTCAAAGCTGAGGGTAACATGTTCTTGGTTGCTGTGGATTGTAATGTTGAAGCTGTGGAGAGGATTAAGGGTTGGCTTAGGAAGGTTATGGTTGAGAGTGGGGCTACAAGCGTGTACACTGCTATGAGCATGGAGGAGGCTGAGGAGATGAAGCTTATAACTCTTAGGAGGAATCTATTCGCTGCACAGATAGCTATGACTGCTAAGCTCTACCCAGGTAGGAGCGTTGTAGTACACCCTGAGGATATAGCAGTACCCCCCTCCAGGCTCCTGGAGGCCATAAGAGCTATTAGGAGTGTAAGCGATGAGATGGGGTTGAAGGTTTCAATAGGGGGTCACGTTGGTGATGGGAATATACACCCAGCTGTAGGCTACCCACTGGACGATGAGAGGGCTAGGAGGAAGGTCTATGAGTGGTATAGGGAGATAGCTAAGATAGCGTTAAAGCTAGGTGGAACTGTTAGCGCTGAACACGGAATAGGCATCATTAAGAAGGAGCTCCTCCAAATGGAGCTAGAGCAGGTGGGAAGCGTTAAAGCCTTGGAGCTCATGAGATCGATTAAGAGGATCTTCGATCCAAAGAATATATTGAACCCGGGTAAAGTGGTGTAGGTGTTGAAAAACCCCATCGAGAGGGTAGTGGCAGAGGCTAGTCGATGCGTTTACTGCGGCTTCTGCGAACCACTATGTCCAACTCTAAGGCCTGGAGGGCATAGAGGCTACGGACCTAGGGGTAGAGTTAACATAGCACTACTAGTAGTTAAAGGTTATAGGAGCGAGGAAGTAGTAAAAGCACTATACACATGCCTCCTATGTGCAGCCTGTAACACAGCATGCCCAGCTAGGATAGACATAGCAGGGGTGATTAGAGATGCTAGGACACTACTCTCAGGCTAGGAGCTCTCAGAGATGCGGGGCCTCTTCACAGGTCAGAAGCCGAAAACTCCCTCTTCATAGAGCTCCAGGATATAGCTTACACCCTAGAGCTTAAAGATTAGAATGGCCACTCCTCCATGATGTATGCGGACTGCCAGAACATTATCTCGTATCTCAGAGCCTGCTCGAAGTGGTAGCTCAGCTCGCCAACACTCCTACCTGATCCATCCACCGCATCCCTGAGCCTTCTAACCAACATCTTATACTCGTTGCTGAGGTACACGGAGGCCCACCTTTTGTAGAGCTCCACCCTGTTAGCCTCAAGCCTCCACCTGTGCCTCTCAGCTATATCCTCATAAGTCCAGAAGCAGGGTAGCACGCTAGCCAGCCCAGCATAGAAGTCTCCATGATAGGCTGTTAAGAGGAGGAAGTTCATATAAGCCACGTTAGTCGGGTTAGGCCTAGCCTTTATGGCATCATCGATGGTCATACCTAACGCTGATAGTAACCTCTCATAGTTCTCCATCTCTCCCGTTACAGTACCATAAGCTAGCTCTAGAGCTAACCTTGAAAGTTCAAGGGTAGGAGCTTTAGCTGCTAGTAGGCTTAAAACCCTCACCATGGTGATAAGGTAGTTGTAGTCTTGGAGCACGTAGTATTTAAATTTCTCGAGCGGGAGCGTCCCGGAGTAGAGCTCTACCACAAACGGGTGATCTAGATCCTTAACCCAGAGCTCCCAGAACATAGATCTAAGGGTCTCCGAGATACTCAAAGCGTACACCGGCCGTAGTCCTCGCTTCCAACGGTGATAAATCGTTAGATAACCGGGTTATACTATGATGTCTGATGTAACCTGAGCTTAGGAGCTCCTGGAGGCTACGCTCTTAAGATGTCTTAGTATTGTTGATAGTGGTATCTCTACCGGGCATGAGGCGTCACATCTTCCACAGCCTAGGCATAGGTATGCTAGCTTCCCTGTTTCAATGGGGTCTACTGTTATAGCTGTCCATATGAGCCCCATTGGGCCTCCGTACGCTGGTCCTCCCCATTTGTTTGCTGTGTGGACCCATACTGGGCATTCGTACTGGCATCTTCCACATCTAATGCATCTAAGTTGTTCTTTTAGGAGTGTATCCTTTGATGCTTTCATCCTACCGTTATCTAGTAGTACTACGTGGAGCTCTCTAGGCCCTTGGGCTCCGTAGACTCTAACTCTTTCTATGTCTGCTGTGCTACTAGGCCCAGCTATTATGTTTATGTATGTTGGTGGGTATAAGCCTGCGTAGGCCGCCTGGACCATGGCTACCTTTACTGCATCTAGTAGTGTTGGCACTATCTTGTCTATGGGTACGAGTGCTATATGAATTGGAGGGGTGCTCGTTACAAGCCTTATATTACTCTCATTCTCAACAAGGACTATAGCTCCTGTATCCGCTGCTAAAGCGTTAGCCCCGCTCACCCCTACATCTGCTTTAACTATTTTTCCTCTAAGAAACTCCCTAACAGCTTTTACAGCCTCCTCCACACTATCGCTCTTAAGTTTTACTCCAAGCTTTTCCGATATAAGTTTCACGGCCTTGAGACGTGTCATGTGAGCTGCAGGGGTTATTGTGTGCATAGGCCTTGAACCCTCCAGTTGTACGAGGAGCTCTCCTAAATCCGTTTCCCAGACCTCGTTACCCAGAGATTCCAAGTAACCCCTAAGCCCTACCTCCATGGCTGCCATGCTTTTAGCCATGACAACAAGCTTTCCTGAACCAACTATACTCCCTATAATCCTCCTAGCCTCCTCCGCTTCTTCAGCATAGTAAGGTTTAGCCTTAACAGCCTCTAAGCTTCTATAAGCTCTCTCCACGAGCTCCCCTAGGAGATCAACAGACCTCTTCTTAGCCTCAACAACCTCCCTACATAACTCTAGGAGATCCCTTCTCTCAGCTAGGAGCTCCTCGACTTTAACCTGCGATGTGGTTGAAGCTCTCCTCAAAGCCTCCTGAAACTCGCTATCGGATAGCGCATCCCAGATCTCCTGGTATGCCTGGAGCGAGTTGAAGGTCAAGGTTTAACACCAGATAGTAGTAACGCTATATCTACGACATCCACATCATCCTCTGCTACAGCTTTTAAATTAGTATAGCATATAGGGCATAGGGTTACAATGGTTTTCGATTTCTCGCGGAGCTCCTCAAACCTAGTCTTGGCAATCATCTTAGCCATCCTGGGGGTTAAACCCTCTATAGGCCCGCCACAACAGTAGGTCATCTTCCTAGACCTCCTAGGCTCTAAAACCTCGAACCCCGCTGTGCTGAGGAGTTTCCTAGGATGCTCTACCACGTTCTCAAACCTAGCGTAGAGGCATGGATCGTGTATAACAACCCTACCTCCAATAGATCCTTGTTTAAACTCCGCTCCTCCTTCCGCTAGTATCTCCAAGTAACTTTTAACTTTTAAATCGTAGCCGTCCACATACCTTGGATAAACACTCCTCATGATATGTGTTGTGTGAGGATCAACGGTTACTATAAGCTCTGCTCCTCGGGATTTCAAGGCTTTATAGACTTTAACAGCATGCCCTTTGAATAGCTCGTCTAAGCCTAGATCATAGAGTAGAACACCACTATACATGTCATCCTCGTAGGGGTATGCAACCTTAACCCCAGATCGCTCAAGCAACCCCACTATGGATTTAAGGATTCTCTCAACCACAGATACCATGTCACTCTTAGGCCTCACAACTAGCCTTGATACACCAAGAGATGATAGGATCCCCGAGAGTTTTAAGGCGATCCCGGATACCCTAGAACCCTCTATCGTTGAGAGTTGCTCTACAACAGAAGCTATATAAGGTGTAAGCTGGTAGAGAGCACCAGTATACAGTATAACAGGGCCCCTCTCGGGAAGCTTAAGAGGTTTAGCCCAGGAGTATACCGCCTCACGCGGTACGGGAAAGGGAAAGCCGTATCTCCTCATATTATCCTCTACTAGTTTAACAACCTCTATGGGGTTGAGCAAACACAACACCAATAGAAGAGAGAGCTTTAACATTATTAAATGTTAGCTTGTAGGATAGTTTATAAGCGTTAGGCAACCTAGATTACCCTTGGATGATGAGAGGACACCTCACTGAAGAGTGATGTAGCTGATCTGAGCTGAAAGTGGGTTAACATCGGGGTTAGAGAGCTGTGTTTTTCGTAGCAGGTCTCGACCTCGCAGCTAGCCCTAAGAGGTGTTCGGGTTACGCACTCCTAGATGTAGTTTCTAGGAAGATCCTCAAGGTTACATGCCTATATGACGACGATGAGATACTCTCAACCATCAGAGATGATAGGGTTGAGCTAGTAGCTATAGATGCTCCCTTAATAGAAGAGCCTTCCTATAGAAGGGTTGATAGGACCGCCAGAAGCCTAGGCTACCCGGTTCTCCCACCAACCCTAGGCCCCATGCGTTCTCTAACAAAAAGAGCGTGGGCGCTATCTAGTAAGCTTGCAAACATGAATGTTATAGTTATAGAAACCCATCCTAGAAGTGCATTACTAAGCTCGGGATATCCTAGGGTTGAAACCCTCCTAGAAGGAACAAGGCTGTCTATCAACTTAAACATTAAAGACCTCTGTAAGGACGAAGTTGATGCTATCATTAGCGCTGTTGTCGCCTACTGCTATGTAACTAAGCTCTGTATTGACGGGATCAAGGCTGAAGACGGCATCATATACATCATTAAGAAGATAGCTTCATAATTGATAGGTAGACAGGGAAAAGCCCTTTGGAGGGCAGGACTATCGAGAAGCTGCTGTCAGCCAGGCTATACCGTCTCCATCAATCCTAGCTATTGTATTCCAGGGTCCTACCCTCTTGAGTATGGCGTAATGATGGTTTCTAGCTCTCAGCACTCCCGTTCCTTCTAGGTTAACGATTATCATCTTAGCAGCACCCCCCTCTACTATAGCTGGTGGTTTTGCACCAGCTAGTAGGTAGGGGGTTATCATAATGGCTTCCAGAATCCTCTTAGCAGTCCACTCTTCTTTAAGACCTTGAGCTCTAGCTAGGAGGAGTGCTGTTTGAGCTTCAGCCCACACATCTGGGGTTTGCCAGGCAGCGTTATCACTGCCAAAGGCTATAGTAACTCCTTTTTTTAAAGCTTCCGCTACAGGAGGTACTCCTATGGAATGCCACATATTCGATCTAGGGCACAACACTAGAGCCATTCCTCTCTCCTTTAAAACCTCTAAATCCCCCCCACTCAAGTGAGTTCCATGAACTATAGCGTCTAACCCCACCTCCACCGCCCTCTCAAGATCGCCTGCAGCTCTAGCCTCAGGGTCCTCAGCTACGTGAGCCATGGCCGGTTTGTGTTTCAACGCCATCTCTCTTAGAAACTCCACGTTGTAGTCGAGAGGGCTGGATACACCTAGACCCTCACATCCCTCAGGCCACATGGGGCCCGGCCTCCCTTGTATAACAACTCTTAAACCACGTGGTAGAAGCTCTCTAGCCTTCCTGGCAAGCATACAGCCTAAACCACCACCCTCCCTGAAATCAAATAGTATACCTAAACCCATCCTCCAAGCGAGATCGTAGAACTCACTAATAGCCTTTACTAGATCCTCTCCAGGAGTGGATTCTAGGAGCTTGTGCTTAAGACCATGAGGTGGTGCTACCAAATCCCTTAAACTCATATGGATACCATACTCTGGGAAAGCGTGATCTGCAGAGTGAACATGCGCATTACCGGGTTGCGGTAGAAGTGCTAGGGAAGGGCTACCTAGAGAGCTCTCACTACAGGAACCGTAACCCTCTATAGACTCAATAACACCACCCCTAATAAAAACACATACATTAAACTTAACACTAAGCTCGAATCCCACGACAGCTAAGCCAACCCTAATAGAGAAAGACATAACATCCAAACCCCCAAATCCAATAATTAAACCTAACACCACCCCTTATACCCTAAACCCATAAATACAAACCCGGAGGCTCACATTGTTAGCCGGCCCTCAACGCCTAAAGCTTAATCCACCATGGAAAAGAAGACGTAACAGGAAGCTTTAATAGGCTATCCGCGAATTTATATAAGATGGCGGCGATGATAGGAGCTGGTATTGCTGAGGGATGATGTGTGACGCCAGGACTGAGCCTTGCCTCCCTTAAGCCAATCCCTTTCCCAGACTACAGAACGCGAGTTGATGTATTCAGAGAGTACAGCATAGAGGTTGAGCTCTCATACCAGAATACTACACAAGCAGAGAATGCCCAGCATGCAGAATAACACATGAGAACAATAGAGTCTACAAGGGATTGAAAGCTATTTCTGTTTTCACGATCACCCATATCATTTACATCCTTTCCCAAACGAAACGTTTGTTAAGCCCAACTCTCACATTATATGTGGAGATGATGAGATTACACGGTCTAATGCCAGCTGGGGTGCTGTGACACTAGGAGCACCCCGGGAGGCCAGGGCCCCGTATGAGGACACTGCCTAGAGGATGCTCTCCACGGGCGTCACAGCACCTCGGCTAGTTCATGGGAGCTGAGCCTAATAGGCGATCCTGGAGACAGAAACAGCTTCAGAGCCCCCCATACTACTCTCGTATACATTGAGGCCTATGAGGTTTTAAGGTCTATGAGCATTCTAGACTCGGATTACCCAGAGGGGGGTTGATGTACTCCTCGGGTGACTGGGGGCTAACAGCTCCCATAGGGTGGTCTAGGCCTTGTTAACCGTTGTGAGGCTGGATGGTGGGGAGCTTTTAGAGGCGAAGATCTGCTATCTACCGAGAAACGGTAGTCTAGAGGAGTGGAATGGTTTATAACGAGCTAGGATGTCCGGGTTTCCGGTTTAAAAAACTCTGTTTATTTTATGGTGTTTTGATTTACGTGTGGTTACTCTCTCTTTAGGCAGATTTCGATTCCGCTTACGCGTCTCGGTCTCTCTTCGCCTGTTTGTGGGTTCTTTACCATTACCTCCTGGCTTCCAATTGATATGTCTTCTACCACTACGTTCTTAGCAAATCTGCTTTTTACAATCTCCACAGCGTCTACGGCTTTGTTTATGTTCCTACCTCTAGCTTTTATTACTACCCTGTCTACTCCCTGCTCCATTAGGGTTGTTAGTATTGCTAGCACGTAGTTCATTACAGGCTTTTGCCCTATCCTTACTTCAGGTGCTCCCTCGCATGCCATTTCTTACTCCACCTCTCCTATCTCCTATCCCTCTAGTTCACTAGAACTAGTGGGAGCTCGGGTATTTAAGCTTTATAGTTGTATATAGATATCTCCTACTACGGGTCGTCTCCTATGGGTAGGTGGGTCGTAGTAGTTGATAACATGGAGGTTAGGGCTAGTAGGTGGGTTGTGGAGGAGTACGTGGAGTCCTCTCGTGTTGCTGAGTCTAACGGGATTAAATTCTATGTAACAGGCCTTGTAACCCCTGAGTTAGAAGCACTCCTAGCTAGACGGGGGGTTGAGGTGATCTGGGATAGTAGGAGTCTTTGCAATAGACCTGACTCTATACTACTAGATCTGTGGGCTGAGAAAACCCTAGACCCCCTAGAGGTGTGGGGAGCTAGGTGTTTCATAATAGGCGGTATAATGGGCGATCACCCACCTAAGGGTAGGACTAGGCTACTCTACGAAAAATACCCTTACGCGGCTAAACGTAACCTAGGCCCATTGCAGTTCAGCGTAGATGGTACTGTAAAAATGTTAGCTAAGGTTCTTAAGGGGATGAGGGTTGAAGAAGTGGACATCGTCTACCCCGTATCCTTAGAGGTTAAAGGCTACCTAGGCACGGTCACTGTGGAGCTTCCATATGCTTACCCAGCTGAATCAGGACGCCCTATGATAGCTGAGAGTATTATAAGATTACTAGAAAGAGGTGTAATGTGGAACGAGAGTTTTTAACTAAGACCAACTTAGCGGAAACCCATCTAAGGAGTATACAGAGTATACTTGGAGTAGACGATGGTTACCTCGTATAGAGAGTATCCATCGGAAGCTGGAGGACTATCATCCTCTATGTTCTAAAGCTGGTATTCCTGGTTTAGTTAACTTCTCCATGTCGAGTAGCTTCGAGATTAGATCCTCGGGGACGCCCGCTTCCCTTAAAGCCTCCTTAATGGTTTTGCCTTTGTACACAGCTTTTGAGATCTCTGAAGCCCTGTCATAGCCTATTATGGGGGCTAGTACTGTTATGAGTGCTTGGCTACTTTCAGCAAGCTTTCTAGCCCTTTCAACATTGGGTTTGATCCTATCGAGGACTAGGGGTGCTAGTTTGTTAAGAGACTCCGCTAGTAACGTGGCCTGTCTTATGCTAGCGTAGCCTGCAAGGGGTATGCCCATGCTTAATTCCAGTTCTCCGAGTAACGATGCCATTGTGATGGAGTTGTCTAAGCCTACTACATGGGATGAGGCTTGCATAACCGCCTCTATAGTAACCGGGTTAACCTTACCCGGCATCATACTACTACCTGCAATCTCCTGGGGTATATCTATCTCGTTGAAACCTGTATTAGGACCTGAGTACATGAGCCTAAGATCCTGGCACAGCCTCCACGTATCAAGGGCTATCACTTTAAAAGCCGAGCTAACAGCTACTATATCACTTAACAGCCTCATGGCCCTGAATTTGCTGGAAGCAACCCTTAAATCGAGACCTGTAGCCTCCCTTAGAAAGCTGACAGCAAGCTTAGGGTAATCCGGGTGAGCGTTTAAACCAGTACCAACAGCTGTACCACCTAAGGGGATGTCTAGGAGTAGCTTGTAAGCGTACTCAGTGAACCCCCTAGCTCTCCTATAAGCGTCAGCGTAGGCTGAAAACTCCTGGCCCATGGTTACCGGTAGGGCGTCCCTTAAATGCGTCCTACCAGGCTTCACTACACCCTGCGTCCTAGAAGCTAGGTTATCAAGGCTCAAAATAACCTTGTCAAGAGCTGGTAGCAATCCCCTCTCCACCTCATAGGCTAACGCTATCCTAATAGCTGTTGGCACCACATCGTTCGAAGACTGGCCCATGTTAACATGGTCGTTAGGGTGAACCATCAAACCTGATATCTGAGAAGCTCTATCAGCTATAACCTCGTTAACGTTCATGTTAACACCAGTACCGGAGCCCGTCTGAAACACGTCAACAACAATCTTATCATCATGCAACCCCTCTGCAACCTCCAAAGCAGCCCTCACTATAGCCTCAGCCCTAGCATCGTCGAGGAGACCTAGGCTAGCATTAGCCCTAGCCGCAGCATACTTAACCAAGCCCAAAGCCCATATAATCCTCCTAGGAAACCGAGTGCCCGTCTCCAAGAAAACCTCTAAAGCCTTCCCCGTGTAAGCCAATAAAACCACCTAGAACCCAGATATGAGAGAAGACTATTAAAAACACATTAATACCCACTAACACTAAAACCTGCTATCCCTGTATCTAAGCGACAACCCCCATCTACATCCAAAGGCTGTCCTTAAAAGGTCGAGAGCTAGGTTAAAGTTATAGGGTTAAACGTGGAAGACATACTTTGAGGTTCTACACATGCCTTATACCCTCAGGTGCGGCCTCCTGTGTAGTTATACTGGCAGCCTCCGTTTCAAAGAGAACTCTAAGATCCTCGTTAACATAGGGTGCGATTATATACACTTTATTCTCAACATAAGAATCCTCTCCCACAAACCTATTATCAAAGCTTATAGTATAAACAGGAAGTCTAACCCTTAGAGCCCCCTCACTCTCCTCAAGAGAACCATAGGATCTTAGATATTCTAAGACCTCCCTCTCTAGAGAACCCTCCACGTCCACGTTAAGATCGTCCCTTACAACAACAAAATCGCTAACCTCAGGATCCCACTCCGAGCTAGCAATGGAAACATACTTCTTTACAACCTCGTAAAACTCGCCCTCAAGAACCCTAGACTCTACAACCCTACCCATCTCAGCCCTAACAACTAAAACCTTCACCTCGGGAAACCCCCATAAGCCCTGTTCTCTTCTAAACTAGTGTTAGAGAACGCTTAATAAGAGTTAGTCTACCAAAAACGTTTGACATTCCACCATACTATGAGGACAGAGAGTTAATAGCTGGAAGCTAGAGAGTGGAGGTTGAGGAGACGCTTTACCGAACAAAGTAGAAGATAAATACCCTCGCTCACCTCTCAGCGTGAGGAGTTGCTATAGTGGAGTTGGGGGGAAGTGAAGATAAGAAGGAGGGAGCTGGCAGCCGCTATACTCTTGTATAAAATTTATGGTGTAGGAAGGGTTAATGTGGGTCTGGTCGTAGACGCTTTAGGGAGCGAGATGGGAGTTACTAGAAGGACTGCTATTAACATTGTTAAGAGATTGAGAAAACTAGGCTTCCTATCCTACTGGAGGGATAACACGGGTCTCTATGTTGAGCTGAGAAATCCCTGCTCGGTCCTAGAGGATTATGCTATGATCTATATCAAGTCTAAAAGGGAGAGAGTCTTAAGAATGAAGAAAGTAGATTAGAGTTCATTGAAGGGGTAGCTCCCTGGATTTCGGGAGGAGCTCGCCTTTAAAAAGAGGGGGAGGGGGTCATGACTGTTGTAGTGAATAGTGTTGCCATGTATTCTATTCTTTTAGCGGCCTCCCCCTCTATTAGGGTTGTTGCGTATCCCTTGTTGACCCTGCATAGTACAATAGTGTCTCCGATTGTTGCTAGAGGGGTACAGTTAGTCTTAGCTCCTATGTTAACCACATGTACCCCCTGCAATCCGTTTACTAGTAATGCTACTGGATCTCTTATATCTATTGATATTATGGTGCCCTCTACTACCGTCTTCACCCCCTCAAGCACTCTGTAATTCGGCTCGTTCACGCCTGTCTTTAAACAGTTAACCCAAAAGGTTCTCTCCACGACATAGTACTTAGTGGGGGGTGGTGGCTCCCCCTCTGCCACTAGGCTACCAACACCTATGGCTAGAGGTAGTATTCGAGAGGATCTGGGAGCTCTAAGAAATGCTATGCTGGGCTCGACCACCAGGCATGCACCTGTTGAGATAGCCCATCTAGTGAGAGCCTTGATGGAGCTCCAGTCTAGGTCGAGAACGCTGTTAATCTCTACAACGAAGACTCCTTCGTCAACCCTAGGCATCCTGTTAACCCTCGCAAGGCTGTTAAGAGCCTACTAACCCGGTGTAGAGGTGTTTGTTTAAGCCTTAATAAGGCCTGTGTCTTTATGGTATTAGCTGCTTATATGTTATAGGATTCCGTATATGTGTCCTGGTGGTCTGTAATAGTTAAAAGCGTGCTGTTGCAAACACACATGTGGTGGCTGGATTTTGAAGCTCTACGAGTTTGAGGCTAAGGGGATTTTAGCTAGGTATGGTGTTAGCACCCCTAAGGGTGTTGTTGTAGCGAAGGGGGATGATGTGAGAGGTAAGCTAGCATCTAGCGGTTTAACACCACCTCTCGTTGTTAAAAGCCAGGTCCTCGTGGCTGGTAGAGGTAAGGCTGGAGGCATTAGGATTGCTAGGAGCGTAGAGGAGGCTGTTTCCCTAACAGAGTTTCTCTTCGACTATCCCATAAAGGGTCTCAGGCCTAGGTATATTCTTGTAGAGGAGGCTGTGGAGCATTCCTCCGAGCTTTACGCCTCCATAACAATAGATAAGAGCGCTAGGAGACCTGTAGTTCTAGCCAGCCTTTATGGCGGCATGGATATCGAAGAGATAGCTAGGGAGAAGCCTGAGAGCATAGTTAGATATCACGTAGACCCCTACATGGGTTTAAGGGGTTTTGAGGCGAGGCTTATAGCTAAGAAGCTTGGGTTGAAAGGCGGGGTTATCTCATCGTTTGCATCCCTACTTCAGTCCATGTATAACGCCTTCGTAGACTATAGTGCTGATCTAGTTGAGGTAAACCCGTTAACGATAGTTGGAGAGAAGGTTGTAGCATTAGACGCTAGGATAATAGTTGATGATAACGCCTCCTACAAGTACCCAGAGCTAGCTATAGAGAGAGTGGAGGGTGGAGAGGTTAGCGAGTGGGAGTCTAGGGCTAGACGTTTAGGTTTAGCTTTTGTTGAACTCGAAGGAGATGTTGGAGTTATGGGTAACGGGGCCGGGCTTACAATGACTAGCATGGATTTAGTATACGAGTACGGAGGCGTCCCTGCAAACTTCCTAGATATAGGAGGTGGTGCTAGTGCTGAGCGCGTTAAGAAAGCCGTCCTCTTCCTACTGGAATTCCCTAAGGCTAAGAGTATTTTTATAAACATATTCGGTGGGATAACAAGGTGCGATGAGGTTGCTAGAGGGATAATTGAGGCTTTAAAAGAGTATAGTGGTAAACCTAAACCGGTGTTCGTAAGGCTCTCGGGAACACGGGAGGAGGAGGGGAGAAGGTTACTAGAGGAGTTCGGTATAAGAGCTTTCGACAACCCTCTTGACGCTGTAGTGGAAGCTATTAGGGCAGCGAGGTGACCGAAGTTGGCAGTCCTAGTTGGTAGGGATACGGTGGTAGTGGTACAGGGTATAACGGGTAGGGAAGGCTCGTTCCACACTAAGCTTATGCTGGAGTACGGTACTAGGATAGCTGCTGGCGTAACACCGGGTAAGGGTGGAGGCGAGGTACATGGGGTTAAGGTTTACGATAGCGTTCAGGAGGCTCTCCAGGAGCACCCTGAGGTTAACACATCAATAGTCTTCGTCCCAGCTAGGTTCGCTTCCGACGCTGTGTACGAGGCCATAGATGCAGGGTTGAAACTCGTTGTGGTCATAACAGAAGGAATCCCTGTTCACGAGACTCTAAGGTTCACGAACTATGCTAGGAGTAAGGGCACGGTCGTGGTAGGCCCTAACTGCCCAGGTGTCATAACACCTGGTGAAGCTAAGGTGGGTATAATGCCGGGCCATGTGTTCAGTAGAGGCCCTGTTGGCATAGTATCGAGGAGTGGTACGATAACATATGAGATAAGCTATGCTCTCACAAAAGAGGGGTTAGGCCAGTCTACAGTAATCGGTATTGGAGGAGATCCTGTGGTAGGGTTAACATTTACAGAGGCTATGGAGATGTTTGAGAAGGACCCTGAGACTAGAGCGTTAGTCATCATAGGGGAAATCGGGGGGGATATGGAGGAGAGGGCTGCAAAGATGATAATGGAGGGTAAGTTCACTAAACCAGTTGTAGCCTTCATAGCGGGTAAGACAGCACCACCAGGTAAGAGGATGGGCCATGCAGGAGCTATAATAATGATGGGAGAAGGGGACTACGCTAGTAAGGTGAAAGCCTTAGAGAAAGCTGGCGTTAAGGTTGCTAGGAACCCGTTTGAGATACCTGGTCTAGTCAGTAGAGTGCTCTAAAGCTTAATAGCCTTCACGGTAGGAGAGCTAGCCTAGGTGACGAGAATGGCTAAGAGTGATGTTACCCTAAGGAGGGTGGATGTATACGATGAAGTGAAACCACCGCTTTGCACGAGTTGCGGGAAGCCCATAAACCCTATGGAGAGAGCGGTATCCTTCTACTGTCCTAACTGCGGCGTAATGTTAATATGGCGGTGTAGCAAATGTAGAGTTCAAATGATCCCATACAAGTGCCCTAACTGCGGTTTCGAAGGACCATAGCAGATCCACTAGCTACGCGGACCCCGTCCAGCTCACACTCTCCTATAAAACGCTTACTAAGGCCTGTCCACGCTAGGATTTTTAAGTGGTAGGTGTGGGGTTCTCAGATCCGTAGGGCCGTGAACCTCCGGTGATAGAGTGGAGAGCCGCTGCGGTGAGGGGGCTCCACGCTGTGCCGTTAGAAGGCGGATGGTCGTTCGCATATGGTGATCGATAGTATGCTGAGAAACGGCTTACGTAATCACATTATCGGCTAGAATCTTCTTGTACTCCTCTATTACTGATGTCGTAGCAGGGTCGATCCCTCTTTCTTTAGCTACTAGTACTGAGGCATAGCCTCCTATTAAGGCTCCTTTCATCAAGCTCGGGAGAGAGGGTGTTCCGAGGTCTAGCTCTTCCACTACACCGTGCTCTCTGTACTTCCGCGATACAAACTCCATTATCTTACTGCATATTCCACCTCCACCTTTAATAGCTATGAAGGCCGTCTTAGCTTTCTTCTTCGTTTGCCAAGCTACTATGTCATTGTGAGCTGACTCCGGGTACACTTCGGCTTTAACCAGCATTTTGCTATTCTCGCTAAACTCGCTTCTAAACCTTTCAGCTAGCACTCCGTAGTAACCGCATGCTCCAACAACTAGTATATCAGATTCTGCTACAGCGTCAGCTAGACCTCTCGCGTCATCTACCAAGGTGTTCCTGAGAGCATAATATGTTTCTAGCAAGACTTCATCTCCAACGCTAATAACGCCTAGCGCATCCGTTAAACCTATTAAAGCCCCGACCATTAATGGTAAGGCGGCTCTAGGGAGTAAGCCTGGCTCCAGAGGAATCCAGGGGATCCCAGACTCTCCAGCCTCACTTCTAAGTAACCCACCACTACTAATATGAACAACCTTAGACCCGGAACCCCGAGCCCTCCTAGAGCACTCTATAGTCTCAAGAGTATTTCCAGAATAGCTCACAGCAACAACAAGGTAGCTTGAATACCACCCAGGTAGATCGAAACCCTTAAACACAACTATGGGTAGCCGAGATCCATAAAGCCTACCTATAACAGCAAGAAAATCGCCTGAAACACCGCTCCCCCCCATACCACAAATCACCATACCATTAAAAACCCCAGCTACACCAGAACCTGAGACGACCATACGGCCAGACTCATACCCTGAAAGTAACAGTTCACCCCACCTAGCATACTGTTCAAGTGCCATCCACATGACCCTCTCTCCATCTTAGAAGGCAGGGTTTTTAAAACCACCAAGTCTTTGGTGCTGGCCCTCCAATCAGGGTTTAACGGGTCTACCACCATTATGTGTTACATGGTAACTCTCAATCTTCCATATTATCTTTATCTCGTATCCTAGTTTTCCTACTATGTTTAGTGTTGCGTTTGCACCAGCGTTAATCTTCTTCTCAATCCTCCAGCATACATACAACCTCCTCTATACCCTTCCGTTCACGTGTATCCCCCCGCATGCTGAGCATTCCTTGCTTGAGCAATACTCTGGTATAAGCTCAACCTCTATGCCACACTCTCTGAATACATCCACGATCCAGAGTACTATCCTTCTATACCACCATATATCCTTGTTACACTCGTTCCCACTATCCTGGCTTAACATTATAGGGTATCCTATGTATAGCTTACAGACACTCCTACTCCATAGGGTCTAACTAGGAATCTTAGACCCCTAGATGTTATGTATAAGCCTCTCACCCCTAACATATATAGCCTCAAGGTACCTCTCATGGTATGTAACCCATGTAGGGAACCCTGCGTTCCTAAGAAGATCCCTTACAGCCTGGTATGTTAATATCTCCCTCTTCCACTAGTAACACCTCAAGCATGCATTAGAGACACTCTAGCTCCTTACCTCGCTTTTAAAGGCGAGGTTTGCTAGACTTTAATATCGTGTTGAACATTACTAGCTATTTTACTAACTTGGAATTTGAGCTTCCTGGGCCTAATGAATGGTTCTGGCTTATTCTCCACCAGCTCCATGGCTACCTGTATAAGCTTTTTAAGCCTCTCATCTACAAGCCTGTAATAGACATTCTTGCCAACCTTCCTAAACCCTATAATGCCTAACCTCTTAACAGCACTTATATGATATGATACGAGATTCTCAGGTCTCCCGAGAGCCTCGGCAATTTCTTTAACAGAAGCCTCACCCCTTTTAGCTAAATACATGAATATGAGTAGCCTGGTAGGATCGGAGAGCACCTTGAA
>JAJHQN010000088.1 GCA_020833325.1 Desulfurococcaceae archaeon | reverse complement strand
GGCTTCCTTGAGAGGCTTGTCTTAGAGGCTATTGCTATGAGTTTTGGTGCGTCTTCGGTGTATTGGGCTAGTTTTACAGTTATTCCTAGCATTCCCTCCCCTCTAATTCCCTCCCCTCCGGGGTGGATTGAGTTGGGTTGTGGTCTGTGTTACTAGACTGCTCCCTCTATTTTGAGGGCTGTTGTTATCTCCTTATACCTATTCCTTACTGTCACCTCTGTTACCCCAGCTATCTGTGCTATCTCCTTCTGTGTCTTCCTGAAACCATGTTTTAAGGCTGCTAGGTATAGTGCTGCTGCTGCTAGGCCGCTGGGGTCTTTGCCTGAGGATACTCCCCTCTTCTTAGCCTCCATCACGATCTTTATAGCATCTACCACCACCTGCTCCGGTAGGTTGAGGGAGCTAGCTATCCTGTATATGAACCTCTCCGGTTCTACGACGGGGATGGTTATGCTTAGATCTCTCACTAGGAGCCTGTAATTTCTAGCCACCTCCCTCTTAATATCCGTCTCCTGGGCTGTCTTAAGATACCTTATGATCTCCTCTATACCACAGGGAACCTTATGCCTTCTACAGGCTGCGTAGAGCGAAGCGGCCACCATGGCCTCCACGCTACGACCCCTCGTTAAACCCTTCTGAGCAGCCTCCCTGTATATCCTAGCAGCCTCCTCTTTTATCGAATCCGGTAGATCCAGCTTAGCAACTATATCGTCCATCAAGGTTAAAGCTTGGCCTATGTTCTTCTCAACACCACTCATAACCCTACCTAGCTTCGACGCCCTCTGCCACCTCAACGTCTCAGCCTTCTTGGAGAACCCTCTAATCTTACGACTCCCAGGCTCCCTATACGGGCCTATCTGAGCCTCAACCCCCATATGGGGTTTAGCGTAAGACACGGGGCCTCCAACCCTAGACCTCCTAGCCCTCTCCTCAGGGGTATAAGCCCTCCACTCACCCTCCTCAACAATAACATTCTCCTCTAAAACCTCCCCCGTCTCAGCACATATCTTAACACCTCTCTGGTGGTCTAGTACAATCTTATCCGGAGGGCATCTAACCTCGGGAGGATACTCGTTACTACTCATAACCTAACACCTCAACCTCCAAAGCTAGACAGGCGATACCTATATATACTCTGGAAACGGAGGCTTATATCCTTTAATACCTACTTTTAAATAAACGCTATTTAGACAAAATGTTTTCCACAGTAGCTCCTGGAACGTTCACATTAATAACCTTAACCATGCGAGCGTGCCTCTCCAACTCCCCCCTGAGAACTTCAACATCACCCCTCCTAGCTAGGATAACAGCACACCCACCCCATCCAGCCCCTGTAAGTTTAGCTCCTAGAGCTCCTCTCATCCTAGCTATGTCTACTATAGTGTCTAGAGCTAGATTGGAAGCCCCCACTGCTACTAGGAGGCCGTGGTTGAAGTACATAAGGTTTCCTAGCAACTCCATATCACCGGATTCTAGAGCTTTAACAGCTTTCTCCACCACCTTATCAGCTACAGCATACACCTGCTCCCCCGCCTCTCCCATCATCTCAGCTACTCTTAGGACGTAATCTACAACATCCCTCGTGGATCTCTTCAAGCCAGTATCAGCTACCAGGAACACGTAACCCTCCGGGATTCTGGCGCTCACAGGGGCCGGCTTTTCACCCCTCCTATAGAGAATTGTCCCCCCTAATGCTGCTATTGTAGTATCAATACCGCTAGGCCTACCGTGAGCCACCCTCTCCCCCTCAAATGATACTCTCAACAGGTTTTCCCCGTAGAGAGGGCTCCCCAACAGAGTTGTATAGGCTAGGGTGTACGCTACGCTTGTAGCGGCACTAGATCCTAGACCAGCAGCTACAGGCATCTCGCTCTCAACCACAACCCTATGTGGCACTATGCTGAAACCCTCCTTCCTAAGAGCTCTAAGTATCTCAACGTAGACATCGAGCTCCCCTCCAGCCGACCTGCTAAGATCCAGTGGGATTCTCGATTTAACACCTAGCGTTGGGCTGTGGAGCTCCACCCAGCTACCGCTCGTATCCTCTACTCTAACTCTAGCTCTAAGGCTTATGGAAGTAGCTATGGCCCTATAGCCTTTTACAACAAAATGCTCTCCGAATAGTATAAGCTTACCGGGAGCGCTAGCTACAACACCGCCCACACCTTAACCCCACGGTGTTACTAGTAACTCCTCGTCCTGAATATAAGTTTTACCAAGCTTCAAAGCCATCTCAGCCTTAGCCAGCTCATAGCCTATGTAAGCTGCGTGCTCCGCCTCCAAACCTACTCTCCTTATAAGAGCTCTAGCTATACTCGGCCCATGCCTACCCTCGACCACAACCCTACTACCATCATACCCTATGTAGGCTGCTACAATAACCCCCCTCTCATGGTTAACCTCTATTCTAACATATCCCCTCCTATCCCACCTAGGCTCTATGTAATCCACCCTCTCCCCAGGCCCGATAAGAGCTCCTTCAGGCCTACTACCCTGTTTTACTATAAGGAGCCTACTGTGGTAACCCCTCATGCTCTCCCTCCTAGTGTAAGCTTCCACAGCTAGGTTAAGGGCCTCTCGGGCTTCGCTAACAGAGTGTATAGTCTTGTAGGAGTCTTCTACAACATGGTATACAGAGGCTCCAAGCTCTAAAGCTAGGACTACTAGTAGAGCGTGGAGGCTGTGGGAGTCTGCTTCAATCTCCTCAGTTACATTTGCTGAGGAGAACAGGGTGGGGAAGCCTAGTTTCGATGCAAGCCTATATCTCTCAACCGTCGAGGATAGATCAACCAAGGGGATCCCCACTACAGGGTCTAGGATAATCCTCGATACCCCAACCTCCACAGCTTTCCCAACAACCTTCTCCAGACGCTCTACACTCCTATCCCCTACTACTAAGACTCTATCACTTGGTAGAAGCTCTAGGATTCCATCTGCGGAGTCAGATGATATGATAAGCCCTGAGGCTCCGGAGTTTAAAGCCTCCCTAGCGTGATCCCTGCCCGGAGCCTCGGCTAGGACAGGGTATCCTAGCTCCACAGCTATTGACACCTTCTCAGCTAAGCTCTCAGGGCTGCTCTCGAAGGAGGAGCCTACCACTATTATTTGCGCTCCTTCACCAGCATACCTGGATAGCGTCCTCTTAAACATCTCATCGTCCGCCCAGTAGGCTATCTCTGCTGATAAAACCATAGGGGGCCCTCTCAATGGTATGCTAACACCGTTGACCTTGAAGGCCTCCACGTAGTCTACTGGAGGAGGGGACATGGTCATGACATTCTCAGCCGCCTTAACTGTATCCAGCGACCCCTTTGAGGCTAGGTGTTTTAAAACCTGCGGTAGTAAAGCCAAGGACTTGGAGGCTTTGTATACAGGCTTCCCTAGAATCTGGGATATAACGCTGGTATCCCCCCTTACGCTCCCAGGCACCAGTATTACATCGTTCCCCTTCAACCTCTCAGCTAGGCTCACATTCTTACCTATTATCCTTGCTATGGTCTCTGTTGACAGCATTGATATAGCGTGGACAGGTATATCTATGACGGTTATCTCTAGAGCCGGCATGCCGGCCTTTGTCCTAACATAGCTTTCTACAAGCTCCCTCGCAGTACTACTCGTTATAAGGGCTATTCTCACCTAAACGCCCCCCGGATACCCTATCCAACTCTAACCTCTTTAAACCTTAAGTAATCCTCTAATATACGGCTAGCACTACTAGACCCCACACTATCAGCCCCGAAAGCATAGGCCAAAGCTAGGTCTAAGAAGCTTCTAACACCACCAGCAGCTTTAACCCTAAGCCCTCTCCTCGAAGCAAATCTGTACAACCTATACACAGTGCTAGGATCACCACCCTTAGAGTAAACCCCAGTACTCGTCTTAACAAAGGAAGCCCCCGCCTTAGAGGCCCACTCCACTAGAGCTTCAAGCTCTCCATCGCCTAGGAGGGGAGCCTCAACTATAACCTTAACCCCAACACCATGAGACCTAGCAACATCAACTAGAGCTGAGAGCTCCTTAAAAACACCATCCCACAGACCGCTCTTAACAAAGTTAAAGTTAGGAACCACATCCACCTCAAACACATCATAACCACAAGCCTCCTCAACCTCCAAAACCTTAGACCTTAAAGGTTGAAAACCCGAAGGAAAACCTATAACAGAGCAAACCCTAACCCCGCGGTCGAGAGCAGGTTTACGAATAAAACTTAAAACCGACACAGGAACAACAACACACCTAAACCCCCAACGAGAAGCTTCAACAACAAGATCCTCAAACCTACTAGTACCAGAGAAAGGGTCGAGAAGCGTGGATTCTATCAAAGAAGCCACCGAGCCAACGTCAAAGCTAAGTATACGAGATAACCTCTCTGCAAACACAAACCAACACCCTATAGATGGAGATCCACCCTAGACCTTTAAACTAGAAGCTAGCCCCCTCCCCGCCCTAAAAGGCGAGGCTTTCAACTATAAAATACCGTCCTTCAAGTTCGAAGGGTTAGGAAGCTGTTTCTATTTTCACGGTTGTTCG
>JAJHQN010000018.1 GCA_020833325.1 Desulfurococcaceae archaeon | reverse complement strand
TCTCCAACAACACCCCTAAGCTTCCCGTCAACAGTATTAAGTAACCTACGTGACATATCAATGGGGATGGACTCGTTGAAGTAAACGTAGACTATAGCGTAACGCTCTGATATAAGGCTCCTCCTAACAGCATCTGGGATAACATCGGGGTACCTAGCTACACTAGTAATGTAACCTCTACACACCTCTCCAACAATCCTCCTAGCATCATCTAATGATAAACCTGTAGTTGTCGACTTGTTTAGAGCATTTTCAAGAGCTCCGCTCATACACATGTCAATCTTAGCCGTTAACTCTAACTTCACATACTCAAGAGCCCCCCTTCTTGGATCCTCAAGGAGCCTCTGGAACCATGTGAGGGTTACATTACGCTCCTCCAAACCACTAGCTTTATAAACGTAGCGTGCTATAGCGTTAGGGTCGCTATAATTGTGTAGGTCGAAGGCCTCCACGACCCCAGCTAGTTTTGGGTCGTAGGCTCTAGCGAGATCCACTATAGCTCTCCTAGCAGCCTCCTCAGGTTTCATCTCGGCAACGTAGATCTTAAACAGTCTATGGAACCACTCCAAAGCCTCCCGTTGCTCTTGGGGGATGAGGGGTTTAAGCTTCTCATAAGCATACTCCGCTGGATCTCCTAAGCCTCTCTCAACAGCCTCCCTATATGCGTTTACGTAGAGTGAAGCTAGACCATAAGTTCTATTTAATGTAACCTCAACCCTAACATAGGCCTCCCTGGCCTTCAAACCAGCCTCCTCAAGTAATCTATAGAAATCCAATGCTGTGATAAGAGCTTTCGAAAGGTTACCCTCAACATAGCCTAGCACTAGCTTGTAGACACTATAGGGGCCTACGAGCTCGTAACCCCTGAGGCCCATGCCATCTAAAACCTCCCTCAAACCCTCCTCAACACTCCTAGAAACACCGAGATCCCATGGCGAGTATATGACCAGAAGGGTATCACCAATAGAGTAGCCGGAACGCTCTAGCAGGAGAAGCCCCTCATAACTCTCAGAACCCCGTGGGAGGAATGCCTCCTCACTGTAGGTAAGCCTCTCACCAAGCTTGACAGCCTGTGTAGAAAGGAGTACTAGTGCTAAAACCCACAAGCCTAATGATATATACGCTATCCTAGACCTCACCCTCCACCCCCCTTAATAGCCTTAACACACACGAAACCCTTACCCTTAACCTCATCGGATGGCTCCTCTAAACGAGGCTCTTCGAAAGGAGAGTAGCTTAGAGTACCCATAGACTGTGTTATCTTAAACCCCGATGCCTTAATTAGCTCCTCATGCTCTCTCAATGCTAGGAATCTAGCTTTAGAGTAGAAGGGGTGACCCTCGGAGCCCAGTTTAATATAATGATCACCCCAAGGGGTGTCTCGTGGAACTATACATGACACCAGGTTACCTCCCACCCTTAAAACCCTAAATGACTCTTGGAGAACTCGGGCTGGGTCGTCTACGAAGCATAGTGTCACCACTATGAGTACTGTTCCGATAACCCCACTTCTGAATGGCATGCTCTCTCCCACCCCTCTAACAAGTAGCTCCACCCCCCTCATCCTAGCCACCATTAGCATTTTCATTGAGGGATCTAAGCCAGCTTCAGCTCCAACCCTCCCTGCAAAGTACCCAGTTCCCACTCCAACCTCTAGTATGGGCCGTGGAGCTCTGCTAACCATCAGCTTTACAAGTTTAACTTCATTCTCTGCTGTCACCAGGTTCCTCTCAAACCACCTATCATACTTCTCGTAAAGCTCATCGAATAGGGGAGCTGTCGACGTATATGGTCACCTTTACTCATGTATTAGGAATGCCTTATAGCTTCCATCCTCCTCGATCCCATCTATTCTTATGAACCCGAATCTTATCAGTTGTAGTTTTGAATCCACCTTGTAGGCTTTTAACGTGTTTTCAGCGTATCCTTCGATCTTCTTCATTTCAAGTCCCTCTGGTTTATAGATTGTTAGTTTTACTGCATCCCTCTTGGGCACCCACTGTACTATCTGTAGCTTCTTCTCCTTAGCGTATCTTAGATCCCTTGATGTCATTACCGCTTTACCTCCCTCGAATTTAACGTTAACAGCTCCCATAAGCCTTACTTCTTTTAACTCTACATCCTCTCTGTTTACTAGGATTACATCTCCGTTGCAAAGCCTTATGGTCCTCCTCTCCGGCCTCTCTGGGTGGTATGGGATTTCAGCGTCTACGCAGCCTCCCTCGTATACGAGCTCCTCCGGGTTGCTTACGTACATTATCCTATCGGCTATGGGGTCTAGTAGCCTCCTATTTATTGATGCTAGGTTAGCCCAGCTTATTGTTGCATCCGTCTCCTTAGCTCCAACGCTTAGTATTAGCTCTCTTATAGCCTCAGGTAGTATACCCCTCCTCCTTAGAGCTGCTATGGTCCCAAACCTGGGGTCGTCGTAGCCTAGGAACTTCTCCGGTTCTCTTGCTAGGAGCTCTCTAATCTTACTCTTACTAAGTATGAACCCCTCTAGCTTAAGCCTACCTATGTGCACGAAGACAGGAGGCTCCCAGGACATGCATTTGTAGACGTACAACTGTTTGGTAGTGTTAACCTCGTGCTCCCTCCCCCTAATTACATGGGTTACCCCCATGAGGTGATCGTCGACACTTACAGCGTAGTTGTAGGTGGGCCACACTATATACTTGCTACCGACAATAGGGTGAGGGTGCCTGGTGGTATCAATCACCCTCAAGGCAACCCAGTCCCTAACACTCGGGTTAGGATGCCTTGGATCTGTTTTAACCCTAACAACAGCCTCCCCCTCACTGTAAGCACCTTCAAGCATCCTATCGAACTGCTCTAGATGCCAGCTCGGATCCCTATCCCTATCGGGGCAGTAGGAGCCTTTTGATAGAAGCTTCTTACTCTCATCCCCACAGAGGTCTACGTAGGCACACCCCCTCCTCAGCATCTCCCTAGCTATATCATAGTAGATGTTAAGCCTCAAGCTCTGAATGTACTCCTCATGCCATACAACGCCAAGCCACCTTAGATCCCCTCTTATGGCATCGTAGACCTCCTTCAACGGGGTCTTAGTCCTTGGATCTGTATCCTCGAATCTAAGCACCATCTTACCTCTATACATTCTAGCATACTCACTACAAAGAATAGCGGGCCTGGCGTTGCCAAGGTGTATGTAGAAATCAGGGTTAGGAGCAAACCTGACAACAACCTTACCCTCAATAGCGCCGGGTAGCGGTTGGAGAACCTCCCTCCCCTCAACCTTAACCCTCTCCTCTAGGAGCTCCGGGAACTCCGCCTTAAGCCTAGCCCTCTGCTCCTCCAAGCTCATTCTATTAACCTCGTCAACAACCCTCCTAACAACCTCAACTATAACCCTGGCTTGGGCTCTAAGCTCCGGGCGGTCGCCCAAGATCATAGACATAACACTATCAACTCTAGCCCTGCCCCCGTGCTTAACAGCATCCCTAAGGGCGTAGCCTAAGACGGCCCTCTCAATGCCGCTCAAAGACCTGCACCCCACCTAGCTATCTCCACATAAAAGTTTATACTGTAGTGTTAGCCTTAACTTCAATCGCATCGAGAACCCTATAATCTCTAGTTACCACGAAAACGTATAGTGGAGGTACTAATGGCTCCCAAGCTATATAAGCTATAACACCGTTGGTTCTAGCCTTCCTAGTCCTAGTCTCACCCTTCCTCGTTAACACGTAGGCTATCACGGTACCCTCCTCTACAACCGCACCTTCCCTTGAGGTGATGTAAACCTCAACCCCTCTAACTTCAATGAGCTCAACTCTAGCCCCTCTACCCACGTAAACCCCCTTATACTCCATCCACGGCACAATGGTTAGGAAGCTTCTGGAGGCAGTGGATTCAATGGGGTCTATTATGAGCTTCCAGCCCTCCTCGTATACAACCTTGCATAACGCCCCTTTAGAATCCCTCCAGTAGACACCTCTACTCAGGTCTACTGATACGCAATCCCCTGCTCCTCCTTCCACGTAGAGCTCAGGGAATAGATAGTCTTCAGGTTTATACTCTAGCAAAACAACACCTCTACCTATCCCTTGTTATAGCGTACTCTGTGAGAACCAGTAGAGCTTCTCTTGCATCCTCGTTAACCACATTCCTCAGGCTTAGGAGGATCTCCTTAGCTCTATCTGCATAAACCCTTGAAAGTCTTAGGGCTTCATCAACAGCGCCACTCTCCTTCACCAGCATAGCTCCTCGCTCTAGATCCTCCAAGCTCTTAGGGGTATTGGGGTCTAGGAGTTTTACGAGAAACTCCCTCTCCTCACCCTTTAGTTTTGAAAGGGCGTAGATAGCTAGGAGTGTCTTCTTACCCCTCCTCAGGTCGCTATAGATAGGCTTACCCGTCTTCTCAGGATCCCCGAACATGCCTAGATAGTCGTCTCTCACCTGGAACGCCACGCCTAGGAGGCTACCGTACTGGCCTAGGAGCTCCACCACCTCGGACTCGGCTCTCGCAGCCACCGCTCCCAGCTTGGCCGAGGCCTCCATCATAGCCCCGGTCTTATGATATACCATGTCTAGGTAATCTGCAACAGTAACATCTAGGGTTTTCTCGAATAGGAGATCGTATGCTTGGCCTCTAGAAACCTTTATACCAGCAGTAGTTAAAACCTTCATAGCCTCATGGGCTTCGCCCTTCGAAAGCCCGTGGTCAACACTTGATACAATGAACTTGTAGGCGTAGGCGTGTAGTAGATCTCCAGCTAGTATAGCCCAGCTCTCACCCCACAACTTGTGGACTGTGGGAACTCCTCTTCTATAGTCGTCTCTATCCATTATATCATCATGTATTAACGTGAAGGTATGTGAAACCTCTATTGCCGCGGCTAGGGGGAGGGCTCTACTCTCAGCCTCAATCCCCCCTAGCATTCTAGCTACCAGCATGGCTATTGCTGGTCTAAGCCTCTTACCACCGGCTTTAACGAGGTGTAATGCGGCTTGGTATAGTGATTCCGGTGTTCCGCTTAGATGTTCTAATATAAAGTGGTCTACCAGCCTAGCGTATTTCACCAACACCAGCTCAATATCCACTTTCACGCTTCACCCTCCATAGTAAGGCTTTAAGCCTGTACTCCCTTATATACTCATCTACATTAACACCTCTAAGCTCCAGCTCCTCCCTAAGCCTACCATGGACTACCACCGGGGCTTTCCATAGGTCCTTAACGCTACGCCCTCCCGCTAGAAATACTGCTACCTTAACCTGGTATATTATCGATGATATGAGCTTCCTTAAACTCTCGTAACCACCGTTAACTAGAGCTCTAAGGGCTGGTAAAGCCATCCCAGCAACATCTGCTCCGAGCGCTATAACCTTAACTACATCAAGCCCGTTCCTCACACCACCACTACCCACTATAAAAGCTCTGGGCGCTACAACTCTAGCCTCCACAACCGCTACAGCCGTCGGGTTACCCCAGTAGTCATCCAAACCCCCAGCTGGCTTCAACGGAGATCCATGCTTAGCTCTCGATCTAATAACCTCAGCTTTAACCCAGTTGGTACCCCCAAGCCCTGCTACATCAAAGCACTCTACACCAGCTTGGTAGAGCTCGGCAACAACCTCCCTTGAGAGACCTGTGCCAACCTCCTTAACTATAACCGGCTTATCCACCCTTGAAGCTACATCGACAATCTTCTCTAGAACACCCCTGTAGAGAGGCTCGCCCTCATCCTGGAAGGCCTCCTGACCCGGGTTAAGGTGTATAGCTATAGCATCAGCATCTATCATCTCAATAGCTCTAAGAACCTCCCTCACACCATAACCCCTAGCTAGCTGAGGGGCACCAATATTGGCAACGAGAACGGCATTAGGGGCAACCCTCCTAGCAATAGAGTAGGTCTCAGACAACGATGGATCCTCCAAGGCAGCCCTCTGACTACCAACACCCATAGCAATACCGAACTCCTCCGCAACCATAGCAAGCTTCTCATTAATCCAAGACACATCAGGATGGCCACCAGTCATACCAGTAATCATGAGAGGAGCTCTAAGCCTCCTACCACCACAAAAACTAACACTTAAATCAACATCACTCAAATCCAGGCCAGGCATAGGGTTATGAACAAGCCTAACAAACTCAAACAACGTTGACTCACTAGACTCTACCTTACTAGACGCAACAAGCCTGACATGCTCAACCTTCCTAGAAGACGTACTCAAAAACAACACCAAAACCTAGACCACACATAAAACCTAAAAAAGATCACCTAAAACTACAATCTCTGAATCAATAGGTTAAATACGTTACTCTCAGCGATCCGCTGATTATAACCTCCTCTTCGCTCTTGAAATTCTCACACGGCTATCAAAGGTAACCTTAAATATCTTCATCCCCATCTTAAAAGGTGAGCTCTCATGCCTCCGGATGTAGGTGTGTTGTATTTCACATGTGGACTACTTTCGTTCCTACTCGTTTTCTCTCTAAGGCTTCTAGTAGGTGTTCGGTGTTCGTTATTATGATGTTGTCGATGGTTTTTGATGCTTCCAAAGCTGTTTTAACCTTTCTCAATATCCCCCCTGTTACATCGTCCCATTTTGTTTGTCTTACTTTTAGCTGGTTTAGGTTTGATAGTATTGGTATAACTTCACCTTTCTCATCCAGTACTCCCGGCTCTCTTATGATGTATACTAGGCAGTCTGCTTTTAGAGCTACTGCTATCCATGCTGCTAGGTCATCTCCACTTATTATCCTTGTCTCCCCGTTTTCAGGGATTGCGTCTCCGTAGGTTACCGGTGTTAGTCCTTCCTCTAGATCTCTCTTTATAATACTCGTGTTGCACGTCTCCGGGAGGCTATTCATGCATAGTGTGTGTGGTGGGTGCAGGCTTGGATTTAAGCCTTTCTCCTCCAACACTCTAATTACTGTTAATGCTAGTTTTAGCATCACCTCCTGAACTCTACTGGAGTCCCTTGAATCCAGGCGCCCCTTCTCCCTAGATATCCTAGCTACCTCCACGTGCCCGAAGCTCCCACCACCATGGACTAGTACTAGTAGCCCTCCACCTCCACGGTATCCTGCTAGTTGTAATGCCGCCTTCTCTAGGCTTTCATAATCCACCCTCTCAGGAGCACTCTTATCAGTTATAACGCCTCCACCTAGCTTAACAACAGCCAGCCTGCATGCCATACTAGCTCACCAAGCATATTTCATCGAAAGCCCATGGGGTTCCGGGGCTCCAGAGGCACTCACCACCTTTAGGTTTTAGATTGTAGACGGTTAAGGTAACCCCGTCATGGATGGGCTTAAAAGCCCTTACAACATTGTCTAAGCCAGACCCCTCCTTGATCCTTAAAGACGCTTCGAGTACAGCCTCACCCATCAAATGCACCAACGCCCCGTAAACGTTAAAACCTAGAGTGTCTCTAGATATGGAGCTTCTAACACCATCAACATAGTCTCCAACGGCCACCCTAGCCCCTCCAACCCCCTCGAACTCGTAGACCTCCAACGGCCCCCTATAGGCCACAAGCTTACCAGTTAAAGCTGAGTACCTTAAAGCCTCCAGGGCAATCCTCCACGATACATCGGTTTCAACTAAATCAACTAAGCTAGCAGTCTCAATAACATCGAGCACCCGAGCTGTATCACCGTGGAATTTATGTAGAGTGTAGAGTGTGAGCGATGTGAGGGAGGCGTAGAGACCGCCAAGGGGCGCTCTTCCAACGCCCTCTAAGCCTATTAGGGTTAGCGTAGAGCACAACCTTAAACCCATACCCTCTACTAGCCTAGACCAGAAGCTTTCAAGAGCCCCTTTGAGAGCCTCTAAACCCCTAGTGTTAAGAGATGGGTTGGCGCACTCCATAAACTCCACCTCTACGATGGCAGAGGCTATAGGTGAGGCTAGGAACGGGTTCTCAGACCCAGGTATAGGGGATCCCAAGAGCACAGCAGGTACACTTACCTTGAACCTCAACAACCCTAGCCCCTGGGGACTCTTATACTAGCATAGCCTACAACGAAATCCTTCTCTCCAGTTACATCGCCCGATGTAGTATGGGATAAGAGCACCGGCTTAACCCCCTTAACCTTAGCTATGTAAGCTACTGTTGCCATAGGGCCTGGGCCGCAAGCACTTACATTACGCTCCTCTACAACTCTAAACACTCCTTCAGGGTCTGGTTTTAAAACTTCCTCTATAACCATTAAATCCTTCTCTACCGATATATCGTGTGATTCGTAGTGGTTTAAATCACTCGTAGCTACCATTATAGCGTCTACACCATTATCCTCTAATATTTTTAAGAAGGCCTCAGCGAGCCCCCTCGATATGCTAGGTATTTGGGCCATCACCGTTATAGGTGTTATCTTGAAACCGGAGCCGTAGATGTACTGGAGGAACGGTATTTGAACTTCGAGAGAGTGTTCGTAGAAATGTGCTTTCTCATCGAAGGCAGCGAACCCGGTGTAACTGACTATAAGTCTTCCAACCTCAGAATCCACCTCTACATCGCCAAGAGGGGTTCTCCAGTAGCCTTCCTTATACACTGAAACAGCTAACCCTAACCCTGTATGGTTAGGCCCTACCAAGACCACGGTCTCAGGCTTCCTCTCCTTTGAAAGCCATAGGTATGCGTGAGCAGCTGTAGGCCCACTGTACATGTAGCCAGCGTGGGGTACTATGTAGGCGTAGGATAGCCTCTCGGAGCCTATGCCAGATGGTTTAACCCCAGGGCCTAGCTTGTGGGTGAAACACCACTCTATACTCCTTACAACATCATCCCTCCTAGCGGGGTAAAAGGAGCCAGCATGAGCTGGGAGCCTGATCACCCTAGACGCCCGGGTTAGAGGTTTTAGTGGAGAGTCTAAATAGGTTGCTACACCTGCTCTACAACTTTAACAGCCATGAAGGCTTCGGGCCCCACATCTAAATCCTCGTTAGGCGGTAGTATATTCCTATTTCTTAGAATCTCCCTAGTTAATATCCAGTAGAGTAGTGCTAAACTCTTCCTACCCCTATTATTAGCTGGTATAACCAAGTCTATCATATCAACCTTGTTATCGGTATCAGCAAACGCTACGATGGGGACCCCGACTCTTGAAGCTTCAACTACAGCCTGCCTATCAGCTCTAGGATCTGTTACTAGAACCACCTCAGGCTCTATGTAGAATTCAAGCCTTGGGTTTGTAAACGTGCCCGGGATAACCCTGCCTATCACCGGTTTACACCCCACATACTTGCACATCATCTGCGCAGGCTTCTGACCATAGACCCTGACGGAGACTACAACCATCTTCTCCGGGTTGAACGATGATAGGAACTTAGCCGCTATCCTAAGCCTTTCATCTATCTTTCCGACATCTAGCAAGTAGAAGCCCTCAGGCAGTATCTTGTATGTGAACCTCTTCATATACTTGGTGCAGATCTGCGTCCCTATGATAACCCCCATCTTCTTATAAAGATCTACTGGAACCAAGGTCTCCAACGCCTAAGCACCCTCCTCGTGCTCCAAGTAATACTTCCTTATAACCTTCTCCCTATACCTCTTATAAATAGAGTACTTAGCTATCTCCTCTACATAAGTTAGGGTTGTTAGTAGGGTTCTCCTACAACAGTACCTATAAACTCCCAGGCTTGATAAAACCTCCTCCGCACTCTCCCCACTCGACGTCCTCCCCTTAAACTCCTCCCATAAATGGCCTAGAGGAGCTCCGCAAGTGAAACACCTAATAGGGGGTAGCATGGAGCATCACCTATAGGATCTCTGCTTCCTCCTCCTAGCACTATACCTCATAGGCTTCTCGCTCTCAGTCCTCCTAGGATCGCCTGATAGCATATGCCTATCGTACTCCTCGAAGAGCTTTTCAAGGGTAGAGGATACACCGCTCAACTCGCCACAATCGCTCTCCCCATCGCATTTGAAGAACTCGACCAGCCCTCTAGCTATGGCTATCCTAGCCGCCTCAGCCTGGCTCATAAAACCTCCACCTTTAACTGTAACCCTTATATCAACCATATTACGTATCCTCTCGCCAACGACCAGTAGGGGTTCTAGGGCCTTCAGCCTAGCCATCTCATTAGAGTATATCTCTATAGGTATACCGTTAATCCACACCCTCCCCTTCCCGTTTTTGATTAAAGCTATAGCTATAGCTGTCTTCCTCTTACCACTAGATACGACCACCCTATTAGCTAGCATGCTTAGGGATGTGCTTTCCTTCTCCAAACCACCACCCTCTCATAACAATGAAGTTAAGGCTTAAAAGTATTCCTGGAGATACCATGAAGCACCACTATCCTCGGCAGTAGAGGATATCTTCAAGGCCTAGGAGGTGTTACACCCTTCCATCCAAGCTCACGAGCTACAACAGCTAGGGTTACCCCCGGTCTGCTAAGCTTAGCCGCGCTAGCCTCCGGGAACTGGATGGCCTCCCTACTCTTTAAATCTTCGGGGACACCTACATATGCTTTAAGTCTTTTAAGAGCCTCTAAACCTCTATTATTCTTAGGTAGCATACCCCAGACGGTCTTCTTAAACAGCCTTACCGGGCTTCTAGGCCTCTTAGGCCTCCATTTATGTGAGTAGTGGGATTTAACGCCTAGCACGGTTCTCTTATACGATTGAATGACCATGTTTCTACGACCACTTAAAACTATCTTCTCAACATTGACAACGTAGACTCTGTATCCTTCCAACAGTAGCTTTGCGATCCTACTAGCAAGCCTTCCGAGTATCATGTTACTACCATCTACCACAATCTCCTTAGGAGAACTCATCCTAGTACCACCTCACCCTATGATCCTTACATTAGAGGCCTTAGGATTAACCTTTAGAGCTTCTTTTAATGTCATGAACGTACACCCAGCTTCCCTAAGCCTCCTCAAAGCAGTTCTTGAGGCTCTGAGTGCTACTACTGTAACCTTTTTATCTATAAAACCAGATCCTAAAACTACCCCTGGCACTACAACCATCTCATTCTCCCTGGCGTACCTGTTGATCCTACTTAGGTTCACAACCCTCCTAGCTCTCCTAGGCCTTTCTAGCTCCTCAGCAACTCTAAACCACGCTCTAGCTCCATTCTCTCTAGCAACCCTCCTGAGCTCCTCTACGAGTTTCCTAATCACAATGTTAGTGGGCCCTGTTCTTCTCAACCCTCTTAACCCCCAGCCACGATATCATACCTTTAAGGGTTTTAACCTTATC
This sequence comes from Desulfurococcaceae archaeon, assembly GCA_020833325.1. Lineage (GTDB taxonomy): Archaea > Thermoproteota > Thermoprotei_A > Sulfolobales > Acidilobaceae > DSZV01. The sequence goes on along the minus strand of JAJHQN010000018.1, from coordinate 9,985 downwards.
CTCTAAGACCTTCGTAGCCTCATAGACTATCCTTTCAGGTTTAAGAGCCCCCGTACCCTCAACTATCAACTGTAATATGCTTGGATCATACCTTATGTTAATGGCGTTCTTACACGATGTCTCAGCACAATACCTGAGGCCACCGGTGTTTACTAGACCGTAGAGCTCTATAAAACCGGAACCTCCCTTCCTTAAAGCCTCTAGAACCTCCCCGTAAGCCTTAACACATTCAAGACACCCCTTTGTAGCCTTAGAAGCATCATACGACACTATAGGGGTATACCTTAAGACTGAAATGCTCGCAGGGCTCCACTTAGCATGCTCCCTACCTCTACCTAGCCTAGCGTAGGCAACCACATGTAACCTCTGCCCTGGAGCGATATACGTTATGGGGGTGTCAGGGTAAACTGGGGATATGCTTGGATCGCTTATCTTAAACTCTGAAGCCTTCACGTAAAACCCTGTAGGAGCGGACTCCTCTAACCCTATATCTAGGAACATCTCGACGAAGCACTTAGGATTAGGTGGTTGTGAGTCAGCACAAGCCTCGGGCGACGCGTATTTGCTTAGAGCCTCATCTGATTTAAGGACTAGGAGGCCGAGCCTGTGAGCTATCATCTCATCATAGACATCTGTGGAGTTTTCGTAGAAGTATGCGAAGTCAACAGCCATCGTTGGGACGTCTGAGAGGATGAGTCTCCTAATAGCATTAACATAAGCTACATTGAAACCCTTTATTATAAGCTCTATCCTGTTACCTCTAAGCTCCCTTACCTCTACGATCTTCTCAACCAACCCCTCTCAGACCCTCCTACCTCTCCTACCGCCAGGCCTCCTAGTAGTATCATGGGGTATTGGTGTTACATCCTCAATCCTACCTATTATGAACCCAGATCTTGCTAAAGCCCTTATTGCCGCTTGAGCACCAGGCCCGGGAGTCTTAGGCCCGTGGCCTCCCGGAGCTCTAACCTTAATATGTATTGCTACAATGCCCTTCTCGAAGGTAGCCTGTGCAACCCTACTAGCGGCTAGCATAGCAGCGTAGGGGGAGGGTTTCTCCCTATCTGCTTTAACTACCATACCTCCAGATGCTCTCGCTATAGTCTCAGCCCCTGTTAGATCCGTTATGTGCACATGGGTGTTATTGAAGCTACTGTATATATGAGCTACACCCCATTTCAACTCCTTAGCCTGGAAGGCCACAGCTAGAGCACCTCCACACCCCTAGCCTCTAAACGCTCCTTATAAGGACTTCCCGGAGCATATGTTACCAAGTGCTCCTCGTCGACTGACACTAGATACCCTGGCGATGTAGCCCTCCTAGCCCCAATAGCTATATGGCCGTGTGTTACAAGTTGCCTCGCCTCATGTATAGTCTTGGCAAGCCCCTTCCTATACACTATAGTTTGTAGCCTCCTCTCAAGTATGTGCTCAGCTGTTATCCCCAGTATTGAGTCTAGAGATGCGTTCTCCCCAACAATGCCGAGTTTCGCCAGCTTAGCTACAAGAACTTTAAACTCCTTCTCCCTCAAATCCTCAGGTAACCCGAGTATGGCTCTTGCTCTATGTCTAAACTTCCTCGCTAGAGTCTCGGCTATCCACAGTTCCCTCTTATTCTTTAACCCATACCTCCCCACTAAATCTATCTCCTTGAGTATCCTCTCTTTAATCCAAGGATGCCTTGGGCCGCTCCACTTCCTCCTAGGCTTCCTAGGATCTCCCATCTAGCCTCACTTCCCCCCAGCCTTAGCCTCCCTCTTCTTCCTAACTCCCACCGTCATCCCAAGTCTTCCCGTGGTCCTGGTACGCTGTCCTCTAACCTTATAGCCTAGCTTATGCCTTAAACCTTTATACGATCCCATTTTAATCTCCCTCTCTATATCCCTCTTAGCATACAGTATCAGATCCGAGCCTATGAGGTGCATGTCCTTCCCGGTCTCCACATCATTCCTCCTATTATACATCCAACTTGGCAACCCGAGTTTTGTTAAATCGAGTAGAACCTCCTCTATCTTCGCAACCTGCTCGTCTGTAAGATAGCCTACGAGCATCTCAGGATTCAAACCTAGGTATCTCGTTATAGCTAAGGCAGTTGAGTATCCCACGCCTTTAATGGAAGCTAAACCCCAGAGTAGCTTCGCCCTCCCATCTATATCTGTGTTAGCCACCCTAACAATGTATCTAAACTGAGGTATGCCACCCAGCTCCAAGATAGAGCGCCTCTAAAACGGAGTTTCCCTGGAAACCTTAAATCTATTTAGGATAGTGTAGGATAACAAGTCCACTAGAGTTTAAACACCGGCTTTGGTTCTAAGCTCTTTCACCCTCTCAACTATCTCTCTAACCAGCGGTTCGGCCTCTCCAGGTTCTAGGATGGCCGCGCTAGAAGCTATGACCTCGATCCCTGCAGCCTCACCTAGCCTCTTCTTACTCGGGACGTAGACGTAGGGTATCTTCTTCTCATCACATAGGTATGGTAGGTGTGCTACGAGCTCCGGTGGATCCACATCAACAGCTATTACGACTAGCTTAGCCAAGCCCCTCTCCACCGCCTTTGTAGTCTCATTAACCCCCTTCCTCACCTTACCAGTCTTCCCTGCCTTAGCTACAGCTTCGTAAACTTTCTCTGCCAGATCATCCGGTACCTGGAATCTAACGTGTATAGGCCTAGACACGCCTCATCCTCCTCCCCACATGGGTCGTCGTATATAATGTGTTACCTCAAGCCTTATAAGCTTACAGGTATTGTAGAGTTATAGGGGCTGGGATTCATGGGCTGCCTTGATAGGATAGGTCCTGGTGGGGGCGCGCCTGAGATTGTCAATGTTGTGGTAGAGATACCTATGAATAGCTCTGTTAAATACGAGTTAGACGAGGAGACGTGCACTCCTAAGGTTGATAGGTTCCTCTACACAAGCATGGTTTACCCTTTTAACTACGGCCTCATACCCGGGACCCTGGAGGAGGACGGAGATCCCGTTGATGTGCTCGTCATAAGCAGGGAGCCTGTCATGCCTGGTGCTGTGATAGAGGTTAAACCTATAGGGCTCCTCGTGATGGAGGATGAGGAGGGCCCGGATAGCAAGGTCATAGCCGTTCCAAAGCCTAAGCTGGACCCCTACTATGCTGGTTGGAGTGATATAGGCGATATTCCTGGGGCTTTGAAGGAGAGGATAAAGCATTTCTTTGAACACTATAAAGAGCTGGAGCCCGGTAAGTGGGTTAAGGTGACAGGCTGGAGGGGGGCTGAAGAGGCTAGAAAGAAGATAGTGGAGGCTATAGAGAGAGCTAGGACGGCTAGGGGTTAGGGTTGCCCGGGTTAGCTAAAGCTGCTGTTAGTAAAAGTGGAGCTATACTACTAGGTGAGAACTTCACAGTAGACGGCCATCACCCCAGGCCTGTTAGAGTTGTAACCCACATACACTCAGATCACATCACGGGTCTTGAGAGGAGTGTTAGGGAATGCATGCTAGTGGTTGGAACAGGGTATACGATGGAGCTCCTGGATATAATGGGATATAGGATCCCGGATTACAAGAGGCTACCACTAGACTACGGTAAACCCGTTGAAATCCTAGGTGAGAGGGTGACCCTCGTACAGTCAAGGCATATAGTTGGTAGCGCTCAGGTTGAAGTTGAAGGTAGAGGCTATAGGGTTGGCTACACCGGAGACTTCAAAATGCCCGGAACACCTCCTATGACGGGCTTAGATGTGCTAGTCATAGATGCTACGTATGGAAGCCCCCATCTCCAGAGGAGGTGGACAGACTGGGAGGTTATGGCGATGCTCCTAGCATTAGTTGAAGAGAGTTTAAAGGTGGGGCCTGTAACAATATATGGTTACAATGGGAAGATACAAGAGATAATGGCGGAGCTCAGGATAAGAGGGGTTAGGGAGGCTTTCATAGCAGATCCTAGGACAGTCAGGATGGCTAGGGTGGCGGAGAGATACTATGGTATAAGCCTAGAACCACTCATAGCGGGCTACGAAGCTGGAGAGCCCGCAGTGGTATTTAGACACACGAGCGAGTTTGAAAACCGAAGAGAGCAGGGCACGAGGATACTGCTAACAGGGTGGGAGCTAAAAGCGCCAGTTGTGAAAGTGGATGAGAAAACATATAGAGTGAGCTTTAGCGATCACGCAACATTTAAAGAGGTTATAGAGTACGTCGAGGAGGCTAAACCAAAAGCGGTAATCGTAGACTCTGTGAGAGGATCTCATGCAGGCATAACCGCAAAGTACATAGAAAGGATACTTGGAATACCATCAGAGAGCACTGTTATAACAAGCTGACCTCTCCTCCTCTGGCTCTAGAAGTACTCCTCTCTCAACCTCTCTGAGATCACCCTTCTAGCCCATAGTATTATCGTGGATGCTATAAGAGCTCCAAGTACGGCTATCATATACGGTAATAAGCGCTGTAAACGTACCATCATACCGGGTTCTACCTTAACATCTACAGTTTCATCTCCTAAAACGTTAACCGATGCCACAGTATCTTCAAACCACCTCTTGGAAACTTTAACCTCGTACGCTCCAGGAGGTAGGGCTACTGAGAGGATGCCATCTTGATCCGTCTCACCCTCTAGCGATAGTAGGCCATCGTACCGTGTTATGGTAATCTTAGCTCCGGGTAGATGTGATCCCCAGGGGTCTCTGGTTTGTATTGTTAATGTGAATGTCTTTGGCTGTAACTCTATAGTTACCTCTCCAGGCTTCTCTACTATAAACCTGTACTCTCTGGGTACCTGGTAGAGGTCTCTCCCTGCTGGGATAAGGGTCGCCTTATACGTGCCTACTGGTAACTGTAACTTAGCTTGCCCCACTACTCTAACCTCGCGTGTGTAAGCTAGCTTAGAAGACCCGGCTTCGAGTCTTTCAAGTTTAACGAGGAAAGGTTCGGCTACAACAGTCTTGAACTGTCTATCTACAACCTTCAGGGTTATAGTGAGTGTGAGAGGTCTAAGCTCCACTACCCTAGGGTCTGGGCCTTTAACTGTTACCTTAACGTGGGTCTCAAGCCTATCGTACAGGCCCTCCAAAGGCTCTACTAAAACTCTATAAGCTCCTAGAGGCACGTTCTCAAATCTAGCTACACCGTTAATAGCGGTTGTAGAGCTCGTATAACCACGGCCTTCAAGGGTAACTTTTAATCTCGACATGACAGGGTTCCCATCTACATCCACGAATCTTATGTCAACACTAGCTCTAGGAGGCCTCTTCGCAATTACATCAGCTATGGTAACCCCTCCTTCGAGGAGCTCAGCATAAGCTTTACCGCCAGGCTCCTGGACTAAGACTATCGTTCTCTCATTAAAACCAGGTGTTACCGTTAAGTTAACTGAGGCTACACCCCAGCTAGATTCAAACGTGATACTATAGGAGCCGCCAGGTAAGTATAATGTAGCTTTACCCCCAGGCTGCCTGTCCACGGCAACAGTAACCCCTCTGCTGTCACTCGCTACAACTCTAAGATCCTGGGGTGGAGGTGGGATGAACCATGATCCGTCGTCTCTAAAGCTAACAGGCACTATGTTTACAACTAGCGGGATCAACTCCCTTAGAACGCCTTTGAAAAGGTAGAGCTCCCGAGAGCCTTGAGAGTACGCTACTAGGGTTCCAGGTGACCCCGTTGTGAATACTAGGTTTGAAAGCCCCGTATCGATGCCTTCGAAGCCTGGAGGGCCCCTCCATAGGGGTGTTAGGCCTGATATGATATCATCGAGTTTAACCACCTGCAACCTACCCCTAGCTGTTGACACTACCGCTACTCTATCATCCAACTCGCCGACATACGTTACAGGACCTCCTCCTACTTCTAGAGATGAGTCTATGATATACCTGTTCGCCAACCCGCCATCGAAGGCCCTTAGAGGCTTTGCTTTAAGCCATTCGAGTTTAAAGACCGCGCCAGACTCTAGGCCAATGTATATTTTTGAAGCATCAGGAGATATGCTCACAGCTGTGATCTTGCTACCGAAGTATACTGTTTGAGGTTGCATGTAGCCTACATCTGCTAAGGTTAAACCCCTACCCACATAGTATACCAGAAGCCACCCACCTACCGGTACTAAGAGTATCGATTCAATCCCCAAATCCTCCCAGCCAATAGGCATTCCCGGGCCTGGCATAGCTAAGATGACCTCCCCATGGTCTATGAGGTTCGAGATCCCCGCTTCAAGCAACTCCCTGGGGATTGGTAGGAGTACTATGTTACCATCCTCGCCATAGCTAAAGCTCTCAGGCAACCTTGTAAGGTCTAGGAGTACTAGTACTTGCATAGCTTCAGCAACGTAGAGCTCGTGGAGTTTAAAAGATCTTAGACACTCTTCAAGACCCCATCCCAGCTTTTCGAGTATCAAAGGTTCGCCTCTAACTGTATGACCAGGAGTTACCTTAAACCTACCTACACCAGCGTAGCACGATGAGGAGTATACGTAGCCTGTAGTTCTATCAGAGGTCTTAATCTCGTAGAATACCAGGACCTCATAGTCACCCGGTGGTAGCCCTCTCACGTTTATAGTGCTACCACTAGCCTGATAGATATTACCTTCTGTGGAGCCTGGAGAGATGGGTACTAGGTATCTTCCATGCTTTACAGCATAGTAGAGGCTCCTGGTTTCAACTACGTTCAAGGATTTGTTGAAGGTCCCCGTATAGGCTTGAAGCAGGAAACCTCCATCGCTGTATAGAACGTCTACTGTGAAGCCCCCTAGGAACGAGGACCTAGTGTCAGGGTGTGGCAACGTTATATCACTAAACACCGCCACTATGTTGCCTAGCAGTTTATAGGAGCCCCAGTCTGTTAGGAGTACTGCTGGGTGAGCGCTGAGAACTTTTAGGCCGTAGATGCCTGTAAGAGCTCCCTTGTGAGGCGTGGGCCCCAGCTCAAACCAGCCTCCTCCAAGGAAGCCTCTGATAACCCTCATCGTGTATAGGAAGCCAAGCTCGTCTAGAACCAGTAGCTTAAAACCTCCCCTCGTGTCTACTACAAAAGCATCTTTCACCGGGGCTCTTGACGCTGTATAGAAGGTCATCTTGTAGCCTGGGTTAGTTAGATCCACTACTGTGACCTCGCCTGAGCTCGACCCTATTGAGGTCCACTTAGAAGGCTTAGAATCCACGGTTAAGGCTGTAGCTCTACCAACTATTGAGTGTGCCCATCTAAAAGTTAAGCTATCTAGTGAAAGCTCCACAGCATACCCCGAGCCTGCGAGCACGAGGGAGCTCCCTGTAGTTACTGCCTTTGAGTAGTTCATCCACTCAGGTAGCTTTATGAGGTTTAAACCATAAACCCTAGTAGCTTCAATCTCTACTACGAGATCTTCCTCAAGTTTAGAACCTGTAGTGCCCTCTGTGGGTACGGGTAGTGTAAGGAGGAGTATCACAGCCATTACAGTTAGAATCCTAGGCTTCCTCATTTTAGGTGACGCCCTACGCTAATTGGGATTACTTTTGTCGTCTTAAAGTTCAATTAAAGTAGCATGTAAGCGTAGAGAATAGAGGTTTAGAGCCTTTAGCTTAGCATACTAGTCTAGGTGCTGTATAATAGTGTTCCTCAGGTTGTTCAAGAGAACTCCTAAGAGCTTAGGTGAAGTTAGAGGTGGGGATGAGACGGAGGCTTCAAAAGCCGATCTCACGGGTATTAACATGGGAGATTATAACGAGGTGGAGAGGTACCCTCTAGTATATCCATGGGCTTACGCTGTCATACTCGAGAATAGGGCGTCTAAAGCTAAGGTATACTATGTAAGTGAGGTTCCACTTAATAGTGTTGAGAGGGGCGTCTATGAGAGGCTACTTAGAATCCTAGAATGGGAGCTTAAACCCTACGGGGGCAGTGTTTTAGATTACGTGAAGGAGAAGGAGTTCTTCGTAGAACAGGCTAGGAGAATTGTAAGGATTTATAGTGCAAAGCTCAGCGACACCCTCGGACCCAACATCTCATGGCAGAAGGTTCTCTACTACGTTTTAAGAGATACTGTGGGCTACGGCCCCCTAGAGCCTCTCATGAGGGATCAGTTTATAGAGGATATTAGCTGTGATGGAGTTAGAAGACCTATTTACGTTTGGCATCAGAGGTATGAGAGCATGCCAACCAACATTGTATTCGAGGATGAGGGGGAGCTGGACTCGTTGATCCTAAGGCTTGCTCATAAAGCTGGTAAGCATATAAGCTCTGCTTTCCCAGTGCTAGACGCTATACTACCTGAGGGTCACAGGCTAGCGGCAACGTTTAGGAGGGAGGTTAGCGTTGGAGGCTCCACGTTCACTATAAGGAAGTTTAGGGAGAGACCTCTCAGCATAACCGACCTTATAGCCCATGGAACTCTTAGCAGCACGGTTGCAGCATACCTCTGGATGGCTATGGAGTATAAGATGCCCGGTATAGTCATAGGGGTTACAGGTTCCGGGAAGACTACGATGTTAAACGCCCTAGCAACACTACTCAGACCCAACATGAAGGTTGTTACGATAGAGGATACACCTGAGCTTAGGCTAACACTTGAGAACTGGGTTCAGCTAGTCTCAAGGCCTAGCTATGCTGTAACAGGCTCTAAGATTGGCGAGGTCACTCTCTACGATCTAGTTAAGGTGAGTTTAAGATATAGACCTGATGTTATAATAGTGGGTGAGATTAGAGGAGAGGAGGCTTACGTCCTATTCCAAGCTATAGCCACAGGACATGGAGGTTTAACAACAGCACATGCAGAGAGCGTGGGTGCTCTAGTTAAAAGACTTACAAGCCCCCCGATGAACGTGCCTCAAAGCTACATACCGCTCATGAAATGGGCTCTCTTAGTCAAAAGAGTTACCAGGATTGTTGAGGGGAGACCTGTTACAGTTAGGAGAGCTACAACCATATGGGAGATTAAGGGTTACGAGAACTACGCACTCCTAGCTACATGGGATCCTGTTGGTGATAAGCATAAAGTCAACTTGAATGACAGCATGATACTATGGGAGGTCTCGCAATCCATAGGGCTAGCTTATGAGGGGGTTGTGGAGGAGGTTAAGAGGAGATCTAGGGTGCTAGAAGCTCTTGTAGACCGGGGTGTAAGGGATTACAGGGGGGTTGCTGAGTACATCTACAGGTACTATGTAGATCCAAGGGGTGTCCTTGAAGAGCTAGGAGTTGGGGGTGCTAAAGATGGGTAGCCCCAAGGCTAGCCTTATGGACGGCTACGACTACATTGCTTTGAGGCTGTTCGGCTCCATAGCCCCTGTTTTTGCTAGGACCTTCGAGCTAGACCGTAGCATAAAGAGGGCTGGTCTATTGATACACCCTTACCTCTACGCTGCAAGGGTCCTTCTAGCTACCTTGATAGCCTTCCTACTATCACTCTACATAGCTGCTATAGTTATCTCTAGTGGTTCAACTTTTACAATCAAAGTCCTAGCTCTTCTTGGAACCCTTATAGCTCCTATTATAGCCTTAGCTATAGGACTATCATACCCCTCTCTCAGAGCAGATGATAGGAGAAGGAAGGTTGATAGCGAGCTCCCCTTCCTAGCATCATATCTATCCGCTATGGCGGTAGCCGGTATTGATATCATGAGGGCTCTTGAGAGGATAGCTTCCCTAAGGGTGTTTGATGGAGTTAGGAGGGAGGCTCAGCTGATATTAAGGGATGTGAGGCTTCTGGGACGCAACCCTCTTGATGCCATAGAGAGCAATGCTGTAGATCACCCTAGCAGCTACTACAGGGATTTCATGCTAGGCTACAGCGCATCTGTTAAGATTGGTGGTAACGTTATCGGATATCTTGAGGCTAAGACTAGCGATATCTTCAGGAGCAGAATCGAAGATCTTAGGATTATGAGTGAGAGGCTAGCTCTATACACGGAGCTCTACATAATACTAGCTGTTATAGTCTCAGTATCTTTCTACACGTTCTTCACAGTTAACGTCATGACGCCAGGTGCTAGCTCCGCTAGCTTAACTCAAATGCTTTTATTCAGCTTCGTCTTCATGCCTCTCTC
>JAJHQN010000017.1 GCA_020833325.1 Desulfurococcaceae archaeon | reverse complement strand
CCATAGAATACACTAGCGGAGCGGGGGTGCCCGAGCCTGGTCAAAGGGGTCGGGCTTAGGACCCGATGGCGTAGGCCTGCGTGGGTTCAAATCCCACCCCCCGCACCAAATAATACAATTAAATCATCTAACCCCATACCCTCCGACCCTTTTGAGCTAGGTTCATCTGAGAGTTTCTAGGGAAAACTTTATTGGTGTAAGTGCTCTCAGCGTAGAGGAGGGTTTTAGGGTTTGAGTGTAGAGGAGGGTTTCGTTTTTGAGGGTCACTGCCATAGCTATGTTAGTGATGGTGTTGGCAGCCCGGAGCTCCTTGTAAGGGTTGCTGTTAGTAGGGGTGTTAGGGTTCTATCTATTACCGACCATGACACGTTTAGAGGGTCTATTCTCGCTTGGAGGGTTTCGAGAGCTCTAGGCTTGGGTTTATCTGTGGTTTACGGTGCTGAGGTTTTAACTGATTGGGGTGATGTTCTAATCTACTGTCTCGAACCTCTAAGGGAGCCGTTGCCCGTGGAGTTTGGGGAGTTGCGGGATCTAGCTGGAAGTAATAACTGCGTCCTCATAGCCCCCCACCCCTTCCACCCATTCATACCAAGTGTTCGGTTAAGGCTAGTTGATGGTGCTAGGTTCTTCGACGCCGTAGAGGTCTGGAACGGTAAGAGCATCCCGGTTTTCAACATTCCAGCTATAGTGTATGCTAGAAGGCTGGGGAAGCCAGCGGTGTCTGGAAGCGATGCCCACGTACCATCTGCTGTGGGGGAGACGCCTACAATAGTGTACTCTAGCACGGAGAAGCCGGAGGACGTTCTAGAAGCTATAAGGAGAGGGTTGACGAGGCCGGTGATAAAGATAGCTAGCATGAAATCAATAGTAGAGGATATAGCTTGGTCTGTATACAGGAGAATCTAGAGACAACATGTTTTAGATGGGGGGCAGATGCATTTAAATACACAAGGCCGGGTCTCCTCTACGCATTTCTAGGGTTTCAAGAAGCTCTCCGCCAAGCTCCTCACCATATTCACACCCTTTTGGGTGGGCTTGTAGCATCCCATTTTAATCTCCACCAGGCCTTTAACCTGTAGGAGTTTTAGGATCTCATCTATAGCGTGCTCTTCTAAGCCTCCTAGGTCGTAGCGGTCTGAGAGGGCTCTCGCTAGTTTGTGGAGCTCCTCCTCCCCTACGCATTCAAAGTCGGCTATGAGCTTAAGTAACCCTAACTCGGCCAAGTTCAACCCTTACGGTTCTATAGCAATATGGGGTTTAGAGGTGGTTTGGGTTGGTGTTATTGGTTTTAAGGTAGAGCTACCGGTACCCCATCCCCCCTCATATCCGTTGCTCCCCCTCTAGCCCTCCCCAGGATCTCTACTGCGTTTGCTACTCCCAGCCTCTCCACCACTACGTGCCCTTGTACTGTGCCCTTAACCCCTCTTTCCACAACTAGCCTCCCGGTGCCCCAGTCCCACGCTGCTCTAGGGCTGTTTATAGCCTCTTCCAGGTTCATAGAGTAGTCTATTATGTTAGTTGCGAACACAGCATGCAATTGCGGTCTGTAGTGGCCTCCCGAGGCTCCCACAGCTACCACTCTACCGCTTCCACCATCCACCATTATTAGGGCTGAGAGTGTGTGTAGAGGCTTCTTAGAGGGTGCTAGCGTATTGGGCAGCCCCTTATCTGTAGTGAAGCCTGTAGCCCTATTGTTTAGAGTTACCTGGAATCTCGGCTCTGTGATTGCCGAGCCGAATGGGTAGAAGAGGCTCTGTATCCCCGCTACAACCATGCCATCCCTATCTGCTACAGCGTGAAAGGTTGTATCACCATGTAGGCCTAAATCTCCACTCTTCGAGGCAGAGGTTAAACCCTTAATCTCCTCTAAAACCCTGGAGCTTAGGAGCTCCTTAACACCAACCTTCATATACCTTGGATCCCCAATGTTTAAATCCCTCCACCTATAGCATGGTATGGCTACCTCCACCACACCCTTAAACCTATCAATACCATAGGGGTCCTCTACTAAACCCCTCTCCTCCAAGAGCTTCATGATGTGAAGTGTGGTAACCCCCTGGCTGTTAGGTGGAACCTCATACAAAACCCAGTCTTTGTAGGAAGCCTTAAGAGGTTCAACCCACTCAGGCTTATAGGACTTCATATCCTCTAGCCCTAGCAACCCACCCCTCCCCTCTACGTACTGGGCTACCGCCTCTGCAACCTCCCCTTCATACAGGGATTGAGGGTCTAAGGCTATGCTCTCCAGCAGGAGGGCCATCCCTTTAAACCTGTAAGGCTCCCAGAGCCTAGGAGGGGGGTTGAGGTATGTAAGCTTAGAACCCTCATCTAAGCCTAGCACGTTCGAGTAGAGCTTCACAGCGTTAACAAGGCTAGGGGGGGCGGGGAACCCCTCGCGGGCCAGCTTAACGGGGACCTCAAGTATCTTAGACCACTCCAGAGTCCCGTAACGCCTCCACATCTCGTAGAGAGCTCCAACCATGCCTGGAACGACAATGGATAAAGGCCCCCTCTCAGGAACACCCTTCAACCCCCTCTCTTCTAGGAGCTTAAGCGAAAGCCCCCTAGGCGATTGACCCGAACCATTCAAAACCTCGACACGGCCGTTGGGGGTTGATAGGAGTGCGAAGAAATCCCCACCTATGCCGCCAAGATGTGGGACTAGGATTGCGAGGGCGAAGCTTACAGCTATAGATGCGTCAACAGCGTTACCGCCAGCCTCTAGGATGCGGGCTCCTGCATATGATGCTAGAGGCTCCTCTGAGGCTATAACCCCTCCAAACCCGGAGGCGTACGCTCTAGCCATAGGCTACCACCTTGACTTAGGTAACCTACATGTTAAGCTTTATTCTAGGCGCTAAAGTATTTAACTACTATGCTCCTGGTTACCTTGAACTCGGGGGCTTCTTGAGGTCTAAGGATGGTGTTACCCCTATCTACGGGGAGGGCTTCTTCCACGTGTCTCTCAGCGGTGTTATTTGGTACACAATTGTTTTCGACTACCGAGATCCAGGTGGTGAGTACTGGGAGTTACTAAGGATTGGAGGTGTGAGGGTTGAGGATGAGTGTGAGAGGCTTAGGTTTGAAATGCAAAGGCTTATGGATGAGGAGAGGATTGTTGTTAACGGTGTTGATGTTAAGGCTAGGGTTTTAGATGCGTTCATAGAGGTTAGAGGGGTTCGTAGGAGGTCTACTGCTACGTTCATAGTGATGATACCCTTCACTCCTAGATTAGGTGTTAACGTCTACGAGAACTTCTACGGTGGAGCTGTGGCTGAGTACGACTATACCGTATACTGGGTTCTAGAGTGTGGTGAGATTGTGAGCGTAGAGTCTCCTGGTTTAATTGATATTAGGGGTTCTACTGCGGTTATAAGGGTTAAAAAGGGTGTGAGGATTCCAGGCTATGAGAGTGTATCCTTTAACATCCCAGTAGATTGCTTTAGGAGAATTCAATGCCTTCAGAGCTCCTAACAATAACTCCTTTATAGAGGAAGCTAACCTGTCTTAGTGCAGCGTGGTAGTCGAAATCGTTAAGAGCGCTTATAGAATCCATTGGAACGTAGACCTTATACCATCTCAACGCTGCACTTGCAGCTGTGTGGAGGACGCATATATTTGCCACTGTACCCGTTACAACCACGTTCTTGATAGAGTAGACTTTGAGGAGATCTTCTAGCGGTGTTCCGTAGAAGCCGTCGTAGCGTGTTTTCATTACAACAATGTCGACTCCGTCTACTGGTTTAAGCTCGTCGACTATCTGCCAACCCCACGTCCCATACCTTACATGCTCACCCCATATGTTGAACTCAGGATCCCCCTCGTAGTGTGTGTCTTGGGTGTAGAAGATTCTAACACCCTTAGACCTAGCCTTATCAAGTAGCCTCCTTATAGGCTCTACGGTCTTTAAAGCTGTTGGTACGACAAGTCTACCTCCGGGTTTAACGAAGTCGTTCTGCATATCAACCACTATTACAGCTGTCTCCTTTGCCGGGAGAGTAACCCTATCAACCACAGGTATCTCTGGAACTTCGACAACTCGAAGGCTCATAGGGAACACCCGTTCTCCTTAACATAGTTTCGCTAGATGGAAGGATTTAAGCTTAAATACATAGAGGTTAACGCGGGCTACACCTTGACCCCATGCCCCGGATTTAGGGACGCCTCGCCTAGCGATGCTATTAGAGTTGATGATATGAGAGCTTGGGAGGTTAATAGCGTCTGGTGGGGTGTCAGCCTTTTAAAGCTTATGGAGAACGCTGGAAGAGCTGTAGCTGATGCCATCCAATGCGTTCTAGGCGATGTTAGGGGTAAGAGGGTCGTAGTCTACGCTGGTAGAGGTGGTAATGGTGGTGATGGGGTTGTTGCAGCCAGACATTTAACATCACGCGGTGCCAGGGTCGAAGTACACCTAGTCTACGACCCAGCTCTCACAACACACCCTGATACGAGGGAGAATTTAAGCTACCTACTCAAATCAACTAGGGTTAAGGTTCTAACACCCTACTCCAAAGGCTGGCTTGAACCTGGTGACTACGATATCCTAGTAGATGCAATCCTAGGTGTTGGCGTTAGAGGGCCTCTGAGGAGCCCTATAAGCGATGCCCTCAAGGTCTTCAACCAATCACAGGGGCTTAGAGTCGCAGTTGACATACCAACAGGTCTTGATCCAGACACGGGGGTTGCAGTTGAGGGTACAGCTAGAGCTGATTTAACAGTTACAATGCATAGGCCTAAGGTAGGCTTATTCCTAAACCAGGGGCCCCTCTACGCTGGTAGGGTTCTAGTAGCCGATATAGGTATACCCTTTGAAGCTGAGGAGTACGCAGGCCCAGGAGATGTAGCATCCAGGGTTCCAGTAAGGCCTAGGGAGGCCTATAAGGGTCTTGGCGGTAGGGTTCTAGTCATAGGGGGGTCGCAGTTCTACGTTGGAGCTCCAATGATAGCTGCTAAAGCTGCAGCTCTATCGGGAGCAGACCTGGTATACTTAGCTTCACCACAACACATAGCATTCCCCGCTGCCATCGAGAACCCATACATAATACCTGTCGTGAGGGAGGCTAGCGGTGACGCCATGGAGAGCCTAGGGAGGCTTATGGCAAGAGCCCACTCCATAGTCTTCGGCCCGGGCATGGGGGTTACAGATGAGACAAGGGAGCTCCTAAGATTCCTAATTGAAAACGCTAAAGGTAAACCTTTAATCATAGATGCTGATGGTTTGAAGGTGTTAGCAGAGCTCAAGACTAAGCTGTGGGGTGAAGCTGTGCTAACACCTCATAGAGGTGAGGCTGGAATGCTCCTAGGTATCGAGGTAGACCCTTTGAATGTAGACCCTCTCGATCTAGCTAGGAGGGTTTCAAGAGAGTACAATGCAACAACCATAGTGAAGGCCCCTATCGACGCTATATGCGATCCAAACGGTAGATGTAGGCTTAACAAGACAGGACACCCGGCCATGGCAGTTGGGGGTACTGGTGATGCACTAACAGGGATAATAGCTTCGTTCATAGCGAGGAGGGTGGCGCTCGGGAGGGAGCCGGACACACTTAACGTTGTAGCTGCAGCTGCATACATATGTGGTAGAGCTGGGGAGCTTGCTGTAGAGGAGAAGGGTGAGACTATAACACCATTGGATGTCGTGGATAGGATACAACAGGCTATAAAAGAGGCTAGGAGCATAGCCGCTGGAGGTTGAGCTTTTGAGTAAAAGCCTTATAATAAGGGAGAGGTATGAGAGGACATGCGATAGCTACGATGAGCTCTACCGTGGAGAACAGTACGCCAAGTACTACGTAGCACTTAAAACAGTGAAGCCCAGAGGCATAGTGTTAGACGCTGGGTGTGGGACAGCGTTGTTAGCAGAGTTCCTCAAAGCATGGAGGATTCTAGAAGACCTGGAAGCATACATATGCCTCGACTACAGCAACTGCATGCTAGGAGTAGCAAGGTGGAAGCTAGAAGCACTATGCAATGGCAACTGCCACGTAATACTAGGAGACGTGGAGAACATACCACTAGAAGACTCAACAGTAAACGTAGCATACTCATTCACAGTACTAGACCTATTAGACAACCCACTAAAAGCCCTAAAAGAGCTAACAAGAGTAACAAGAGAAGACATAGTGGTAAGCGCGATGAAAAACCTAAACTTAAAAGACACTTTAAAGAACATAGGGCTAAAAACAATAGGAGCAACAGATAAAGACGTGATATTCCATACAACACCAGAAGAGCTTAACAGAAACATAGAGAGCTTAAACAAAGATAATTCATAGATGGACACGAGAACCTCTAAAACCACCATAACACTCACAACCCCCACCATTGAACCCCATCTAGGTAACCCCCATGACCATGATGGGAAGTTACCTACACGCTTAAAACCACCCAAGAGACGTGTAACCACGGTTCAACACCACCCACCACACTATTGGAAAGCATAATGCAGGAGCTCAAAAGCGATATTCATAGCGAAGATTAACCTACCAGTGTCTACCAGAAGAAGTCTATAGCTACTTGAAAGTATGTTGAGCTTGAGGTGGTATCGTGAGCTCAGAAAACTCCTAAAAAGTTTCAATAAAGCTACATCGTGCTCAACTCGATGAATACGATATGAGGGGACATAAGATCCAACCCCTCCCGCCCTTTTGAAAAGAGGGCGAGTTCCCCGCGCATCCCCTGAGAGGCTCCAATGCCTCTCCCGAGCGGCTCGTCGGATCCCCTGCTCGGAAGCGCACACACCACCCTATAAAACTAGCAGCATGAAAAGATTAAGCCGTAGTTGAAATATGGGATGCTCGGTGCCTAGGGGGTTGTTGCCCCCTAGGCAGGCGGGCCCCCGCCAGCTGAAAACGTGATGCCCCAAGCATGGGGAATCCGATAGGGAGATGAGGTGTGCGCGTCCGAGCGGAAAACCGACAAACCGCTCGGGGGAGGCGTAAAGCCTCCCAGGGATGCGGGGAGGGGGTCACAAGGATGGAGTTAACGTCTACCCCTCAGATGTGTTTAAGAAGGGGTGGGTTTGAGAGTGGCGTGCTACATGATCCTAGCTTGCTATCATGTTTTGAAGGTTATGTGTGAGAGGAGGGATGTAAGGGTTGGATCTGAGGATGTTTTGGGGTATTTGTGGGCTCCCACTTTTCAAATATAGGGGGCTTGCGTGTTTTTAGGTTTTAGGGTTTACCTTTAGTGTTTAGGGTTCCCTGCGTGTCTGAGGCTAGGGCTTTGAGGTATATTTTCAACGTTAGGGAGGCTCTCCGCTCTCTCGACTTTGAGGGGCTCTCTAGGAGGTATCCTGATTTGAACTTGAGGGGTTTATATGATGCTGTTGTGAGGTATTTGGGGGATGCTGAGTACTATGCTGGTAGGGGTGATTATGAGACTGCTATCGCTACAGCCTCTTACGCTGAGGGTTTGCTCGACTCTCTTAAGTATCTCGGCTTAAGTGAGCCTAGGTGGCCTGAGGCTCCATTGGAGGAGGTTAGGGTTTTTGTTGGTGGCACGTTCGACCTCATACACCCGGGTCATGTTGAGTTTCTAAGGTATGCTTCAAGCTTCGGTAAGCTCTATGTTGCTGTAGCTAGGGATGTTAATGTTGTTAGGGTTAAGGGGAGGGAGCCTGTTTTGGATGAGCTTTCAAGGCTTAAGGTTGTATCTTCGATCAGATACGTCTACGAGGCTTTTCTCGGAGATGAGGTGGATATGTTTAGATCTGTGGAGAGGGTTAAACCTCATATCATAGTACTAGGCCCCGATCAACCCTTCAAAGAGGAGGAGGTGGTGGGGGAGGTTGAGAGGAGGCTAGGCTACAAGCCTAAGGTGGTTAGATTTGAGGAGAAGAGGGTTTTCTCAGGTAAGCTGAGAGGATCGAGTGACATAGTAAGAGTTTTATGTGAGAGAGCCTGCAAGAGCCGCCTTGAAGCCTCCAGTCAGGGAAGCTTTTAAACCTTAGCCATCAGAGGGGTTGAGAGGGTTCAGGGTATGGCTGGGGGTTTGAGGAAGGTAGTTGAGGTGGATATGGGTAGGTATAAGAGTGTGGAGTTAACAGTTGAGGAGGCCGAGAAACTCCTCTCACACCTCTCGAAACAGTTAGGCTACGAACCCCAAGACCTAGAGGAGACATACAGGGTTTTAAGGAACTTCGAGGCGTTCTACGATATGGCTAGGAGGAAGTATAAAGACTATATCGTCCCCTCGAAAAGCCTGAATGACATGATTAGGGGGACAGTGCTAGTTGATAGACTTAAACTTATAAAGGAAGGGGATCAGCGTAAGATAGTCATAACATTCGATAGGAGGGTGAAGGAGGAGGTTGTGGTCGAAGCCTTAGAGAAGCTTGGCTACGAAGTCGAGGTAAAACGGATAGAGCTCCTCTAACAATGAAGTGGAGGTGATCTAAGTGTCCTCAGAGCACTTCGAGGAAAGCGAGGCTAGCGAGGAGGTGGAGGTAGTAGAGAGTAGGGAGTTGAGTGAAGAGGAAAACTTGGAGGCCACCATAGAAGAGGAGATGCCGGAGTCGGAGGATCTAAAAATCCTATACGATGTTACTAAGCCAGAGCTCCTAGAAACAATGATGATAGCCTCCGATATCCTAACACAGGCAACCCTAGGTCAACTGAGCCTGAGCGAGGCTAAGAGACTTTACGAGAGGGAGGTGAGCGCTAGGATAAGAAAGCTTGTTACAGGAGGAGTTGTAGTTAAGAGGA
Source organism: Desulfurococcaceae archaeon (assembly GCA_020833325.1). Lineage (GTDB taxonomy): Archaea > Thermoproteota > Thermoprotei_A > Sulfolobales > Acidilobaceae > DSZV01. The sequence continues at coordinate 13,302 of JAJHQN010000017.1, read as the reverse complement.
AGCCTAAAGCTAGAAAGGCTAAAACGGAGAAGAAGACAGAGAAGAAGGCTAAAGGCAGGGTTAAAGCTAAGGAGAAGAAGACAGAGAAGAAGGGTAAAACCGAGGAGGAGAAAGGTAAAAAAGCTAGGAGGAAAGCTGGAGGCTCCCCCTCATAGATAAAGTGAGCTTGCGGGTGTAAGTGTTGAGAAGCGGGTTTGAACGTGTACTAGAGATTATACCTCCTAGCTACGCTCCTGAATGGGGTTCTGGGGGCATATTCGGGCTTAGCTACTGTAAAGGAGTTCTATACTATACACTAGCATTCGAGGCTGAGGCTAACTTCGTCTCAGAAGGTGGGAGGAGGGTTTATAGGTTTGAGGAGCTCGGCCCAGGACCAGTATCTGGTGGTGACACATATAATGCTGTGGCGTGCGTTGATGACAGGATATTCTTTGGAGGCTGGGTTCACAACCCTGTAATATATAAGGGTAAGAGGGGTTATGAGGGGGAGATAGATTTCAGAAACAAGTACAGCCACATACACGTCTACGATGTGAGAGACGATAGTATTAAGCTTGTATGGAGTGAGAGTATAAGGAACGAGTCTAGGTGGGCTGGCGAGGTTTCAGAGATAATCTACGATCCTCTAAAGTCGAAACTAGCTGTAGCTAGAGGCGACGGCCACGAGAATCTAGGGGTTTACATTGTAGATCCTTCTAGTGGTAGAGCTGAGAGAGCTAGCTCTATCCCAGCTCTTAAGGGAGCGTTATTCCTTGACTACGCGTGTTTCGACATGCAAGAGGATTGGATCAGGGGGGTTGATGGTATTCAATGCATGGATCTGGTATCGGGGAGGTGGTATAGGTTTAACGTAGACGACTGGTCTAAGGTGTCCGTTGACGGAGGTGACGTGTTGTTTAGAGGTAGTGGTTACGCTATAAGCGCGTACACCAGATACTTCCACTTCTTCAGAGGCGGGTTTATTGTTGGTAACCCTGTTGAGCCTGAGGTTGGGGGCGTGAGCTTTATAAGGCTCTTCGACTTCGGCTCCCACACGTACTCCCAGCTATCACCTCAGAGATCCAATGCTATAGCCTCCGGTGGGGGCGTGCTAGCCCCATTCAATGCCTTCACCCACGGGCTACTCCACGCGGATATAACCAGGGATGTTCTAAGGTCTATCAACGATGTTAGGGGTCCTAGCGTGCTAGTCTACATTACACCACCACAGGCTAGGATTGTCGGAGCTTACGGTGCTAGGATAACTTCAATAGCTAAAATGGGATCCCAGATCCTCATAGCTTACAACTCAGCACCAAACCTGGGTGGTAGAGATGCTTCTCCAATAGATATAGGCTATAGAGGTATAATGGCGGTGGACGAGGATACGCTCCTCAACAGGCCCAGCCCACCTGTAACTTTCAGGGTTAGAGGTTCTGATGTAGGCACTACAACGTTTGGGGGTGTACCGTTAGCGGGGTATAAGAGTAAGAAGGTTATAGTGAAAACAGAGAAGTCTAACAGTCTAGTAGTATACGAGTACGATGCTGGGACCCCGGCTAACCTGGTTTCAAGCGATAGGCATAGCGTGAGCCCAGGGAGGAATGTAATTGATATGGAGGGTTACCACAACATAGTATCTATGAAGTTCTCGGAGCCTAGCCCCGACACCTTCATATACATCGTCCTCTCCTAGTGCTACAATACAACCTATGTCTTAGTTTATAAGCGTCCCCTGATACAGTTAGAGTGGGGTTTAACTTGGCCTATGAAGAGGTCTTTAGAGCTACTGTTGTAGGTTTAAAGTCTAGAGACGGGGTTGTGATGGCCACGGATAGGAGGCTTAGCTATGGTAACATTGTGTTAAGTAGAGCTGCTAAGAAGATATTCGTAGTGGATGAGAGGGCCGCTGTTGCCTTTGCAGGTCTCTACGGGGATGTTAGCGGTCTAGTTAGGTTCCTCCAGGCTGATATAAGTGCGTACAAGCTTATAGCTAACGCCCCAGTTACTATAAGATCTATTGCTAGGAGGCTCTCAGTATTAATGTACTCTTACAAGTGGTTCCCCTTCTTCGTGGAAACACTTGTTGGCGGGGTTGAGAGCGATGGAACCCCAAGGCTCTACGTACTAGACCCTCTTGGATCCATCCTAGAGGAGGATTATACAGCTGTTGGTAGTGGTGCTACCATAGCATTCGGGTTCCTGGAGAACAACTATAGCAGTAATGTGACCGTGGAGGAGGCGGAGAAGATAGCTTTATCCGCTGTGAGAACAGCGATAGGAAGGGATATTGGTAGTGGTGATGGTATAGACATTGTAACTATAACGAGGAACGGTGCTAGGGAGAGAAGTGTAACCCTTAGGATTGTTGAGAGTTGAGCTTAGATTATTGTAGTGTGGTGAAGCAAAGGTTTAACGCATCTAAGGCTATAAAGGCTCAGACGCTACTCTCAAAACTACTATCCCTAGAGGATGGACTGGGTAGTATTAGAAGGGTTGCTGGACTAGATGTATCATATCTAAAGTTCAACGACCTAGAACTAGGTCTCGGCACCATAACCATCCTCAACTACCCGGAGCTAGAGCTCTATAAATGCTACTACGCAACCCGGAGGATTTGCATTCCATACATACCAGGGCTCCTAGCCTTTAGGGAAATGGAGGTGTTAGCACCACTTCTAGCCTCCGTTCTCGACAGTATAGACGTAGACCTACTTCTAATCGACGGCCACGGGATAGCCCACCCTAGAGGTTTTGGAATCGCCAGCCATATAGGGCTGGCTTTCAACAAGCCATCCATAGGTGTCGCTAAAAGCTTACTAGCTGGTAGAGAGGATTACAGGGGTGGGAAAAAGTTTATAGTACAAGGTGATAGGATAGTGGGGGGTGTTTTGGAGGTGAAATCCGGTAAACTCTATGTAAGCCCCGGCCACAAGGTTAGCGTTGAAACAGCTGTTAAGCTTGTCGAGTCTATGATAAGACCTTCATCCCGCCTACCAGAGCCTACGAAGCTCGCTGATGTAATAGGTAGGGAGCTCCGGAGGAAGATCCGTGGAGCAGAAGTTTTAGGTGTTAGAGAGTGTACTACGAGGACACTGCCATCTCTCCTAGATCGTAGCATCTGAACATTTAAAGTTATAAGGTTAAGTGTATGGATTTGTTATCCTAGGTGTGAGGTTTTAAGAGATGGTTAGGGAGGTTCACGTAGTAAGAGAGGTTGAAATACCTGATGGAGTCAGCGTGGAGGTTAGGGGTTTAAGTGTAGTCGTTAGAGGGCCTAAGGGAGTTATCGAAAGGGATTTCAGCCACGCTAAAGGCGTTGTATTAAGGGTTGAGAGTGGAAGAGTTGTGGTAGAGAGCTTCTTTCCAAAAGCCAGGCAGGTAGCCTTAGTTGGAAGTATAGCATCTCATGTGAAGAACATGATTATAGGTGTCACTAGGGGGTTTAGGTATAAACTTAAGGTGATATACGTTCACTACCCTATAAGCGTTAAGGTTGAGAGGGATAAAATACTCATCTCCAACTTCCTAGGCGAGAAGTATGTAAGAGTTGTGGAGATACCTCAGGGTGTTAGAGTTACGGTGTCAGGTCAGGATGTAATAGTGGAGGGTGTAGATAAGGAGCTTGTCTCCCACGTAGCAGCTAGGATTGAGGAGGTCACTAGGGTTAAGGATAAGGATAGGAGGAAGTTCATGGACGGAATATACATTTACGCTAGCGAGGTGATATGATTTGGAGGTGCCGGATGTTCTAAAGGTTAGGAGAGAGAGGCGTAGGGCTTTGAGTAGGAAGAGGGATGTAGAGTTCAAGAGATACCTATCCTGGGAGTTCTGGAAGTTCGAAAGAAGAGATAATTGGAGGAAGCCTAAGGGTAAGGATAATAAGATGAGAATGGAGGTTAAAGGCTACCCACCTAGGGTTAAGATTGGCTATAGGAATCAAGCTGATATAAGAGGGTTGCACCCCAGTGGTTTAAAACCGGTGGTTATAAGCAACCCTGGGGATCTCGAAGGCCTTGACCCTAGAACTTACATAGTCTACATCTCCTCCACTGTAGGTCTTAGGAGGAGGTTGGAGTTGGTTAAGATAGCGGTAAGCAGGGGGTTCAGGGTGGTGGGGTATAATGCCTGATTATAGTATTCAGAGAAGACTGGCTGCAGAGATTCTAGGCGTTGGTGAGAGTAGAATATGGATAAGCCCTGATCCGGAGCACGAAGAGGAGATAAGCCAAGCTGTGACTAGAAATGATGTGAGAAGGCTCATAGTGAGAGGGCTGATTAAGGTTAAGCCTGAGAAGGGGAACTCTCATACCAGGTGGCTTGATAGGAAGAGAGCTAGAAGTGAGGGTAAGAGGAGAGGGCATGGTAGGAGGAAGGGAGCTCTCGACGCTAGGGTTGACTCTAGAGAGAGGTGGATCGCCACCATTAGAAAGATTAGGAGGACTCTTAAATGGCTTAGAGATCGCGGAGTCTTAGATAGGAGGTTGTATAGGAAGCTGTATAGGAAGGCGAAGGGCGGTGCCTTCAAGAGCACATCGGATCTAAGAAGGTACATAGCCGAGATAGGCGTGTTGAAGGGTGGGGGGAGTGGCTAGGGGGCCTACATACAAGGTTCCTTGGAGGAGGCGTAGAGAGGGGAAGACTAATTATTACAAGAGGTTGAAGCTCATCAAATCAGGTAAACCAAGGCTTGTTGTCAGGAAAACCCTAAACTACATAATAGTTCAGGTTGTAGAGGCTATGGTTGAGGGGGATAGGGTTGTAGCAGCCGCTCATAGCAGAGAGTTATTCAAATTCTACGGGTGGAAGGGTGGAGGTAAAAACACGTGTGCAGCATACCTAACCGGGCTCCTAGCAGGCTACAGGGCTATCCTTAAAGGCGTTAGAGAGGCCGTTCTCGACATAGGCTTAGCCACGCCTAGCAGAGGCTCCAGGGTCTTCGCAGCTCTTAAAGGGGCCGTTGATGCAGGGCTTAAAATTCCACACTCACCTGAAGTGCTCCCCTCAGATGAGAGGATTAGGTGTGAGCATATAGCTACCTGGGCCGGGGAGCTCGCGGAGTCGAATCCAGAGTTTTATAAGAGGCAGTTTTCAAGGTATAATGCTAGGGGTTTCGACCCCAGAGGGCTGCCATCCCATTTCGAGGAGGTTTTAGCTAGGATTAAAGCTGATTACATTGATAAAATTGGGAGGCTGGTTGCCGAGGTGGTTGAAGGTGGCTGAGAGCGCTAGTTTGGAGATGTGGGTTCCAAGGACTAGGGTTGGGAGGCTGGTTAAGGAGGGTAAGATAACGAGTATAGATGAGATCTATAGGAGGAATCTACCCATACTAGAGCCTGAGATTATAGACGTGCTACTCCCCAACTTAGAACATGAGGTCATAGATGTTAGCATTGTCCAGAAGATGACGGACGCAGGTAGGATAACAAGGTATAGAGCTGTGGTGGTGATAGGCAATAGGGATGGGTATGTGGGTATAGGTAAGGGTAAGGCTAGGCAGTTTAGATTCGCTGTAGATAAAGCTGTAACAAACGCTAAACTTAACATAACCCCTGTGCGTAGGGGTTGCGGAAGCTGGGAGTGTACATGTGGTGAGCCTCATAGCGTTCCATACACGGTTAGGGGTAAGAGTGGTAGTGTTGAGGTTATATTGAAGCCCGCTCCTAAGGGGACAGGCCTCGTAGTAGGGGATGTAGCTAAGGTTGTTCTTAGACTAGCAGGTATAACGGATGTATGGAGTTATACGAGAGGTGAGACGAGGACGGCCTACAACTTCGCCAGGGCTACCTATGAAGCTCTTAGGAACACCTATAGGTTTGTAACACCACTAGACTGGATTAGGTGAACGCGTTGACATTGTATGTTGCTGTGAGGATAAGAGGTACTGTGGATGTAAGCCCTGAGGTGAGCCGGACACTCTACATGCTAAGGCTTAGGAGGAAGTTCACCGCAACCCTCTACCACAGCTCTCAGCCGGGGGTGCTTGGTATGCTTAAGCTAGCGGAGAACTGGATAGCCTGGGGTGAGATCGACAGGGCTACCTTGGTGGAGCTTTTAAGGAGGAGAGGTAGGATCTCCGGGGATAAGCCTTTGACCGATATGTGGATTAGAGAAAATCTAGGTCTAGGCGGGGTGGAGGAGCTAGCGGACAAGCTTCTAGCTGGGGAGCTCTACCTAAACAAGCTTAGAATCCAGGGGGTTAAACCGTTCTTCAGACTACACCCTCCAAAAGGAGGGTTCAAGGGTAGTATTAGGAGAAGGTATGGCGATGGCGGGGTTCTAGGATACTGGGGTAGTGATATAAACAAGCTCCTAACCTTAATGATATGAGGTGCTAGCTATGGTTGTTAGGAGGGAGAGGAAGTCGAGGAAGCTAAGGGGGAGAAGTAGGACCATGGGCTGGGGTAGTGTGGGGCAGCACAGGAAGTCAGGGTCTAGAGGCGGTAAAGGTGCTGCAGGCCTCGGTAAGCATGAGTGGACGTGGACTATAAAGTACGCCCCAGACTGGTACGGTAAGAGGGGGTTCACACCAAGGAGGTCTAAAGCAGGTTACCATAAGACTGTAGTGAATGTAGGGGACTTAGCTGAAATAGTCGATAGGTTGAAATCAACGGGTAAAGCCAAGATGGAGGATGGAATGGTGGAGGTAAACCTAGCAGACATGGGGGTAGAGAAGCTCCTAGGAGAGGGAGAGATAATGGTGCCAGTCAAGGTCATAGTAAGTGAAGCGAGCGAAACAGCGGTAAAGAAGATAGAGGAGGCTGGAGGAAAGGTCATCCTACTAACGAAAGCCCAAAGCTGAGGATACTGTAAACCATGACATGTAGGAGGCCGCTAACACCCCTGGAAACAGCATTCCAGATAGTAAGGCAAGTCAACCCTCCCCACACTAACCCTCTGGGCATACTTCATGGAGGTTACATGCTAGAGTGGATTATCGATGCTGCTACCATAACGGCCATGAGGATAGCTAGGTCCTACACACTGCTAGCCTGCATGGAGGATATGGTTTTCATCTCTCCAGTTAGGGTAGGAGATACAGTCATCATAACAACTTGGGTTGAGTACGTTGGGAGGAGTAGCATGGAGCTATCACTTATAGTGGAGACGGAGAACCCTGTGAGAGGAGAGAGGACGTTGACAACATACTCCTCGCTGACAATGGTGTCTGTTGACGAGAACCTAAGACCTAAACCCCTAGATGTGTGCGTAGAACCCAAATCAGAGTTGGAGAGGGAATTGTATGTGAGAGCATTGGAGAGGAGGGAGGCTAGGAAGCCTAGGATTGAGAGGAGGAAGGAGGCTGTTAACGACACCTCTCCTCCTAGGTTCCTGAGAGAGGAGTACTCTATAACAAGCTACTTCATTGTAAACCCTGAGAGCTCCATAGGCTATAACGTTCTCCATGCTGGAAAGCTACTTAGAATACTAGATGAGGTGACAGCCATTGTAGCTTCAAGATATTCAGGTAACATTGTTGTTACAGGGTCCGTGAACGCTACGGACTTCTTCTCACCAGTGAAGGTTGGGGAGGTTGTAGAGGTTAGAGCTGGTATAAGCTATGTGGGGGCTAGGAGTGTTGAGGTGTTAGCTAAGGTTCTTGTTAGAAACCCCCTAACATGGGAGGCTAAGCATGCTGCTACAAGCTACTTCACCTTCATAAGCCTAGGTGTTGATGGGAGGAGCGTGCCGGTGAGGGGTTTTAAGCCTGTTGAAGCATGGCAATATGAGCTTTTAAAGGAGGGGTTTTCTAGAAAGGAGAGGAGGGATAGGCTTATTAGGATGCTTAGATCTGATGAGTTCTTAGGCTGGGTTAGGAGATTAAGGGATTTGTTTGCTAGAAGTACTTGGCTATCAAGCCAATAGGTATTCCCTTTCATGGAGGATTCATAGGGCTTCTGTCTATAGTCTAAATAGGGTTTATATTTTAATCTTGGATTTAGCCTCTCCTACACGGGCTCTAGTTTGCGTAGTTTCAGGTTTGAGCTTGAGAGGATGCTAGGGTTTACCGTTGATGGTTTCAATGGCCTATCGAGGGTTCTAGATGTTCTAGAGCTGGAGGTTTCGAGAGGCGGTATTGCTAGGTATCATGCTATGCTACAGTTCCTTGTAGCCTTGGATTTACATAGGAGGGGGTTTGATGTTAGTGTTGAGGAGCCTGTTGACGGGGGGTTTAAGGCTGATGTGTACGCTGAGAGCCCCATGGGGAGGGTTATAGTTGAGGTTGAGACCGGCTACGTGCCCCCTGATAGGATGTATGAGCTGGAGGGATTCCTGGAGGCTAAGATAGCTTTTAAGGCTGTAGCCTATAGTGCCTACACAGATCTATTCATAGTAGCTACTCCAAGCCACATGAGCTTATCGATACCCGGTGAGCTCTTAAAACCCATTGAGAGTAGGGATGTGAGGGATGTAATAGCTATTAGGGAGCTTGCTCTCAGATATGATAAGGCTAGGGCATCAAGGGTGCTCTGGAGGGCACACGTATCAAGGGTAGATGGTTTAGCCTACATCAACGTATCCGATAGGAAGGTCTACTACATAATCCCTATAAACTCCTCGCCCACCCTCAGAGCTCAAATCCTCAACTGCGCCCAAGACAGCTGGGTTACAGATGGAGAGAGCCCTCTAATAATATGTTGATTGTATGTTGCTCACCTAGTAGAATGCACTCCAACACACCTTAATCCTAGCAGGGTCCAGCTCAGACATTGGAGGCAAGTAGCGGCACAATAGTGTCACCCAGCACTCCTCTCGACGGCAAGCTAGTCGATAGGGCTAAAATGCTTATTAGAGCTCCCTAAACCCATAAGGCTGTGGAGCCCCCTAAGCCCTAAGGTTACTTGGGCGGGGGGCTGTTATTAGGGTTAGAGGTGGAGATTTGATAGAAGTTACGCTCTACCATGGGAGAGAGTCGGTGGGAGTGTTGTAGGCGAGCTTGGCTTCAGCAAACCTTAGAACCTAGTGGTACAGGCTCCTCTACCGTTAGGAACACTGGTTTCTCGTTCTCACCGCACCCAGCAGCTAACACCATACCTTGGCTTACAAGACCTGCCATAACCTTGGGTTTTAGGTTTACAAGTACTACTACGAGTTTACCTACTAGATCCTCAGGTTTATACCATCTGGCTACACCTACTAGGATCTGCCTCTCCTCCCCACCTATATCAACTATGGTTTTAATCAACTTCCTACTACCCGGGACTGGCTCTGCCTTCACAATCCTCCCAACCCTTATATCGAGCTTGGAGAACTCCTCAAAGCTAACAACATCCCCGCCCGCCATAGCCGGCACCGTGTTAGTGTTGCGAAGCAAGGTTTTATTAACTAAATTTAAAACTCCAGCTTTGCAACACATACTGTTATAGGATGGCGGGTTTAAGGGATGCTTGTCAGGGTTGACAGAGTTAGAGTTCTAGAGCTAGGGAGGCTTCTAGCAAGTGTTGCTAGTTCTATTGAGGTAGACTACTACCTAGACCCAGACCTATACCCTCCTCCAGGTGCTAGCCGTAGGGATATCGCATCGTACTTCCTGGTTATGGTTGCCATGGATCATAGGCTTAGTAGACCTGGGAGGCCCTATGAGGCTGTAGTTGATGGCAAGCTCTACCATGGCGCTGACCTCCTATACAAGCTTGGTCTAAAGAGGTTTATAGAGGATCCCGGGTTCTTCGAGGCTAAGAGGCTTGCCAAGGTAACCCCCAGGGATGTCGTTGAATGGCTTAGCGTTAAAACGGATATCAGGGTTGTGAGGCCACCGGATCCCGAGGTTAGAGCTGAGCTCCTAAGAGACCTAGGGGTTAAGCTACTGGAGCTCTTCAACGGAGATCCATACAGTATTGTTGTGGAGTCTAGGGGTTACCTTAAGAGCGGTGGTGGAGGAGGCTTCATAAACATGCTCAAGGTGTTCAAAGCATACCAGGATCCTGTGGAGAAGAAGGCATACCTACTAGCTAAATTCCTTGAGAGGAGGGGCGTTCTACAGGTTGTAGACCAGTACAACAAGGAGGTTCCAGTAGACAACCACCTTGTCAGGATAGCAGTTAGAACAGGCATAGTGGAAGTCGACGATGAAACACTAGAGGCCATAGCCGCTAGGCTTGAGTTCGACGAAGACAGGGATGCGATGCTAAGGCTAGCCACTAGGATGGCTTACAAGGAGGTAGCTAGATACGGGGGCATAGACCCATTCATACTAGACGATATCCTATGGAGCTTTGGTAGGAGGTGCTGCACAAGGGATAACCCAACTTGCAGGAGCTCCTGTAGGGTTGAATGCTCCAAGATGAGGGGGTGTAATGGGGGCTGTGTACTAGCACAGGCATGTGCAGCCTACGGTAACCCAAGGTTAATGGTCTCCGAGCATAACTTTACAGAAACATACTGGTACTAGGGTGCCGCCAATGCGTTGCAACCACGAGGGTTTAGGAGCTCTACCGAGGAGGGTGGAGGAGGAGTTAAAGGTAGAAGTTCAAACCAGGAGGGGGAGGTTTGCCGAGGAGTACAACATGGAGCTCTATAAGGGTAAAGATAGGGTAGTTACGGTGAAAGTGTTCTGCGGTAGAAGCCCCTACAGAGGCTGGGTGGAGCTCTACAGCATAGAGGAGGAGCCTTTCAGAGAGATGGAGGAGGAGCTCTACAAGATCTTATATGAGGCCCTTAAACCCGGGGAATCGATATACGTAGACTACTCATGGGATAGAGAGACGATGAGACTAGTAGACATGGGGATACCAGCTGAGGCAACGAGGATAGGATTCAAGCTACTAACCACAGGGTTCACATGGTTCAAGGTATGGTACTACCCCGAAGGATTCATGGAGGGGAACGTTAAAATACAAGCTGAGAAAGCACTAGACGAGAAAGCTAGAGCCAGGCACGTGGAGGAGATATGCAACAACATTAAAACACTCACATTAAAACCCAACACCGTAGGAGATGATATTATCAGAGCTGCCCTAGAGAGAGCATTAAAGGTGAAGGAGCTCCTAGGCTGTTAATGTAGCAGACAGAAACTCCATAGAACCTTCACACCATTAAGCCATTCATAGGAAGAACTTACAGATTAAACCTTGAGACATAAGCGGAGCTCCTACCAGGACTTAGAGACACTTCGGCATATCTCTAATCCTAAGGAGTGAATGCGGCTGTCTGAATCTAAATTACTAAGTCTTTGTAGCTATAAATTTTAATTTCATACTTCTCCTCTAACACTTTCCTTTGAGATAGTATCCTCGTATCCTCTGTTACAAGATCCTCTCCTAAGGATACAGCTGTAGCTACGATTATACAATCTATGTAATCCCCTAGGATCCCACGTAGTTCAAATGCATGCTCGATGATTGGCTGAGTGTGAAATGGTATGACCCGGAAACTGGAGGTTATCACCCTAACGGCTTCAACGACGCGGTTCACGGGTATATTCAGCTTAGCTGATTTAGCTTGTAGTTCAAATATGGATATCAGGCTTAAAGCTAGATCGTCCAGCACGACGCCCTTGATCCTCCCCTCGACAACAGCTCTTAGTAGATCCATTCTAACACCTATACCTGCCAGAGGGAGCAGGTATGTAGTGTCTATGATCAACGTGATTCAAACCTCTCACTTAACTCTCTACGGAACCTTTCGAAATCCTCTGTTGAAATCCATGTGATCTTATCAGAGTATATAAGCTTGATGAGATCCTCTCTTGAAGAGAACCTCTCCCTTAGTAGCTCGTTAACAACCTTTGAGAGAGCTCTTACAGTCCCATACCTCTTAACACTCTCCTCCACAAGCTTCCTATATACATCATCGTCTAGAATTAATGTTGTACGCTTAGGCATACAGACACCATAATGTGTAAGTGTACAGAGACCCTATATAACCCTTTTAGCTCCTAGCAGTACACGAGCGCACGGAAGTACTTGAACATAGTGGGAAGCATCTAGCATCTTGGTGGTCGCAGAGCTGAAACTCTACGATGCCCGAGGCCCATGACTCCAGGATGGCTTAGCCTACGGAATCCAGCCTCCTCAGCGAACCTGCCGAGACTCCTCTGAGGATGAGGCTTAACCTCCAGTCAAAGCCTACAAGCATGTCAATGTCGTACCCAGGCATACCATGCCTTACCTTACAAGCCGAAAGGTTCAATAATCTCCTATCGCTAAAACCCTCACCAGGATATCATCAGAACGAATCTCTAGGCTAGGACTAGTTTGAAAGGAAAAAAGAGTTGATTAAAGCTTAACTCTAAGGTTGAGCTGATCTCTTCACGCTAATAACGTGATCTGAATATTGAGGAGTACCGCTATGCAACCATAGCTTTAATTAACTTTAACGAGCTCTAGTCTAGACAGGGTTACGTGTATGAAGGAGGATAGTCTGGAGGAGAGGGTTGCTAGGATTGAGGGTATACTAGAGCAGATGGATAAGAGGTTGAACCATATTGAGAGTGAGCTTAGAGATTTAAGGAGTGAGATTGGAGATCTAAGGAGGGATTTGAACAATAGGTTTCTATGGATCTTAGGTGTACTGATTACGATGTGGGTCACGATAATACTAGCAATACTGATTAGATAATATGATAGGATGAGCCTGTTAGTAAAGGTAGCTACTCATGATAATAGTAGGTAATGCTATGGATGGATGGAGGGTTGACTACCGTTATGACTTCCAGGGAGCTCCTGGGATGTAATTGTTGAGTTCGACGCTACAAGTTGCACTCTGCGTAATCATAGAGTAGCTACCCCATAGATAGCTAGGTCGTGGTTCTACGTATAGGCTGTTACAGAGCTGACGGTAAATTTAAATAGCTGTAGATAGCTGTAAATACTTGGTATAATGGTGTTGGGTGAGCTGTCAAAGACCGTGTGGGAGGTTGCCACAGTTCTATAGCTGAACAGCAGGTATTCAAGCTTCGGAGGGGGAAGGGGTTAACGGGTACAGCCCCCCGTTGATCCGCACTGCGGTGAGGGGGGCTTGGTTGCCTGGGCGTAGATGGGAGCCCAGTGGCGTTAGGGCTCGACCGGGGCCCATGAGGTGTGGGTGAAGCTAATGATCCCACACCAAGGCCCAACCCCGCTAACAGAAATACCGTTAGCGGGGAAACGCTGGGGCTCCCACACTACACTAATATGAGAGCTTCTATATCCTCTATAAGCCTCTCGACTTTCCCTAGCTCTTCTCTAACCTCTTCTGGTGCTAGAGCTCCGCCATAGAAGCCGTCGTTGTGGAGGATGCTCCTCCTAGCTTCAACCCTATCGTAGATCCCAAGTATTGAAACCTCCTGGTGCTTATTGGAGAGGTCCCTGAGCTTCCTCCTCCTATCAGGGTGTGCTTTAG
>JAJHQN010000087.1 GCA_020833325.1 Desulfurococcaceae archaeon | reverse complement strand
ATGAGGCTTTCCTTCCTAAGAGATGCTGTTAGTAGAGGTTTAGAGGTATACACAAACGCTTATGTGAGGAGGGTGCTGCTAGGCGATGGTAGGGTTTTAGGTGTCGAGGTGGAGCTTGGAGGTGTTAGTGTTAGAGTGGAGTCTAGAGCTGTTGTTGTATCAGCTGGAGCTCTGAATACCCCGAGGCTACTCCTAGCGTCAGGTGTTAGGAATAGGAATCTCGGTGCACACCTCCACATACACCCAGCTCTCGGAGTAACAGCGATCATGAACTATAAGGTCAACGGGTGGGTTGGCACAATGCAATCGTACTATGTAGCCGACCTCCTAGAAGATCTCGGAGTACTATTACTAGCAACACTACCACCACCGGGCATAGGCTATAGTGCTGGAAGCATCCCCTTCGAGGAGATCCACGAATACCCATACCTAGCATCAATAGGAGTACAGGTTAGCGATGAGAACACAGGGGCTGTACCGAGAAGGGCGGTGCTAGGAGTAGCAGATTATAACCTATCAAGCGAGGACCTGGAGAAGATAAGGGAGGGTGTTAAGTTAGCAACAGAGATACTCTTAGCAGCAGGTGCTAGGAAAGTATACCTACCACTAAAGACCACCCAGGGGGTGTATAATGTTGAAGACGCTAGAAGAGTACTGGATAGAGCGAAACCAGGTCTCTTCAAACTAAGCGCCTACCACCCCATGTCAACAGCTAGGATGGCGGGAGACCCCAGTGCAGGAGTCGTAGATGGCGATGGAAGGGTATTCAACTACGATAACCTCTACGTAGCGGACGCATCCATAATACCTTCAACTACAATAGTCAACCCACAGTTAACAATCAATGCTCTAAGCCTTATGGTGGCCTGGAGGATAGCTAAAGAGCTGTAATACCAGAGCTCATCCTTAGCGAGTTATAGTTTATATAGGTTTAGGTAGGCTTTCCTAGTATTGGCGGTAGGTGTTGGAAGCATTACTTAGGGTTTCCAATGTTACCAAGAAGTTTGGTTTGGTTAGAGCTCTTAATGGTGTTTCTCTAGATGTTTTTGAGGGTGAGGTTGTAGGCCTTCTCGGGCCTAATGGTGCTGGTAAGACTACATTGATTAAGGTGTCTCTTGGGCTTATGAGGAGGGATTCAGGCTCTGTGCTTCTCAACGGCCTCGACCCCTATGTAGATCCTGAGGCTAGGGTTGGTGTTAGTGTTATCTTTGAGAGGCCTTTTCTCCCCGATTCCCTAAGTGTTAAGGATCTACTCTTCCACGTTGCTAGGATGTATGGTGGTGGTTTCGATGATGTTAGGAAGGTTATTAAGCTTGCCGGGCTTGAGGGTCACGAGTGGAAGACTTTTTCTGCGTTAAGCGCTGGGCTTAAGCAGAGAGCCGCTATAGCCCACGCTCTCCTAGCTAATCCACGTTTCATTGTAGCAGATGAGCCTACGAGTAATCTTGATCCTGTTGAGAGGCTTAGGGTTTTAGAGCTTATAGCTAGGCTTAATAGAGATGAGGGGATAACGTTCCTAGTATCATCCCATGTTATACCAGAGGTTACCAGGGTGTCCTCCAGGCTTATAGTCATGAGCAGGGGTAGGGTTATAGCCTCAGGTAGCCCTAGTGATCTCATATACAAGAATCCTGTGGCTAGGATTAGGTGTAGTGATCCAGAGAAGCTAGCCCACATGCTTAAAACTAGTGGGTTTAACGTTAGGATCGAAGGCTACAATGTACTAGTGGAGGTTGGGAAAGGGGGGTATGAGGTGTTGCTTGAGCTCCTAACAACAGCTTCGAGGGACGGAGTCTTCTTAATGAACATCGACTTCATAGGCGCCACCCTGGAGGAGTTGCTAAGCGCAGGTGATGTTACTTGAGCTCCCGGACCGGAGGGCTTACTAGAGTTTACCACATCCTCTACATCGATATAAGCGATGTCCTTAGACCTCCTGGGCTCGACGTGCTAGTAGTACTCCTAGCAATGCTCGGAGCCATACTTGTATCCATACAGCCTGTGACAAGCCCCATTATAGCTTCGAGGATAGCCTTAGATCCTACTCTCGTAGCCACAGCTCTATTCCTAGCTATTAGGAGCTCAGCTGGTCTAGCAACTTTGATTCAAAGCGGTATCCTAAACCTCTACCTCACATACCCTATTCACAGGGTTACAGTGGCGGTGGTTTTACTTGTAAGCAGGGTCGTCATACCATCAGCTCTCATACTAGCTACACCTCTAGTAACAATCCTCATACTACTAGGGTCTACTTTGTATAGAGGCCTCGATGTAATCCTGGGCATGTACCTTGCATTTCTATTCCAGGCAGTGCTCTACGGTAGCATATTCCTACTGGTAGCTGTTAGGGTTAAAAGCCAGGCTACAAGCGGTATTCTAAGCGTGGCAGTCTACTTCACCTACATAGCATTACACTTAATACTAACGGGGATTGGGGGGGCTATAGGTAGTGATGTTGTGAGAAGGGTTGGGGAGGCGATGTACCTACCTGATATAGCCTATTACGCTTACTCAAACCTAGACTATGAGGTTTGGCAGCTAACACTAGTACCTGGGCTATCCATCCTGGTGATCTTAGCATATCTCACCTACATGTCTAGGAGGTTTGAGGTTCTATGAGTAGGGTTTTATCAACCATGACACTACCATCAAGGCTCCTAGTAGCCATATCCATAGCACTTGTGATCTCAAGTATTGTAGCAGACCTTTACGGTGCAAGGCTTGAGAGCTCCTACAGGAACACCATACCCGTAGGCCCCGGTACAACATTATTCCTAGGCGTTAGTAGCGTAACGAGCTCCGGCAAGGTTAGCGTAGAGGTTGAGGGAGCATCTAACATGTACTACATGAGGCTCACAGGCGACCCGTACACGCTAGTACAACAATTTAGAGCTTTAAATCTGAATGTATCAGCGTCCAGACCACAACTCGATCTAAGAGCTGGAGTTGCATATGTAGTAGCTTTAATCCAGGCTAGCCCAGCCATAGTTCAAGCACTATCACTACTAGGCGAGGTGATCCCGGTAGTACAAGCTGGAGGCTCAACGCCCGTCATAGAAGCTAGGCTAGCTACAGGGGATAACATAATTGTTATAGTAACTGAAGCCTCGAAGCCCACGGTAAGTGTAAGGGTCAACTATAGTGTTGAAGGGTACTCAAGGCTTGCTCCACTACAAGCAGCTATTGTCTCTGCAACGATAATCCTAGTTGTAGCGTCCATCGAGCTCCTGAGGAGACGCGGCCTCTAACCCTCCTCGTCTATTTTGAACTGTATACTGTATAAGGTATACTAGGATTGGAAGTGTAACCACTATAAGGGTTATAAGAGTAGCCAACCTATCAACCTGGGGTTTCACAGCTTTAAATACAACACTACCATGTTGAAGACCCTCACTACCTTCTAGGAGCTCCACTCTAACAATCTGTACCTCAGCTTCCCCGGTAGAAGGGTAGACCTTGATTTTAGAAAGTCTAGGTGTTGGTGTTATGTAACTCTCAGTCCATAGAACTGCATGTGTACTATTAAACCCTACCACAGCCTCCCTCGTCGATGAAACCCCTAGGGCTACAACACCTAGGTCGACTAGCTCTCCTGAAATCCAAATCCTATCCGACGCTCCCGAGGTGTGGTATACGAAAGGCTTAACAGCTACTATCTTAGCATGTGATGTGTACCTCCAGTTGTTAAACTCAACTACTATAAGCCAGTCTCCGTAGGGTCTTACAACAGCCCAACACCTATAGCTAGAGCATGATACAGCGTCAACAGAGGTAACCCTACCTGGCACGTTCAACAATATAGCCTCCCCAACACTAAACCTGTATATAAGACCCATATCACCCCAGGAGCCGTAGGCAACCAAACCATCATGGGATAAAGCTAGACCTCGGATAACAGCAATGCCTGGGAGCTCATATGTGGTGATAGAACCCCTACCAACCAATACCACTCTATTACCACTAGCAATGTACACATCTCCACCCACTTGGAGCCCTGAAATACCATCACTACCCAGCGGGAAACCGCTAAGCTTAAACCCAACACCTCTCTTCACATCAACAAGCATCAAACTCCCATTGGAGATTAGAATAGCGTAGGTGGTTTCACCGCAGAGAACACCAGCTAGCATAGCATCTAAGTTAAACCCAACACGGGTAGAGACACCGCTAGAATTCACAATGTAGAGACTATCACCTACGATAATGGACAACCTTGAACCATCATAGCACGCCGCACTCACAGGAGAACGGAGACTGTAGACGCTCCCAGCCCAGTAAACATACGTTGAGCTCCCGGAGGAGAGCACGGCTATCACCGGGCTACTATTGTAGAAGGTAACTCTAAAGCCAAGGGGGGCCACAAGACCATTAAGATCTGCTCCAGGATATGTGAGGGAGATTATGAAAACACCTAGTATAAGGTACAACGCGGCTATTAAGGCAATATACCTCCACTCGAAAACCCCTATCCTCAACCACCACACTTTAGTAAAGCCTTGAAACTCCTTTTTAATCCTATGCAACGAGAGGGTTAAGGATTTAAGATGGAGTGCGAAAGCTCCTCCTAAGCTTACTTAGAGGCTCCCATCTAAACCTCCATAACCCCTCGGCGAAGTCCTCTACCGCTATCTCAAGAGCTCCAGCCAGCCTATCACTTATTAATGGCTCATCGGCTAGATGTGATATCACTATATCAACTATAACATCTTTTGATTCAACATCACCACCTAGAGCTCTAACAACGGCAGCTCCCCCAACAACCCAGACTTTGAGAGGGCCCCCTGCTGTATCGAA
>JAJHQN010000016.1 GCA_020833325.1 Desulfurococcaceae archaeon | reverse complement strand
TGTGTTCTATGGGTGGTGGGAGTTCCACCTTGGGCTTCTACCTGGCTTCGGGGCCTTTGAGTATTAGGGTTGTTGAGGGTGTCGTTGAGGTTCTCGGTTTCCCCGTTGGGGTCGGCTCTACTATTGTGATACCTCTTGGTAGGAGTGTTAGTGTTAAGGTTTCCGGGTCTCTTAGTGCTAGTGATCCGTCTAAGCTTAAGCCTCTGGACGCTAGTGTTTACAACGTCTTCGACTCGATTGCCGGGGAGCTTTCTGCCTACGAGAGGATCCTCCTGGTGGGGCCTACGGATTCTGGTAAGAGTACTCTTGCAGCGTGGATCTCTAATAAGGTTGCGTTGAGGGGGTCTACAGCCTACTATTTGACAACCGATGTAGGCCAAAACGAGGTCTTCTGCCCCGGGTTCGAGGCTCTAGCTAAGACCAGCCCTCCCGTCGTACCAGGCTACTCCGGCTCCTTCACAGACATAAAGCCTTGCTTCGTAGGCTCCTTCACCCCAAGTGATTCGACTGAGAGGTACATATCCTGTGCCTCAAGGCTAGCGAGGATGGCCGAGGGCCCTCTAGTCATTGATACCGATGGCTGGGTGTCGGGGGAGGGTGTTAGGGTTAAGGTTAGGCTTGCCGAGGAGGTTGGAGCCGATGTTATAGTAGCCATAGGTCTTGGTGATAATACTATGAGGTACCTTGAAAACGTTAAGGCTAAGGTGATGAGGTTACCGAAGCTCGTAGAGGGGAGGGGGAAGACTGTTGAGGAGAGGAGAGTCCATAGGGAGAGGTTGATAACCCTAAGGCTATTGGGGGCTAGGCAGGTTAAAGTGAAGGTTGACGAGGTAGAGGTAGAGGGAGCTCCTATATTCAAGGGGAACCCCCTGGAGTACAACCTAGTGAAAAACATAAACCCTAAACTCGTCTACGCTGAGCAACAGGAGGGAGTACTAGTAGCCATCTACAAGGGGGTGACACCACCGAGCTTAGACGGAGTACTAATACCATTAGACTGGGAGAAAAGCCTGTTAGCAGCAGTACACTGCAACAACCAAGTAAGACCAGCGGTAATAGAGAGGATAGACTACAAGACGAGATCAATAGTACTATACACAACGTGCAACGAGAGGATAGAGAGAATAGAAGTAGGCAAGGTTAGAGTGAACATTAGCAAACCATAAGAGCGTAGAGTCGTGCAACGTTAATCAACACATAACAACATTAATACCGCGAGCCACAGCCTTCTCACCCTGAACCCCATCACATGTTACAAGCTCTACTCCAAGCCTCTCTGCAAGAACGATGAAGAGGGAATCGTAGACTGTTATTCCGTACTCTAAAGCTATTCTAAAAGCATCCTCAATGTACTCGTCCTGGCCCATAACCCTCACAGCCTTAGACTCTGAAAGATCCCGTATTATCTCTAAAGCTACATTTGCACTCATATCCCCTCTTTTAACCTTCCTCCAGAGAGCGTTTGCAACCTCCTTAATTGCCAAATCTAACGTTATAACCCCCTCTAGTATGAGCTCTCTCACACTCTCCCAACCCTCTTCCCGTGCAAAGTATTTCACTAACGCAGAGGAATCAATGACTCTCACGATCCTCCCTCACGGATGATATAGAAAAACCTTTCGGGCTAGGCTTTACACCCTCCAACATTCTATCCCATTTCTTGACATACTTTCTAATCCTAACCTTGTATGCTAGCTCTTCTAAGAACCTTCTAACCTCCTCTGCTATGTTTACACCCTCACTTTCTAGGAGCTCCTTAATCTCCTTCTTAACCCTCACGCTGATGACGACACTCATAAGTTGATCTCCAAACCCACGTTGTGTGGACAGAGTTAATAAGCGTACTTGTAGACGTAGCTGTGTACGGATGTAGATTGTATTGGGTTTTTAGGCTTAATAGCTTTTAAGGGCTCCCGCTTTCCTATACCCTGGTGTCTGCTTTTGTCGGGTATAGGGTTCTTGTTGTTGATAGGATTTCAGGTAGGTTTCTTGAGGGTTTGAGGGAGGCTGGTTTAGAGGTAGAGTACCGTCCTGGTATCTCTCGCGATGTGCTCCTAGACATTATCAAGGGCTTCGATGTCCTAGTGTTTAGGGGGGGTATTGTTGTTGATAGGGAGGTTATAGATAGGGGTTTGAGGCTTAGGGTTCTAGCTAGGTATGGTGTTGGCCTTGACAATGTTGATGTTGATCACGCTGTTAGCAGGGGTATTGCTGTTGTTAACGCTCCCACCGCTTCATCTCAGAGTGTTGCTGAGCTAACAATAGGCTTGATCATAGTTGCTTTGAGGAGCCTACACCTCCATATTGATAGTGTTAAGAGGGGTGTTTGGAGTAAGGGTTTGTACAAGGGTAGGGAGCTCTACGGTAAGAAGCTTGGTGTCATAGGGTTTGGTAGGATTGGGAGTAGGGTTGCTAGGTTAGCTGCTGCAATAGGGGCCAGGGTTCTAGCCTACGATGTGAGGGATGTGAGGGAGGCTGTTGAGAGTGTTGGTGGTGAGCTTGTAGGCCTCGAAGACCTCCTTGTGGAAAGCGATATTGTGACATTGCACGTCCCACTAACACCTTCAACCTATAGGATGATGAATGAGGGTAGGCTGAGGTTACTGAAGGATGATGCTATCCTGGTTAACACTAGTAGGGGGCCTGTGGTGGATTACGAAGCGTTACTCAAGCACATTGAAAGGCTCGGGGCTGTAGCCTTGGATGTACTGGATGAGGAGCCGCCTAGGTCACCTACCCTGAGGAAGCTCGTAGAACACCCTAAGGTCATAGTAACCCCCCATATAGGGGCTGAAACCATCGAGGCCATGGAGAGGGTTGGGGAGGAGCTCCTAGCAGGTATACTTGAGGTGCTCGGGGTTGAAGCTCCTAACCCCAGGGCCCGTTCAGCTACCTAGGGAGGTTCTAGAGGCTGTAGCTAGGCAACCACTCTTCCATAGGAGTGTTGAGTTTAGAGAGGTGCTTGGGAGGGTGGTGGAGAAGCTTAGAATGGTATACGACTACAACTCAACCCCTGTTATAGCGCCTGGCACGGGCACCCTAGCTGTTGATATAGCTGTTTACAACTACGTAGACCCGGGTGACAGGGTTCTAGTCGTGGTTAACGGTGTCTTCGGGGAGAGGTTGGCGGAAAGCGTTGAGTCTAGGGGTGGGGTTGTGTACAAGCTAAACCTAGACCATGTCGAGCCCGATGTTGTAGAGGATTACGCTAGGAGGATTGGCGACGTTAAGGTCGTAGCCGTGGTTCACAACGAGACTAGCATGGGTGTAGCTAATAGGTTTGTTGAGAAGCTCCAGGGGGTTGCAGAGAGCTTAGGGGCCATATTGATTGTTGATAGCGTCTCGGGGATACCTGCTGAGCCCATTAGGGGTAGGGTTGATGTCATAGCAACAGCGTCACACAAGGCATTCCTAGCACCACCCGGAGCTTCAATACTCTATGTCAGCGTAGAACCCAAAGTTAAGACCAAGGTGCCACCATCCATGGACTTAAGGAGGCTGGTCAAAGGATCTACAACCTTAAACCCACCCTACACTCCACCCATAAACGTGGTATATGGGCTCGACGTATCCCTGGATATGATACTAAAGCTTGGAGTAGATGGATACCATGAGGTTCACAGGCTGAGAGCTCAAACTCTATACAGTAGTCTAAAGCTCGAATCTGTAGCTAGGGAGCCTTATAGGAGTTATACTGTTACAGCGTTCTGGGCTCCAAACCCAGATCTAATCGTTAGGGAGCTTCGCAAACACGGTTACATAATAGCTAGGGGTATGGGGGTCTACGAGGATAAAATGATTAGGGTTGGTGTGCTAGGGGATGTGAGCATAGATGATCTAAGACGTGTCGTGGAGGTGGTTAACAACTTTGTGGATTGACGGGAAGCTGTGCAGGCTCTGTCTTGTAAGCTCAAGGCTTAGTGACGTATACAGGCTCAACCTGGATAGCGAGGCCCCTCGTTTCCTGAGGGAGCTCTCGGAGCTCCTAGAGGAGCAGAGTAGAACTGAGGCTTTCACAAGGTCATTCAACCTGGTTAAGAGAATGGCTAAATCCAGGGATCCATATGCGGGTTATAAGAGGGAGCTCTGGAACCTAGGCTGGAGGATTGCAAGGAGGGTCGAAGGTTACCTTAAGGCAACAGGCTGGAGGTTGGATGAGGCGTTGAGGCTGGCGGCTGCAGCAAATATAATCGATACAAGTGTCTTAGGCTACGAGCCTGTGGATCTAGAGAAGGCCATATGGGATAGGCCTTTGATAGAGGAGATACCGGAGATACCAAGGGGTGAGATTGTTTACATTGCAGTTGATAATGCCGGGGAAGCGGCAGTTGATATATTGCTAGCAGAGGCTCTTAGAGCGAACGGATACGAGGTTAAACTAGCTGTCAGAAGTGAGACCTACGAGATAGACGTGATGGGAGAGGAGCTGGAGAGTACAACGGGGATAGAGGTGGTCAAAACACCTGGCAACAAACCACCAGTACTATACCTAAACGAGGGGTTCATAATAGCAAAGGGTATAGCAAACCTAGAAGCATGTCTAGAGGATAAGGAGACTAAAGAGACACTACACCTGCTAAGAGCAAAATGCAGTGTAATAACAACTATGCTCAAAGTACCGAAGAACGCACCGATAATAGCAACGGGGGGAACCGTAAGAAGACTGCTAAACATGTATAACAAGTAAATTGCCAACATCATAATCAATAGATACCACCAAAGGTTTAGATGGTAACTAGGTTTATCAGCACCAGAAACCTTCTTCATCAATCCGCATATCTAGCCCTCATCACCACAATATAACTTGTTAACAAGCTCTTTTAAACATTAATGGTCGGTTTCAAGCTAAGACTAGGGAGTCCCCTATCCCCAGCAGGAAACATTAAACCACCGTACTACCTATGTAATGTAGTGCATACTCATTCTTACACCTCTCACTAGGAAGATGCAAATGATAGTCCAACAACTACATCGCTAGATAGCTCGGCGTAGAAGGACTTTAATAGGTTCTCTAACCGTGAGATAACAGGTTACCTAGTTAAAGCGCCCACTAGTACCCGCATAAGACGAATTCGTATAAGCGTGTTTCACGCGATGGAGGCTGTTTCGGGAGTTTTTCCTATAATAGGTTTTGCTATACGTTTTAGCTAGGGGTTGTTTATGGTTTTGGAGGAGGTCTTCTCGGGTAGATATGTGGGTAAGAGGGTTAGGAGGGTGGAGGATGGGAAGCTTGTTACTGGGAGGGGCTTGTTTGTAGATGATATAAGGCTTCCAGGCTCTTTATACGCGTACTTCCTTAGATCTATATACCCTCATGCGTGGATAAAATCTATCGATGTTAGTGATGCATTGAAACTAGGTGGCGTGGTGGCTGTTTACACGTATAGGGATATTGAGAGATATGTGGAGCCTTTTAGATACGAGGGTGTTAGGTCTGAGCCTATGACGCTTCTAGCTAGCAAGAAGGCTAGGTATGTTGGAGAGCCTATTGCAATGGTTGTAGCAGTGGATAAGTATGTTGCTAGGGATGCCGCGGATCTCATTAACGTCGACTACGAGCCCTTAGAATCCCTCTCAAACCCCTACATGGCTGTGGAAAGCGATGTAAGGATCCACGAGCCTGCTGAGAGGAACGTAGCCTTTAGTGGTAGAGTAGAGTGCGGGGATCCTGTTAAGGCGTTCTCCACCGCATCCTATGTCTTCGCTGAGAAGCTCTACAACCAGGGTGTAGCCCCCTCACCTATGGAGCCGAGAGGGGTTGTTGCAATGTACGATGGGGAGACCCTTACGGTGTGGTCTTCGACTCAGACACCTTACGATCTCAAGGAAACCCTCGCATCTACGTTAAAACTCGGGATCCCCAGGATTAGGGTCGTCCAACCTGATGTGGGGGGAGCTTTTGGTGCTAAGATAGTCACCTACCCTGAGGAGATCCTAGTGCCCCTTGCATCAATCCTACTAGGTAAGCCTGTGAAGTGGACAGCAACAAGGATGGAGGAGTTTACTAGTATGAATAGAGGTAGGGACTTGTATGCCGAGCTGGAGGTAGCAGTTGATAGAGAAGGCTCCATCCTAGGGCTTAGGGGTAGGGTGGTAGCTGATCTAGGAGCATACCCTTGGGGAACGGAGCTCCCATACATATGTGCAAGGATGCTAACCGGGCCGTACAGGATTAAAAATGAGTTGGTAGAGGTGGTTGGCGTGTACACAAACAAAGTCCCTCTAATGGCCTATAGGGGTGCTGGGAGGCCTGAGGCAACATTTTTCATAGAGAGGATCGTGGACCTCGTTTCAGACGAGCTAGGCTTAGACCCTGTTGAGCTGAGGTTAAAGAATATCCTTAGAGCCAGTGACATGCCTTACAGGAATTGTGGAGGGTTCAGATATGATTCAGGTGATTACGCATCAACCCTAATAAGGGGTGTTGAGCTACTCGGCTACAGAGATCTCCTAAAGTGGGCTGAAGAGGAGGCGAGGAAAGGTAGGCTTGTGGGTGTCGGGCTATCATTCTACGTTGAGGTAACCTCAGGAGGCCCCTTTGAAAGCGCCATGGTTAGGATTGAGAGCGATGGTAAGGTGACAGTTGTGAGCGGGGCTACACCCCACGGTCAAGGGGATGCTACAGGGTTCGCTCAGCTAGTAGCGGATATGCTTGGCATCGACATAGGAGATGTTAGAGTGCTATGGGGTGATACTAGTTTAATACCCAGGGGTGTTGGAACATTTGGAAGTAGAACTATAACTGTGGGAGGTGGTGCTGTAATACAGGCTACTATGAAGGTTATAGAGAAGGCTAGGAGGATAGCCTCTATAATGCTTGAGGCGAGAGAGGAGGATGTAGTCTTTGAGGGAGGCAGGTTCTATGTAAGAGGATCTCCTGAAAGGTATGTGAAGTTAAAAGATGTAGCTGGGGTAGCGTATCAAACACCACTGGAAGGAGTGGAGCCAGGTCTAGAGGCGATAGCATACTACGACCCCGGTGGGCCCGTGTACCCCTTCGGCCTACACATAGCAGTTGTGGAGGTCGATAGGGAGACGGGTAAGGTTAAAGTGATTAAATACAGATCCCTAGACGATGTGGGCAAAGCCATAAACCCGATGCTCGTCGAAGGACAGATAGTAGGAGGGGTAGCACAGGCCATAGGACAGGCGTTATACGAGGAGATGCTATACGACGAGCAAGGAAACCCCTTAAATCCCAGCTTCGCAGACTACATGATACCAACAGCCCTGGAAATACCAATGGACATAAAATCCATCCTCCAGGAAACGCCTACAAAACACCCACACGGCACAAGAGGCGTTGGAGAAATAGGGGCCATAGCTGCACCACCAGCAATCATAAGAGCGGTTGAAGATGCCATAAGAAGAGCAGGTGTTAAAACAAGGATAACCAGAATGCCAGTAAAACCTGAAGAGGTCCACCAAATACTCAGATTAGCGGAACGGAAAGCCTAGCCTTTAAAAGATGAGGTGGGAGAAGCTTAAGCCCAAGTGAGAAGCTCGGAGTGGGGAAGAGATCCCAACCGCCTCCCTCCCTGCATCCCCAAGAGCACAAGTTTAACCCCACACCACACTAGATATAAGTTTTGACGGGTGGCGCCGCGGCCGGGATTTGAACCCGGGTCACGGGCTTGACAGGCCCGCATACTCGTCCAGGCTATACTACCGCGGCTTCCTCTCCCTATACTGTTTGCCTGTGTTTTTAAGCTTTTACGTGGCTTGCGTAGTATTCCTCTAACCTTAGTATCAGGTTCCAGTTCTCGTCTATCCTCCTCTCTATCTCTCTTATGTCCTCTTCTGTTAGGTGTGCTAGTCTTCCTTGTAGTTTTATGTACTCTGTTAGTGGTTTCCTTCTGCTCTTATCCCTGTAGGGTGTGCTTGGTGGGCTTATTTTGAAGTTTCCTCTATCGTACTCCCATAGTATCCATGCTCCTGTTTCAACTGCTAGTTTAGCTACTAGCACTGTTTTATCTGAGTCGAACCTCCACCCGGGTGGGCATGGGGAGTGTAGGTGTATTAGCTTGAATCCTTTTATTTCGCTCGCCCTTCTTATCTTCTCCGCTAGGTCTGATGGGTATCCTATTGATGCTGTGGCCACATATGGCACCTTATGCATTAGGGTTAGTAGTGCTATGTCCTTCCTCTCCTCTGTCTTCCCTAATACTGGGCTTGTTGTTGTGAGGGCTTTCCACATCGTCGTCCCGCTTGCCTGAACTCCTGTGTTCATGTATGCCTCGTTATCGCTCACTATCACCAGTATATCCTCGTTTCTCGTAGCTGCACCGCTTAGCGTGGCGAACCCTATATCTGCTGCGCCTCCATCACCAGACCATACCACCACTATGGCGTCATCCCTTCCCCCCACATCTAAAGCTGCTCTAACACCTGATGCTACTGCTGCTGCCGAAGCGAATGGAACGTGGAGTAGCGGGAACTCAAGGCCTTCACGTGGCCAGTAGCCGGCTATAATGCTTGTGCAGCCAGCTGGAACTACTAGGATTGCTCTATCACCTACGACCCTACCTAGAACCTTTAAACCTATATTATGTGGGCATCCTGAGCACGCGGGATTACCTGGTAGGACTCCCCTAGTCCTCCTAGAGGCGAGCCAGGGTATGCTCATCTCCCCCTCACCCACGGCATGTACCATTCAGTGTAGAACCAGCTGTCCAGTGCTCCACTCTCGTACTCCTCGACAAACCCCTTTATGATGGACTTGAAATCCTCAGGGCCCATATCAACACCTCCAAGCCCTGCTATAATGTTTTTAACCACAACCTTCCCCCGTGTGGTTGCTACGAGATCCCCTGCTATGACACCCATATGGCCCATGGATACAGCTCTATCGATAACAAGTACTGCTCTAACACTTGTAGCTAGCTCCCTCAACTCCTCAGCGGGGAATGGCCTGATGTATCTTAGCCTAGCTACACCAACAGGGTAACCCTCATCCCTTAACATGTCGGCAGCCTCCATAGCATCACCACTCCAAGCACCTGCTAGGACTACCAGGTATCTGGCATCTCCTGTTTTAAACTCCTCTACGAGGCTGTGAGTACTCCTATCAAACCTCCTAGCGTAGTCCACGGAGACCTCCCTTATTACATGCTTAGCCCTCTCCATAGCCCTCCATACATACCATCTAAGCTCCATGGTAACCTCGTCGGGGCCTAGGTTACCTACGGAGAAGTAGCTTCCAGGCTCAAGCTTGAAGGGTAGAGGTTCGCGTGGGGGTAGCCATTCTCTAACCTCAGACTCCTCTGGGAGCCTAACAGGCTCAGATGTGTGGCTTAGGGTGAAGCCGTCGAGAGACACCATTACAGGTAGTAGAACCCTCCTATCCTCCCCCACTCTGTAGGCTTGTAGGGTCATGTCGAATGCCTCTTCAACGCTGGAAGCGAACCCTATGATCCACCCTGCATCTCTAACTGTTAGAGCGTCCTGGTGATCGCTATGTATGTTCCACGGAGGCCCTATAGCCCTTGTGACAACAGCCATTACAATGGGGAGTCTGCTATTAGCAACCCACCATAACATCTCGTACATGTAGAGGAGACCGTGGCTCGATGTTGCTGTGAAAACCCTAGCTCCACTAGCGCTAGCACCGTAGACTACTGCTAACGCTGAGTGCTCGCTCTCAACCCTAACATACCTAGCCTTAAGCTCCCCCCTTTCAACCATATCAGCTATCCTCTCAACAATTATAGTCTGAGGTGTTATGGGGTATGCTGAAACCACATCTACATCAGCCATTCTAACGGCCTCAGCTACAGCAGTATTACCCATTAGAACTTTAACCTTCAACCTACTCACCCTCCAAGACCATGTCTATGGCTTTAACAGGGCACACACTAGAGCATATACCACAGCCTTTGCAATAACTATAGTCTATAATGGGGAGCCCCTTAGGAGCCCAGCTTATAACATCGTCTGGGCAGTAGAGCCAGCATATACCACACTTTATACACCTCCCAGCATCAACAGCAGGCCTATAAAGCCTCCAAGCCCCAGTACGACCTGCAGAGCCTGGGGCTGGTTTTGAGAGGAGCTTCTCAATGAAACCCCTGAGGTCCTCAAAAGCCTCCCTCTCAAGATCCACAGGCTCGTAAACCAAACCCACCTCTAGGCCACCTCACCCCAGGCTATTTTAGCCGCCTCAACATTAACTTCTAGAAGCTTACCCCTGAAGTACTCACCTAGAGCCCCAACAATACTGTCAAGAGAGGCTATATTGAAAACCCTAGCTGCAGCGGAGGCCATAGCAGTATTAACAACAGGCCACCCAGCTATAACAAGGCCAAGCTTAAGAGCGATACCAGTAGCATCAACACTATATACAACCCTACCCCCCAGCCTAGGCCTAACAGAGGAGTTAACGAGAACAGTTGAATCAACGGGAATCACCTTATCAACATCTATAAGCTCTAGAATCCTACTACTAAACACCACAACACCCTCAGGCCTCCTAACACTAGAATGCCTGAGAATACGCTTATCGGAGAGGCGTAGGTATGATCTAACAATAGCACCCCTCCTCTCAGCACCAAACTCAGGAATAGCCTGAGCCCACCTACCCTCAAGGGCAGCAGCACTAGCTAAGATCCTAGAAGCAGTAACACCCCCCTGACCACCCCTACTAAGTATGAGAAGCTCCCGCAACAAACAACCAAACACCCAAATACCTATTAGTAGGTGAGAAATTATAAAATAGTGTATATAGTACGCAGCGAATTCACTAACACCTTAAAAGAGCTGCTCTTGGAAAGAACTGGGCTTCTAGTTGTAAAAGACACTTCTTCCCAGAAAGGGAAAGGGGAAAAAGAGCGTGTTAGAGTGTGGGATTGCATTAATTTTAGTATGATGGACTTGCTTTAACTAACTTTGGTATCATTTCCTTTGCTATGTACTTATCCCACTCTGGATTCCATAACCCTTTCTCCTTAAGATACTTAGCTAAACCCGGGTGCACGGGGATACCGTAGGCTATACTACTTTTAACTCCTTCAACCTGGAATCCAGCCATGTCAGCTGCAATCTGGCTGAACTCTCTCGCCGCCCCCACATAGTCCTTAGCAACCTTCTCCAAAGCAACCAACATCCTGTAGACTACATCCTCCGGTATATCTATGGCAGCATGCCAGCCGAAGAAGAATGCCACTCCCACGACTTTGCCCATGTCCTTGTTATTGCTAAAGACCTTTGACGAGTCTATCTCCTTCAAAACGAGCCCTGCAGCTTTCAATTTCTCAACCTCGTCCGGGCATGGGTTTAGAGGTGCTAGCTTCATCTTTAAATCCAGCTCTCTACCCCATGGTGGTAATGTTAGTGTTCCGGTAGTATATAGAGCTGTAGCTACGATAGTCCCTCTACTTAGAGAGTCAGCTACAGCTCCAGTGGATATTTCAACATGGTTAACCTTTACACCTACAGCTCTTAGAGCCCTAAGAATGTTAAGATGGTTGCCGAACCCCTTCGGGGTTAGGAATACATCCTTACCATCTAAATCCTTCCAACACCTGTACTTACCCGCATCCTCAGCCCTGACTAGAAGGAATGTCTCCATAGTGTAAAGCCACACACTTTGAACTGGGAGTTTCTTAGCCTCACGCTCCAACCCAACGCCTAGTATCCCGAACTCTTTACCCCATGTATAGAGATCCATAAAATGCACATCCGCTGTATAAGCTACCTCAGCCTCCCCTAACACCAAAGCCTTAACACCAGCTTCAGTACTAGCATATGGTTGGACGAAAGACCTCAACCCAGCCTCCCTATTCCATATATCAGCTAGGTAAGCAGCAATCACATAGCCAGTGGTACCTATAGGAGATGTAGCTATTCTTATAACCTGGGGAGGTGGGGGTGTTTGCGGAGCGGGAGTCTGCGGTGCTGTTGGGGTTGTCTCAACAGGGGTTGTTGTGGGTGTTGGAGTAGGAGTAGGCCTAACCATCATATAGCCTATAACACCTAGCACTAGCAAAACTACTACAACAACACCGGCAAGAACAAACCTCTGACTCAAAACACAACACCACCCTACAGATCACAAACAATAGTGTAGACAGGGGTTTAAAAATAATAGCATACACGAGACAACCCCCAAGGAGGGGGATCCTCGCCCGCTTTATTTAACAATTGTAGAGTTGGTGGCTATGGGGATGTCAGTTGCAATCCAAAGATCTTGAGGAGGCCTTACTTCCTTGAGATTAGAGAAGGGTTATTGAGGTCTGGATGGGCTTCTAATTAGCCTATACGTAGTTATGAGTATAACTGTTAGAAGTGCAACAGTTGCAATTGCGGTGGCATTGTTATCCTTTATAATCCCTAAGGCTAGTGTTAAGCCTAGTATTAGTGTAGCACCTCTTAGTATTACATCGAGCACTCTCGAATTTGTGAATGGTGCGAAGAGCGCTGTGGATAGGGATAGGAGGCCTACTAGGAGGTAGAGTAGATCGAGTAAAACTTCGGTTCTCGGTATTGGGTTTAATATGAATGAGCCCCTCTGGATAATAGCGAATGCGAATAGAAATAGAGGTGCTAGCAGTCTAATCGCGGCAAAACCCGTTTTAAACAGATCTGATCTGGCTATTTGAGCTCCTACTACGACAGCAGGTGCTACTGGAGGGGTTACCTCACCTAGAGTTGCTACGTAGAATGCAAAGAAATGAGCTATCCAAGGGTTTACGCCTAGCTGTATTAGGGCTGGAAGTGTAAGTACACTTAGTATCACATAGGTTCCCGTAGGTGGTAAACCCATTCCAAGTATTAACCCCACAACATAAGCTAGGATCAAGAGCAGAACTATGTTCTCAGCACCAACACCTATTAGGAGGGAGAACAACCTTAGAACCCACCCTGTCAACGTGAAAACCCCCACTACCATACCTAGGCATGCAAGTAGCACGATTATACTAGAGGTCTCTCTAGCGTAAACAACTATGTAGTCGTAGAGTAGTCTAGCTACACTCTCCAGCTTGAGCTTGATAGTCCCTTTAACCGCTAACAGTTCGAGGACGATGAACGCAGGCAGGAATATCATTACACCGGTGTAAGAGGCTCTTGCAACACTCCACCACAGAACCCCAAGAGTGTAGACTAGGTATAATAGGAGGCCTACGAATAGCGCTACTCTAGCTATATCAACTAAACCCGGTCTCCCGGCAACCTCGTCTAACTCCGTCGACCTACCACCTACCATCCCGGTGGACGGGGCATTACGCATCATTGTCAGGATTATTATTAGTAGTGAATATGATAGGACTGCATAGAATATGAAGGCCATGTAGAACCCCCTTAAAGCAACCTCCCAGTAATGAACACCCAGGCTTTCAGCTATTAGGAATGCAGCTATACCCATTATTGGTGGTGTTATAAGAGCGGCTGTTGAAGCTGTTGAAGCTATGGAAGCTGCAATCTCTTGTTTAAACCCGGATTTAATCATTAGGGGTATTGTGAACTGACCTGTTATAGCTACATCGGCTGCAGCAGACCCCGTTGACATGGCTATTAGAGCTGATGATCCGACCGAGGCGTACGGTGTTAGATAACGCCTTCCCCCTACGATGTATAGGAAGATCTTGATTATAGACTCTGGAACCCTGAAGACGTATGCTATAGTTGTGACTAGGAATACTGCAGCTAGTAGGGTGGCTCCAAGCTTAGCTAGAGGGCCGAAGATCCCAACTTCAAACTCTATGGTTAAACCTGTTAGAACCCTAGTCCACGAAACTCCAGGGTGGAATAGAGGGTCTGGGAGGTATTTACCATACACACTATAAATCATTAGAACTATAATGAGAATGAATATAACCTTATAGGTACCCCATATAATCCACAAGGCTATAAGCATCACCAGCAAGGCTACGAACAGGTCAAAATACGTGTGTACAAGCCTGTAGATGAGTAGATCGTAGAAGTTAAGCCTAAGATAAAAGGCTACAAACAAGCTTGCAAGAGCGAGAACCAGATTAACAGTAAGGAGAACCCTACTAGTAGTCTTAAGAGCTCTATCTAGAGACAGCATAGCTAAGGCCAGAGGCACAACAGTTACCGTATGAAGTATATCACCCCCATAACCTGTTACGAAATAATAGAGATTAAGCATTAGAAAGGAAAGGGCAACTAAGACAAGCATTAACTGAAGGCTTACACGATACAATCCACGATACTTCAAACCTGGCATTACGCGCATAACACTACCGCCTCCCAAAGCATATCACACGATACTTTAAGCCTAGGAGTTTAAATATTCTAACCGTTCATTTCACTACTAAAGTTCTCTAATTACACTCAGCTAGTCGAGATCCGCTACGTGCTCAATGTAATAAAATAAGACTTGAGTAAAAATATTCGCATCAGGAAAACTAGGCAGCCTGTATTCCCTTCTTCGCTCTTCGCAAGCAGAGTTTACTCATGAGTATAATTATCAAGATCAGCTTAGCTATCTATAGTCTGCTAGCTCGACTTCAACACTATTTTCCTTAAGTTCTTCGATAATGATGTTTAATGGTGTTGCTAGGAGCTATCAGAGTTAAACGCCTCTTGTAAGGCCTTCTCCTTGGATGGAAGTTCTATGATAAACTCGCATGTGGCTTACGAGATGGTATTTTGAGGAGTCGAGTTAGTCTGGATAGGATACTATGTTATAGGATGAGACATAGACATATTAAACCCTGAGCTAAAGCTAAGAACGGTGACCTTTGTGCTAACTAGGAGATCTGAGGCTGTGGAGCTTATTAGGAGGTCTGTGAGGGTTATTGTGGATAGGTATGGTTCTAGGTATTGGTTTGAGAAGGATGAAAGGAGGGAGTATCCTGTGGAGTTTGTGGAAGACCTCGCTAGTAATGGTGTTTTTGGTGTCAATATTCCTGAGGAGTATGGGGGTGCTGGGTACGGTCTTTTTGAGGCTGCAGCCGTCCTTGAAGAGATTGCAGCCTCTCCTGGGGGTATGGCGGCTTCCAACTCTGTTCATGCTGCTTTGTTTAACAACCACATACTTGTTAAATACGGGCGTTCTGAGGTTAAGGAGAGGTACTTACCTGATATAGCTAAGGGTAGACTTAAATTTCAGGTCTATGCTGTAACGGAGCCTCATGCTGGTTTTAACACGGTCAGGATTAGTACTTTTGCTAGGAGGGAGGGGGATTACTATGTGATTACTGGGACTAAGACTTTTATTTCGAGGGTTAAGTACTCTAACCTAGGTATCCTAGCTGCTAGAACCACCCCTCTGGAGAAGGCTCCTCGTAAGACCTTTGGGATAACGCTATTCCTGGTGGATCTTGATAAAGCTAAGGGTAAGTACATTAGGGTTGAGGAGGTTCCTAATAATCTGAGGAGGTTTGTGGATACAAACACCCTATACATAGAGGAGCTCCCGGTGCCCGAGGATCACGTTTTAGGTGAGGTTGATAAGGGGTTCTACATATTAATGGAGGAGTCTAATGTTGAGAGGGCTCTCATGGCCTCACAGTGTGTGGCCTCCGGGAGATGGGTTATAAGGAAGGCTGTTGAGTATGCTAAGCAGAGGGTAGTGTTCCCACCCGATCCGATAGCCAAGTACCAGGGTATACAGTTCCCCCTTGCAGATGCGTGGATGAGGCTTGAAGCAGGGGATTTGTTGAAGCAGAGAGCTCTAGAGGCTATTGAGAGGGGGGAGGATAGGAGAGTTGCAGGGTACTACGCTAACATAGCCAAGTATATAGCGTGTGAGGCGTGCTACCAGGCAGCCAGGATGGCTATGTGGACCATGGGTGGCTACGGGTACTCAGCTGAGATGGACGTGGAGAGGCACTGGAGAGCTGCAGAGCTATCGGCAGGCGTTGGCCAGATATCCCCTCACATGATATTAAACTATGTGGCAACCCAGGTACTTGGAATGCCCAGATCCTATGGTGAGTAGTATGAGTGGAGCTAGGCCACCTTGGTATCCACAATGGGATGAAGAAGGCCCTTACTTTGAAGACTTTGAGGTAGGGACTGTTATAAAACACTGGCCCTGTAGAACTTTGACAGAATACGATAACATACTCTGGCTTTCATATACAGGGGATTCGAACCCCCTTTACTTTGATAAAGAATATGCGAAGTACACGGATTACCAGCAGAATCCAATACACCCGCTTATAGTGATAAACCTAGCTCTAGCGTTAACGGTGAGAGATACGAGTATTAATAGCATTGCATTCCTAGGAGCCGAGTACATGATGTTACACACACCAGTATACCCCGGTGATACTATATGTGTGGAGAGCGAGATTGTAGCTAAAAGAGAGTCACGGTCGAGACCCGAAGCGGGGATCATAACATGGGTTCACAGAGCCTTCAACCAAGAAGGGAGGCTGGTGGTAGAGATTAGGAGAACAAACCTAGTGTATAAGAGAGAATACTCGCCCTGGAGAAAGCTTCTAGCCATAATGGGGAGGCGTCAATGAAGATATCCGGGTATCCAGGCAGGTTTTTCGAGGACTTCGCGAAAGGGGAGAGGATAGTCCATAGACTCGGAAGGACCGTAACATACCAGGACAACCTCTACTTTACCCACACACTACTAAACACCAATCCAGTA
This sequence comes from Desulfurococcaceae archaeon, assembly GCA_020833325.1. Lineage (GTDB taxonomy): Archaea > Thermoproteota > Thermoprotei_A > Sulfolobales > Acidilobaceae > DSZV01. The sequence continues at coordinate 5,811 of JAJHQN010000016.1, read as the reverse complement.
CACTTTGATAAAGAGTACACAGAGCTAACGGAGTTCAAGAGACCACTACTAGTTATGACGATGACCATAGCTCTAACTTATGGAATCACATCAGAAACATTTAAAAACGCCTACAAGGAAATCGGGATAAAAGATTTGAGATTCACAGCACCAGTATTCGATGGGGACACGTTACACGTAGAAACAGAGATCCTCGACGTAAGAGAGGTGGGAAGAGAGGATTCGGGACTGGTAGTAGCGAAACACAGGGTATACAAGAACAACTTCTCCCAACTCGTATGCGAGTTCACCAGAGAAGTCCTAGTATATAAAAGAGCTTATAGCCCAAGATGGAAGATTCAGAGTCAAAAAGATCTCATACCCTCACACATCAGCTCGGAGACTTCGAAGCTACACCCTTAAATAACATATAAGTAACCCTTAGTCAACACCCTTAAACATGAGGCTATAGCTAGAGCTTGGAAGGCATAAAATGTAAACTTAGATTTACTGCGGCAACCGTTTCTCGATAGATGGAAGTTCTTCACCTTTATATTCTTTAGGCTCCACACCACCAAGCCTCTCTACTATTCCCATAAACTCAGCCACCCTACGGGACCGTTTACTCCTGGTCACTAGAAGTACATTTACTCCCCTCAGATAATCTAGACCAAAACTCGTGGACCTTATCACGTTTAAAATAATAACCTAAATAAATTATATGAATTGTAGAGAAGAGAAGAGCAACCACTCGTAGCACTTAAGAGGGCTAATAGAGTCAAAGCATAGGGTTCATACAAGGGATCCTGACAGAAAGCATCACTTTGCTCGAGTCTAACCTTACAAGCTTCTTCTAGAAACCTCTAAACGTTAGAGGTACCCTATGTGCTAGATATAATTTCCAGTCAGAGCTCGAAGCCAAAGCGGGCGAGGATCCCCCTCCTTGGGGGTTGTCTCGTGTATGCTATTATTTTTAAACCCCTGTCTACACTATTGTTTGTGATCTGTAGGGTGGTGTTGTGTTTTGAGTCAGAGGTTTGTTCTTGCCGGTGTTGTTGTAGTAGTTTTGCTAGTGCTAGGTGTTATAGGCTATATGATGGTTAGGCCTACTCCTACTCCAACACCCACAACAACCCCTGTTGAGACAACCCCAACAGCACCGCAGACTCCGCCTTCTATACCTAAAGTTATTAGGATAGGTACGGATCCTGTGGGTAGTATTAGCTATAAGATGGGAGCGTATCTTAGCGATATTTTTAATAGACATCTTGGAAGGGATCTGGGCATTAATTTTTATTCAATGCCGTTTCCTGCTGGGGGTAATCTTAAAGCTCTGGTTATAGGTGATATCGAGTTTGCGGAACCCACGGATCTTGAGTTACTAGATCTTTACACCTATGGTGGGACGTTCGGTATAATTAAAATTTCTCCAGACGAGGTTAAGAAGCTTCCGGTGCAAACGTTTTGGGATTTCTCTTTAACATCATTCCTTCTAGTTAAGAAGGAGGATGCAGGTAAGTATAGGTGTTGGAGAGATCTTGCAGGTAAGCCTGTATTCCTAACCCCTATAGGGTTTGGCACTCATCTGAGCATGTTAAGAGCGCTTAGAGCTCTAGGTATTAATGTAACTCACGTCGAGATAAGCCTTACAGCCGTCGGTGATGCCTTTGAGAGGGGATCCATAGTAGCTACAGCAGCGTATGTTACCGGGGTTAAGGCAGCGCCATCCTGGCTCTTAGAACTTGATGTTAAAATGGACCTTGCCCCAGTTAATCTGTGCCCAGACGAGGTTGAAAAGCTGGAAAAAGCAGGTATTATAGTTGTTAAGAAGAATGCAGCAGAGTTCTTTAAGAGGAATGCAGGTATGGGCGAAATCATGGGAACACAGTACTTCCACGGATTCCACGCAGCGGTAGATGTGCCTGAGGATTTAGTCTACCTTATGCTCAAAATACTAGAAAATACCTCCAAGGACTACGAGCGTGTAGCTGCAGAGTTCGCGGAAATAGCCCAGGATTTTGTAGGACTACAGCTTAAAGGTCTTAAAAGCGCCTTGAGCATGGGAATCCCCGTCCACCCGGGTTTAGCAAAGTTCTTAAAAGAGAAGGGAGTGTGGGATCCCCAGTGGGATAAATACATAGCTAGATCTCTTAAACCACAACGTATAACAGGTTAAAGTCTAAATCCAGTCAATGTGTTTAATCAATAACACCTCTCCTTTTTAGTTCACTTACAGCTTCATCTGTGAGGTTCAAAAGGTTTTTAAGAACATACTCTGTATCTTCTCCAAGTCTAGGTGCACACCCTATCTGCGAATACCTAGTACCATCTATTACCAGTGGGCTTAAAGCAGTTCTTATACTGCCGTCTTCGCATTCCATTACACCTACTACTCCTCTTGAAGTCACGTGTGGGTCTTCTAGTAGCTTATCTATTGTATAAAGAGGTGCTACCGGAACCTTGTTTTCCCTTAGAACTTTGAATATCTGCCTTGTTTCAATACCATTTAACCTCCTCTCCACCTCTAACTCTAACTCCTTCTTATGCCTAACCCTATCCCGGCTAGTTTTATATCTGGGATCTAATAGTAGGTCGTGGAATCCTAGGGCTTCGCAAAACCTCTTCCAATGCTCGTCGCTTACTATACTCAGATATACGTGGCCATCAGCTGTCCTGAATAACCCGTAAGGTGAGGCGAAGATATGGCCTGAGCCTAGAGGTTCGGGGATTCTCTTGAATAAATCATAGTAGGAGATCCAGTAGTTCATATAGTAAACTGCTGAGTCGAAGAGGGAAACCTCGATATAAGCCCCCTTCCCTGTTAGCATTCTCCTATATAGTGCTGAGAGAACACCTATTACACAGTTAAAAGCCCCAGCCATATCAACTAGTGATATGCCAGACCTCACATACTTATCCGGTGGGATGCCGGTTACACTCATTATCCCTGAGATAGCCTGGAGCATCGGATCGTATGCAGGTAGTTCTCCGTAAGGCCCCCCTCCGAAACCAGTGATTTTACAGTAGATAATTTTAGGATTCTCTCTAGCTAGGACATCATAACTTATACCAAGTTTTTTAGAAGCCTCAGGATCCAGATTATCAATAACAACATCGGATATCTTTACCAACTCTAGGAAAAGCTTGTACCCTTCGATGTTTCCAAGATCTAAGGCTACACTTCTCTTACCTCTATTGATAGCCATGAATATCGAGCTACCCATACCCGGAAGGTTTCTAAAAAGATCCCCTTTACCCGGTTTCTCTAACTTAATAACCTCAGCTCCTAGATCTAATAGTATGAGCCCTGCCGCAGGCCCTGCTACAGCATGTCCTATCTCTAAAACCCTCACGCCATCCAGAATACCCTTACCAACCAGATCCCCGTCCACCTCCACACTTGAGCTTAGACGGAGTTCTACGAGGTTCCTTGGATGTCTGCTATCATCCTGATGTGAAGAGCTTCTCTCTGAACTCCACAGCCTTTCGAAGATCGACGGGTCTGTGACCAGTCTTCTTTACCACTGTTTCTAGGTAATCCCAGAGCATATCCTTGTAGCTTGGGTGTGCACACTCCTCTATGATAGCCCTAGCTTTCTCCAATGGCGATAAACCTCTTAGATCAGCCCACCCCTGATCTGTAACTATGATGTCCACGTCGTGATCAACCAAGTCTACATGGTATACTAATGGTACTACTCTTGGCAGCCCACTTCCGGTTATAGATGGTAAAGCTACTATTGTAATGTAGGAGGCCTTAGCGTGATCGCCCGAGCCTCCTACACCGACTATGAATCTATCCCCGATATAGGTTATGTTCACTTGCCCGTACACATCAACCTCTATAGCTTGTTGTACGTTTATATGATAGAACCTAGATATGATCTCAGGGCTGTTGGAGATCGCTTGAGGTCTTAGCACCACCCTATCTTTAAACTCATCAATGTTCTCGTAGAACTCCTCTCTAAGCCTCTCATCACCAGGGAGGGTGTATATGGCAGATCCCGAGATCGCCTTAACGTTTCCACTTAACGTCTTAAGCCATCTAACGCTGGCTATTTCACCCCAGATGCTTAGGCTAAACCCTATCTCGTGAATCCTATCTGCTAAAAGCGATGCTATAGGGCCGGCTGCAGGTTGTAGTGTTACATAGTCCGTTCTCAGATTAGGGTCTTCGCTAGCCTCTTTAGACAAGAAGTCTACTATGTTTTCTACAACCCTCCTATCAATATCACCACCAGGGCTGTAGGCACCCCTCTGATCATCGATTGTACTCGGGACTACAGCCATCACCTTTGATTTAGGGATCTTGACAACTCTATCTCCAATTCTATCGAGAACGCTTCTAACCGGTATAACCTCGTTAATCTTAGGAACGTAGATATCGTGTAGGCCGAGCATGTAAGGTTTTACGAGGGAGAGCTCAACTATAACCCCTCTAGCTTTCTCTATGAAAACTGGGGATGCATCAACAGAAGTTCCTAGAACCAGCCCCTCCTCGGTAACTCCGGTAGCTTCAACTATAGCGATATCTATACCACTAAACCTCCTAGTTAAGACATCATCCCTCAGCCATCTCGAATACTCTGTAAGCCACATATCATATGCTTCGAACTCCCTAGAGTTTACAAGCTTCCTGGTTACCTCAGCTGATGCCCCAATAGGGAATCTCCTTCTAATACCTATCCTAGACAGGTACTCCTCTAAGTCTACGCCAACTGTCCCAGCCCCGTATACTACAACATCAAACTTCTCCCCGGTCCTCTCAACATATTCGCTCATAGCCCTAGGTACTACTTTAGGATACCCTGTCCCTGTCATCCCACTAATAGCTATAGCCTTACTCCCAGCCACGAACTTCTTAACAGCATCCTCTGCATCCATAACCTTATCCAGGAGATCCACATCTTTAATCCTAGACTTCAGCTCATCCAGCAAGATCCCACCTCTAGTAAACCCTGCGAGCCCCCTCTAATATCGCCTTAGCCTTCTTATAGTGAACCACGTCAACCAGTTGATCGTCAACTCTAATTGCACCTAAACCCCTCCTCATAGCATCTTCGAAGGCTGATACAACCTTTTTAGCCCACTCCACCTCCTTATCGGAAGGGCTGAAAACCTTGTTAGCTATCTCAATCTGATTAGGGTGTATTAGGAGCTTCCCCGTGTATCCCAGGGTCTTAGCCTTTTCACAGCTACGCTTAAGACCATCGATATCATCTATCTTAAGATAGGCTGTATCATAGGCTTCAACCCCGTAAGCTGAAGCTACAAGGGGGATCATGGTTTTCACGAATTCGTTAACCTCAAGTACATCAATACTACTACCCATGCTAAAACTCAGATCAGATATACCCCATGTTACGCCTACCACACCCTCAGCTCTCGCTATATCCTCAAGCCTCAGAAACCCCTTTGACGTCTCAACTAGAGGTATTACACCCCTCCCAGTCACATCACGGACAATCAACACCTCTGTAGGGGACTCAACCTTAGGTATCATCACGCATGCAACCTTATCCCACCTAGATAGTGCTATAAGATCCTCCAGCCCATCCCTAGTCCTCAACGAGTTAACCCTAACGCAAACCTCAACACCGCCAAACTCGATCTGGGGAAGAAGGTTTTCAAGCATAGCCCTAGCTCTACCCTTCTCGCCAGGAGGGACAGCATCTTCAAGATCTAGAATAACTGTATCAGGTTTAACAGTTAATTCCGCGATTTTCCGAATCCTCCTCTCAACATTACCGGGGGTGAATAACAAACTCCTCCTAACCACCAGGTAGCACCGTACCCAGAGAGGTCCATCTAAGATTATAAGTCTTTATAGCA
>JAJHQN010000086.1 GCA_020833325.1 Desulfurococcaceae archaeon | reverse complement strand
TAACCAGAGCATAGTGCGTCAGCGTGTAGGTAGCATGCGGGATGTTGATGGTTAAGTATCGTAAGTATATACACCCCCTTAAAGCCCCTATTTAAGAGCTAGCTATCTGCGGCGATCTAGGCGTGTTAAGATCTGCACTACTGTTAACTGTGCTAATAAGCCCACTACTAGGGGTTCTCATAGCAAGTGGTGGAAACCCCGTTGTAACCATAGCAGTAGACCTCTACCACGCCCCCTACTCTAACGGCCTCGACGTGCTCATTGAGAGCTGTCCTGGCTGTCGGTGGATCCTGGTAGTGTATGCTTATGATCCGGGGGCGTGGGCTCTGGGGGATAGGTATAGGGGTATGGGTTACAATGTTGAAGTTAGGCAAGGGGGCTTCGGGGAGGGGGTTCTTGACGGTGTTGATATGCTGGTCATAGGGGCTTTTCACGGAGATCGTGCTAGGGGTTTTGAGGACTGGGAGCTTGGGAGCCTAACCGGGTGGTGGGCTTCTGGGGAGAGGAGGGTTATCTGGATAGCATCTGTAGGTGATTTCATCGTAGAATACCCTAGGATAACGAGCCTAGGGCCCACATGCATAGTATCCAATAATCCTCCAGCTAGAGCTTTTGGATGGCACTCCCAGTTCAATGCTAACAGGTTACTAGAGGCACTAGGCTCCCGTATCAGAGTTGACATGGCCTCCATATCATCTCCGTGGGGCCCAGTTGAGGGTTTTATTGTGAGTGGAGCTCTAGGGCTAAAGGAGGGTAAGGTGATACTACCCATGGCGGCCCCACTCTACGTGGTACAAGGTAATACAACTGTAAACCCGTTTAACACAAGCTTAGAGGGTATAAGCGTAGTGGTCTACGCTGAATCCACGATATCAAACTATGATAACCCACGTGAAGTGAGGGATCTTAGTAAAGATCCTGTTTTCTACGAGAAGGGGGCTAAGGGCACGTATCCTGTCATGGTAGTCGAGAGGCTGGAAGGCAGGATGGTTGTAGTGTCAGGCGATACAATGGTAGGAGGCTTTATTGGAGCTTATGCCTCGGGGTGCCATCTTAACGTCATCCAGGCCGGGCTCTACAGCCCGTACTGGGAGTGGCCGGCTTCGACGGGGGAGGTTAGAAAGGAGAATTATGAGGGTCCAGCGCTAGTAAAAGCCACCATAGCCCACGCTGTTAGATTCATAGCGGGGGAGCGGGCGGAGGAGCTCCTATCCAGGAAGCCTAGGACAGAGACTACAACAGAGCACACCATGTATACTACGGGATACCCAGAGTCTTGGTATGTAACACAGGCCCCTGAAACCGGCTATTACGTAGAGGGTGAGAGGCTAGCAGAGCTCCTTACGAGACTAGCTTTAGTTTTCATTGTAACCTTCGTAATAGTGCTATCCCTGCTCCGCCTTCTGAGAAGAGCTTAGAGGCCCCCCGGAACCAGCATGTATATACCCCTGATTTAAGCCTCCCTTAAACCCCTCTTGGCGTGGGCCTCAGGCCTTGGATTCGCATGATTTGCTGAAGGCTTTTATGAGGGAGGCTGCACAGCAGGTTTACGTTGTGACGGCTAGGTGGGGTGGTAGGTATTCGGCTTTCACAGCTTCAAGTGTTACTAGTATTAGCCTTAAACCACCTCTCATCATGGTCTCTGTGGATAGGAGCTCTCTAAGTCACGATCCTCTGGTTAACTCTGAATACTTCGCTGTGACATTGCTTAGCTTTGATGATGTCGAGCTAGCTAAGGTTATGGCCGAGCCTGTGGATCCTAGGGTTAAGCTTGAGAAGGTTGGTTTTACCGACGAGTTTGAGGCTCCTCTACTTACCATAGCTAGACCCTATATTCTGCTTAGGAGGTATGCTGTCTACGATGGTGGTGATCATAGTATAGTGTTGGGCGAGGTTGTTGGAGGCGGTGTCAGCAGTGTACAGTGCCCTCTACTCTATAGGAGGAGGTTGTACACAACCATTGCAGGGTGCCAGAGCTAAGGGTTCCTTAACACTATGAATGCACTGTCAGCCTCTCTCCTCGCTAGCTCGTACATATACCTTTCTGGATTCCACCTAGCCCATATAACCTCTACTAGCTCCAGACCAGCTCTCTCTATGGCTTTGAATAAAGACTCCTTAGTGTACACAGGGTACCCTGTATCCTCCACCCCCACCACTCTACCACCCTCATCTACAACCTCCACCCTATACCTATAGTATACTCCCCCCTCTATCGGTTTAACATCCTCCCACCTCATGAGGGCCTTGTATGTTCTACCACGAGCTCTAACGCTAACCTCCCTAGGCTCATTGTATGTTGTGAAGTTATAGTCGAAGACGAGGACCCCATCTCTCTTAACATTAGAGGCCATGTTGGGTAGAGCTCTAACAATGCCATCCAAATCCATTACAATGAGGAGCCCCATAGCGTAAGCCCCCTCAAACTCCCCCAGTCTACCACCCTTAAGCACATCGTATGAAGCGAAAGGAAGTCTCCTGGCAACACCAAACCTCCAATCTACAACATCAGTTAGTAGAACATCGAAGCCAAGCCTTGAAAGGAGGTATCCATGCCTACCAATACCACAACCAAACTCAACAAGCCTCCTAGCATTAAACCTCTCAAAGACACCCCTCAGAACACCAACCTCCCTCCTAACCCTCCTCCAACTAACATAGATCCTAGCGTAAAGCCACGGAGGAATACGCGTCTCCCAAATTTTTAAACCACCAATAGTAATATGTAGCAAAGCAGAGTTGGTATATAAATGTTTCTAAAACAGGGAAAGGGCTGGGAGCAACCTGAATTTAACATTGGAGATTAAGGGGGGTCTCGACGTCTTCAAGATAGCCATTCTATGGTTTAAAAATATGGGGGAAAGGGTAGAACCCTCCCCCCATGTGCTATACTGGTAGTTGGCTTCTATCAGCGTAGTGGACTGTGTAGTATTTTGGTTTAAGAGCCTCCTTTATCACGTTAAAGGCCTTCCAGGGGTCTGTGTGAGAGCCGCATGTGTATACATCTAGGGTTGCGTAATCATACTCTAGCCACGTGTGTACAGCTATATGGCTTTCTAGAACCAAGGCTAGCACGGAAACCCCTCCCTTCCTACCCTGGAATTTCCAGGAATGTATGTCATGTAATGTTGCTCCAGACTCTCTTACAGCTCTTAAGACCACCGTTCTCAGAAGCTCCTCGTTGCTTGCTACATCTCTATCTATACCGTAGAAGCTTCCATAGACATGCTTACCTACTATAGCATCCTTCTGGAGCCTACTTTGCTCGCCCTCCTCCTCCACCATCCCAGAGATCAAGCCCTCTCTTCAACTCATTTTATGCTAGGAGCGGTTTATAAGCTTTACTGCCTTTAAGACAGGGGGTTATCTTAATTAACTCCAATAACCTCGGTACTCCCGGTTGACTATTTATCAAAGTACGTTAACACCGACTACCTAGCCTTGGAAAGACGGGTTCACTTGGTTTTCAATTAAATGCATAGTATTGATTCAACCTCTCCCACCCCATCGACCGAGTGCTTTAGAGTTCTCGTGCCCATCCCGCTTACTACCATGAGTTTAACTGCTATTCTGCCTTCCTCCTCGCATATGTTAGCATCCACCACCCTGCTATCTCTATGTGCTCTCACTACATGCTCTAGGCTTGGTGCTACGAGTTTCAACCTGGATGCTACCCTCTCTAGTACTTTAACCATGTATTTTAAGGCCTCTTCTTCTCCTGGGTCGGCTCTCCTCAGCTCTATAAGCTCTAATACTAGATCCTTGGTGTCCGCTCCTACTACCTCTAGGAGCTCCCCATCTGAGATTGGTATCTGCTTACCCTCTCTAGCAACCTCGTATCTTATAAGGTGTCTTATTGAATGGTATGTGTGGTGAACGCTCCTCCTATACTCTCCATAGAAGTATGCTTGGAGAGCTAGACCTAGGGCTGCTAGTGTCGAGCGTCTTAATACCTGTAACGTGTGATCTGTAATCCTTGGCTTAAGCCTAGCTACTACACTATCACCTCTCACATAGACTTGGATTGAGTATCTTAGCATGTGAATTAAAGTGCTACCCTCCTCTGCTAACCTCTCAATCTCATCTACAGAGTAGAGGGTGGCTTCAACTCTAACCTCGTAACTCCCTATCTCGTGGTAGAATCTTAGAGACCTCCTCCTAGGAGCCCCCTCTGTTACTACGAGCACATCTACATCGCTTAAACCTGGCACGAAATCACCGGGTCTAGCGGCCGAGCCGAATATGATAACCTCCCTCACATCACCGAAGTCTCCGAGCTCTACTGTAATCTTTAAAGCACGTGAAATGATATCAACAATCCCAGCTCTTACAGCCTCAGGGTTACCTCCAACCACTCCCACGTGGGGAAACCCCCACATCACATTATCTGATTACATTAACCTTGATGAGCCCCCCTATGCCCTCTCCCTCTAAGCTCCTCTAGACAATGTTCAGCTACCTCAGCTAATATGTCTAGAGCTACCTTAACAGCATCAGGGTTACCTGGGGAGGCGAATGCAAGTGCTCCGCCCACCACGAAGCCCTCAGATCTACTCATAAGAGCTCTAGCCCCCACCCTAAGGTAACTCCTCCTCCTATGCTCCTCCCCAAGACCCGGAACCCTCTTAGAGGCTATAGACTCCAAAGCCTCAACAGTGACATCCCTAGGGCTAACCCCAGTACCCCCCGTGACGAGGACGACATCAGCTAGATTGGAGGCCTCAAGAACGGCTGCCCTAATCTCGCCAACATCGTTAGGCACAACCCTAGAAAACACCACCTCAAACCTACCATCACTAGAAACAATAGGAGTTACCTCATCAGCCCTCAACCCCCTATACACAGAGTC
>JAJHQN010000085.1 GCA_020833325.1 Desulfurococcaceae archaeon | reverse complement strand
GGCCATGGCATGGCTGGGATGGCTTGGAGCTCCTAGGAGAACCCTTATACCAGAGGATCTCATGAGATCGGAGTGGTTTACACCAGCATGGATGCTAGGGCTTGGTGCAGTACTATGGTTGGTAGGAGGAGCTCTATACATAGTACTAGCGGTTCTAACACTAGTAGCTGGTAAGAAGACGGAGGCTAGGGAGGAGCTCTTTGAAGGTCTAGTAGCAACATTCCATATAGTGGATGAGAAGCTAGCTAGTAAGAGGGGGGCCCTAATAATAGTGTTCGCACTACTCTTCATCATACTACTCTCACTATACTTCATAAGCTTTATAAGGATAAGCTTGATGCCAGTAGAGGTGTGGTAGACTACTCTCCCAGCAATCTTCCTCACATTTTTCTTTTTAAAACTTTTAAATAATGGTCTACAACTGTTTTTATAATAGTTTACAGCCTAGTATTCTTTAAAATTTTCGCTAAACATTAGAATATTTAAGCCTCCCCCTATTATATTATATAATTGGAGTAGACTTCTACTATTGTACTGTCTAGTCTATTCGACAATGTTTTAGGTGATGTGAGGTGATGTGCTTTGAGGATACTAGCTTTAGGGATGCTAGAGCTCATGTTAGGGGTGATCTGGGGGTTTGTATGGAGCTTCTACTCTTTGTCCCTCGTTGGTAGCGGTTTTGATGGTCTTAGCTATGGGGTTCTAGGGCTCTCCATGTCTCTGGCAACGCTCCTAGGCTATATGGCTTGTAGCCTAGCATACTACATGGGCTCCTACAGGTTTGTTATGCCTATTTCAGCCACCCTCATAGGTCTTAGTTATAATGCGCTTACTAGAGGTGAGCTTCTAGAGCTGGCACCTATTATGATAGGCTTTGCTCTAGGTGGCCACACGGTATCAACTATAAGGACCTCCAGCGTGCTATCACAAGGTAACCCTAGGCTTGTAGCCTATGTCTACTCACTATCACTTCTAGGACTCTCACTAGGCTCTCTAGCAGTCATGCTAGGCTATACTGCGGACCCCGCTATGATGCTGGTATATAGCTTTGTAACCGGCCTAATGTACCAGCTCGTCCAGAGAGGGGGTGAGGCTGGTATTGTTAAACCTAGATTCAACCACGTTAGGCTTACCAGGGATTTAAGGCTCGTAGCTAGTTCAAGTGTGGCATTCATAGTTGTAGCTGCAACCCTAGGCCTAGCTGGAGGTCTTAGCTTCTACAACATGGACTACTACATGATAGTGGTGTTCGGTGTTAGCGAGAGGGAGATAGCATTCATGCTAGCAATCTCAGGCCTACTAGCGGCAATCATATCCCTAACCCCACTTAATATTACCAGAGGTAACCTATGGAGGGTACATGCGATACTGGTTCTAGCTCAAACACTACTCCTTTCAACCCTAATCCTAGCACAGTCCATAGGCTACGCCATAGCCGTCTACGCCATAAGAACGGTGATAGCAGTGTTAGCAGATGCAGTCTTCGACACAGTTTATACTAGAACACCACCATTAAAGCTAGCGGATCTAAGGATACCACTAGTACTAACATCCTGGGAGCTCTCAAACGGTCTAGGAAAGCTGCTTGGAAGCATGATAATTTACATGAACCCTGTGATAGCTTTAATGATAGCAAGCATCACTATGTTCCTATATTCAACCACAATACTGATAGTGGAGAGGCTTCATGGAGTAAACAGGTTTAACAAGATTAGAACAAACACAACCTTCAGCGAAGACCCTAGAGTCACGTTAAACCTAGAGGTTCGAGGTTACCCTAAATCTAGGACACTCGACCAGGTAATACCTCCGCCTAGGTATAAAGTATAGTAACCACTCTTAACCCCCACATCATCGGAAACTCGTGGAGAGAAGGGGATTAGGTTAAAGTGTAGAACACCTTATACTTAGAAATAAAAACTCCCACCCGCTCCTAGGACTTTGAGTAGGTGATCTCTAGTGCTCTACGGGTACAATGGGAGGCTTGTCCTAGTAGATCTATCTGATAGGAGCTTTAAGGTCTTGGGTTTAGATGAGGGTTTAGCTAGACTCTACATTGGTGGTAAGGGTTTAGCTAATAAGATCCTCTACGATTATGGTATCTGGAACTACGACCCCCTCTCCCCAGAGAACCTCCTCGTATTCGCTTCAGGGCCTCTTGGCGGTACTAGGATCCCCATGGCTTCAAGAGCTTGGGCCGCCTTTAAATCCCCTTTGACGGGCATCCTTGGTGGTTCTAATCTGGGTGGTAGTCTTGCTGCTATCATGAAGTATGCTGGTGTCGATGCCCTCATAGTTAGAGGTGCCTCCAAGGAGCCAGTCTACCTCGTTGTTGAGGGTGGTAGTGTTGAGTTTAGGAGTGCATCACACCTATGGGGTCTTGATTCTATAGAGGCTGAGGAGATCCTACAGAGGGATCACGGTCGTGACGTAGCGGTTCTAACCATAGGGCCTGCTGGTGAGAACCTTGTGAGGTTCGCATCTATAAACCATGATAGGTGGAGGCAGTTTGGTAGAACTGGTGGTGGTGCTGTTATGGGTAGTAAGAGGCTTAAAGCAATTGTATTCAAGCCTGTTAGGAGGGACGTAGAGGTTGCTAAGCCAGAGGAGCTGGGGGAGTACATTAGGAATCTGACCTTGAAGCTCCTACCAGATCCTACGACTAAGGCTTTAAGGGAGGGTGGGACTCCGAGGCTTGTTGAGATAGCTAATAGGATGGGCTTCTTCCCAAGCTATTATTGGAGTAAGGTTAGGGTTGATGGTTGGGAGAGGATTGAGTGGGGTTACATGAGGCAACACTACTTCGTTAAAGCAGGTGCATGCCTCTACTGTAGTGTTGCATGTCATAGGCTTGTTGAGAGCCGTAAGTTCAATGTGAGGGTTGACATAGAGTATGAGACTATATTCGCTCTAGGAGGCAACCTGGGAGTAGCGGATCCAGACTGGATTATAGTCTTTAACGATCTAGCTGATAGGCTTGGGATGGATAGTATATCCTTGGGTAACGTTATAGGATTCGCTGTGGAGCTCTCAAGGAGGGGTCTCGTAGACTACAGGATAGACTGGGGTGAGCCTGAGAAGGTTAGACAGCTCATAGTAGATATCGCGTATAGGAGGGGTCTAGGGGGGATCCTAGCTGAGGGTGTAGCTATAGCGTCAAAAGCTCTCGGAGCAGAACACCTAGCAGTACATGTTAAAGGCCTGGAGCCTGCAGCATACGATCCTAGGACGTTGAAGGGGATGGCCCTAGGCTACTCTATAGCTGGGAGGGGTGCAGACCACCTAGGGACAATGGCGTATGCAATAGACATAGCTGGGAGAGCTGGAGGTAGGTTTAGCCTTGAGAGGGAGAAGGTATTAGCTGTGAGGGACTACGAGAACCTAGGAGCTCTAATGGACTCACTACTCCTATGCAAATTCGGAAGATACATATACAACTTCCAGAACATAGCAGAGATGCTAAGCCTTGTAACAGGGTACAACTACACACCAGAACAGGTGGTGGAGACAGCTGAGAGGATAGTAACACTAACAAGGCTCATAAACGTTAAAATGGGGGTGGATAGGAGCAAAGACCAGTTACCAAGGAAGCTCTACGAACCAGTAGAGCTCGAAGGCAAAGAGTATAGGCTAGCAAGAGAGGAGGTGGAAAAAGCCCTAGATATGTACTACGAGCTAAGAGGATGGGATGAAAGAGGTATCCCCAAAGAGGAGAGGTTAAAGGAGTTAAGGATAGTAGAGTAAGAGCTTAAACCCCTGGAGTGTATACAGTAGAGGGGTGGCTGTGAAGAGGGCCGCATCGACTGAAAGGTGATGTGAGGCGGGCTTACCAGAGCCTCACATCCTACTCTAGGTGTCCCCCATGCCTGTAACAGCTAGTCTATATGAGAGGTTTAGGGGTGTCGGTAGGGAGCTCCTAGACCTGCTTAGCCTGTACGACTCTCTCAGCGTCTCCGGTGCTGAGTGGATACCCGTTGAGGGCTCCTCTCCTGTGTCTACTGCTGGTGCTGATAGTAGTAGGCAGTTTGAGGTTTACAGGGGTTTTATACTGTATGCTGTTCAGGGTTACGCTATGCTGGTTTCAAGGGAGGGTTTTGCTGGTAGTGTTGAAGATGCCAGCGTAGGTTATATTGAGGTCTCGGAGGTTTCCAGGGTTGGTGTTAAGGTTGCTAGGGATTCCCTTATATCCTCTACGGCTAAGACCCTGGAGGTATCCCTACTCCATAGGGTAGGCGGTGGAGGTGGCGTAGATCTACTGCTCTTCGACGGCTCCTACGAGAGCTTCCTAGGCCCAATACTAGTGTTCAAGGGGGAGCTCCGCAGGGCTAGCCCTAGGCTGGCTGAGAGGATACAGGGGTTGTGGGAGCACAGGTTGAAGATGCTCAACGAGCTATACGGTAGGGTTAGGCTAGCTTTTATATCTAAGAGCTCAAGTAAGCTAAACCTCGTTAAACACGGTGGTGTAAGGGTTAAGCTTGGAAGCTCAGAGTACCAGGTACCAGACTTCATTGTGGTGAGGAGAATCATATCAAATGTGAAACCTTTAAAACCGGGGTTCCTGTGGTACGAGAACCCATACATGGAGCTTAGGAGGGAGTGTGATGAGGTTAAACGTGTAGCTCCAAACCTTAGCTGCTGGTACACACTAACATACATACTACTACACCCAGCGGGGAAGATCTACCAGTTAACAACACCAGGCAGGCTATCAAGAGAGGAGGTTGCAGAGCTCGTAAAACAGCTCAAGCACATATCACCAGACGGCTACCCATACCCACTCTCAGCAACACACCACTCCTCAAAGCTAACGAGGAGCGATTTCAGGAGTTTAGTAGCACTTATAACACCAGAACTTGAAACTGGGAGAGAGCAACTAGAACAGACACTCTAGGAGAACAACGAAACAATTCATGCAGAGAAGCCTAGTACATTTAAAACCTCCACTCAACCTAGGATATAGGGTGGTGAGGCTGGAATGGTATTCGGCCCCTTTAGCTCAACAGAGCTCCTAATAATACTATTCATAATACTCATACTCTTCGGAGCCTCAAGACTACCACAGCTAGCTAGAGCTCTAGGAGAGTCGATGAGAGAGTTCAGGAAGGCAGTAAGCGGAGAGTACGAGAAGGAGGAGAAAAAGGAGGAGCCAA
>JAJHQN010000084.1 GCA_020833325.1 Desulfurococcaceae archaeon | reverse complement strand
CATCAGCCTATCCGGGAGTCTCGGTAATACCTCTTTAACCTCCCGTGGTACGTCGAGCCTCTCTGTGTGTTGGGGTTCGGTTCTAAGTATTATCTTTGTATTGGCTAGCTGAACTATTATATCGTGGAGGTCTTTAGGGCTATGTGTGCTAAATACAAGCCCCACCCCTCTAGCTCTCCCTATCCTAGCTATACGTGATATCATTGATGCCACCTGTCTACTAGCCTCCTGCTCCTCCTTAGCACCTCTCTCCTGGGGGAAGAATTGGTGGGCTTCATCTATTACCACCACGATACTTCTTCCAAGCACTCTCCTAGACCATTGCATGTGCTTCCACTCTATTAGAGCTTGGAGCATCCTATAGGCTGCCATGCGGGGGCCTTCAAGCCCTTCTAAGCCTTTATCCATAGGCCATTTCAGGTCCAGGACTATAGGTGCTTTTAAAGCTTCAGCCTCCGATACTATATCCTCCCATCTAGGCTCCTGCATCAGGGTTACCCTACTGGTAGGCCATCCCGTCATTACAGCTATATCCACTATCTCTGTGTCTAGAAGTGACAGTAGCCTCCTATAAAGCGATTTATAGGTCTCTCTATGAGGGTTTGAGAGCTCTAGAACTTCAAGACACTCCTCCACTAAATCCTCTAAGGTCATATCAAAGCCTTCAAACTTAACCGATCTCATTAAACTCTCATCGCTAACACCCTTAGATATAACCCTTGGTATGACTATCTCCCTGGTGGATTCGAATAACTCATCCCTATCCCCGCTCCTAACACCATCATTGTAAGCCTGTAGGGCTCCTAGCATGGCTTGGAGTGGTGGGTAGATGTTTAGCTTAGCCCTCCTCCTAAACCCTCTCCTAATCCTTTCTAAGAGAGCTCTTGCAGCCTCAGTTAAACCGGGCATTAGCGATGATACCTTATCGGAATCCAGAAGTGTAGTGTTTATAACATAGGGTACTAGGACTAGCGGGCCCCACGGTGCTTGAACCTTACACATAACACTTCTTCCATCCCTAGCTAGGCAGGTTAAATCCCTTAGCTTAGCCCCTACAAGAGGTTCTATGCTCTCCTCATAGTACATCCTAGCAACATGTCTTGCGATCTCTAGTACAGACACCTTATCAACACTAAATCCATCATAAACGCTTTCGACAACCCTTAGTGGTAGAGGTGTTACCACTACCAGAGCTCTCGGAGGCTTGACATCCTTATAGGCTGTTAAAGCTACAGGGTCTAGAGGGTGTTTACTGGGATCTAGAGGTAGTTGTATGAAATCCTGGTTCATATCAACAGCTACAACTACTGGAGTGCTCTGAGCCCAGTCTGAGTACATGGACGCTACCATGTTCTTAATCAAGGTAGTTTTGCCACTACCAGTAGTACCAGTTATCAGTATATGTTGTAGGAGAGCTCTATAAGGCAACCTTACAGTTAAAGCTCCATTCTTCACGAGCCCAGAGGGTGTTGCTAGGGAGCCTATAATAGGGCCCCTCTCATCCCTTAAACCTAACAGCTTCGATAGCACCTCGGGCTTCGGATCTATCACAGGGCTCTGAGGCTCTAGCCCTATAGTTGCTGGTACAGGTTCATCTCCGCCCTCTGGGTCGAGTTCTAGTAAAACCTTAGCTTTAACTTTAGTTGTCGTTAGAAGCCCTGAGGGCTCTGGTTTAAACTCGTAGCTTGAGAGGGGGGGCTCTATCCCTATGGCTGCTAGCTCATCCCTCCTCTCCACAGCAACTACCCTTACTAGTACAAGTTTACCGCTTTTAGGCTCCACGATAGCAACATACTCCCCAATCCTCTGGGTAGCTTTACCCCTCTCGGAATAATATACTTCTGGTTCGACCTCGAACTCCACAAACCCTTCCTCGCTAACCTCAACTCTAGAGTATCTCGAAATTCTACCTATGATATCCCCGTATCTCGACGCCCTAGAGTATGCTTGTTCTAGAAGCCTTGACACGATATCAAGAGGCCCCCTCTCCTTAACCCCTGCGGCTACTCTCTCCACGAGATCTCAGCCTCTCTTAGACTCCAGTAGCTTAGAGGAGCTCCAACACTAATAATGTTCATTAGAAGGGCTTTCTTAAAAGCATAGGATAGAAACGATGATCTTAGATCGCTAAGCCTTATTGATAGAGGTTCGAGAGCCCCTCTCCCCACGCTATCACCACCTATAACAGAGTCTGGCTCCAATCCCATTCTCTGAAGGATATCTAGGGTTCTGAGAGTATACTCTAACCTATAGACTCTAACTAGGGGAGGTGATAGCTGGTACTTACCTGGAGGGATTACAATGTATTGAACCACCTTCTCTAAAACCCCGATCCCAGGTAGTTGCGGTGTCCTAACCATTATCCTAGGTGTAACATATATCCTACCGGGCACCCTATCGTTTAATGATGCCATAAACTTCAATACCACACTCCTATCACCCTCCACGACATCTCCTCTGATATCTTCAAGCCCCCATGTTCTAGAGAGTATAGTGCTCTTCTCAACCCTCTTAACAACACCTATAACAGGAACCCCCCTAGACTCTAAACCCCTTACAGCTTTAACTCTACCTTCTAAGAGTTTAACCCACACATCCCTAATCCACTGCGGTGCCTCCCTTGTAAGAGCTTTAGCTACAACGTAGAGAGGGCCGTCAACCATAACCACAGGGTTTACGCGGGCATCCAGGAGCTCCCCTAAAACCTCTAAAACCCAGTTTTCAAGGCTAACCCTCATCTCATCGCACGCCTCACCAACACTATAGCTTATATCGAAGGGCCTACCAGACGGGTTAGCTGTTGATACAAGCGGGTCCTCAAAGCTGAACTGGCTTCCAGCATTTGATAGTATATAGAAGACTGGGTGTAAACCGCCATTATATCGTAGGGGGCTTAAGCTGGGCCACTCAAACCTAATAAACCCCAAAGAGCTTAGAGCAGCAACAGCGCCAACAACAACATCAGCTACAGGGGTCTCAACATGCCTAGAACTAGAGTCAACGCCAACAGGGGTAAATGAAACCCCATCACGATAAGGCCTCCTAGCAATCAAAAACCTAGAAGAGTACTCCATAAGAGAAGCGGAGAACTCACCTGAATCCTCAACAGGCTCTCTAACCCAGATAACATCATCGAGTCTAAGAACACTCTTCGAGATAGAGGTGAAGCTCGCTGAACTAGCCCTTCTAATAGCCTCAACAAGCCTAGATAGGGAGGTCATAACAATATTACTGACAACCTCCACAATCTCAACCCCAACACTATACAGGCACACACCAAATATCATTGATTACGGTATTACCTTATAAACCTCTCCCCTAGCTATAATAGATTTAAATCTAATGGATTTGCGATGGAAATTTTAAATGATCAATTTATGAACGGCTCCTAGAGTAACCCTTTGAAGAGGAAAGACAGGAGATGTAGGGCAAGGTTCCCTTGTTAACTGGGGGGTTAACATTGGATTCTAGGATGCTGGTTGTTTAAAACACCATTGACTCTAAGAATATCTCTTCTAGTAGTTTTCTCGTTACAGGGACTGGAGAGTGTACTAGGAGTCTTTGCTGTTTTAGTGAACCCTCTACTAACGCTGGTATATCGCTCTCCCTATACCCCACATCCTTAAGCCCTCTTGGCACTGTTTTAAGATCCTCCATTAAGCTTACAAATGCCTCGTACGCTGCTTCACCAACCTTTCTCGGATGCTTCGATTCTGGGGTTACCCCTAGGAGCTCCGCTATCTTAGCTACCCTCTCCGGCACCACTGATGCGATCTTCTTGAATGTAGCTGGAGCTGTTAATGCTACTGATATACCGTGTGGTACGAGTGCGCGATCCACCTTATAATCTGGTGGTATGTAGTCTTTAACCATACCAGCTATTGGGTATGCATTAGCATGTGGTATATGCACTCCTGCATGCCCGAAGCTGGCGCTCGCAAGCTCGCATGCCAGCATCATGTAATACCTAGCTTCCATATCGTATCCATTATAATAGGCTCTCCTAAGGTACTTGCCTACAAGCTCTATGGCCTTCTCACTGAAAACATCCGTGATAGGGTTAGCTCCCTGGTATACCGGTCTCTCAGCCGGGCTTTGGTACCTAGGTCTGGCATAGTAGGGTTTTGTTGTATAAGCTTCTGCTGCATGGGTTAGAACATCGAGTCCTGTAGATGCTGTAACGGTAGGAGGCATTGTAACCGTTAGTAGGGGGTCTACGATGCCTAACGTTGGCTTTAAATAGTGATGTGAGATCCCAGTTTTAACCCTTTCACCTTTGATATCGAGGACTGCTACACCTGTATTCTCACTACCACTACCCGCTGTAGTGGGGACAGCTATTAGTGGTTTAAGTGGGCCCGGTACAGGTTTACCAAGCCCTATAGGTCTATTAACATACTCCATTATGTTAGCAGGGTACATTGTCAGCAGGTTTACAACCTTAGCGTGATCTATAACACTACCACCGCCAACAGCCACAATCCCATCGAAAACCCTACCCCTAGCCCACTCTGCAGCCTTAACCATAGATACGTCCGTAGGCTCAACCTCAATATCATCGTAGACCTCAACCTCAACACCTTCACCCTCAAGGTTATCTATAACCTTCTTAGCAACCCCCATCTCCATCAAATTCCTATCAGTTATAAGTAGAACCCTCCTAAGACCAAGCTTTGAAGCCTCAAAACCGACCTCGTTACTAGCACCAATTCCAAACTTCAAGGTTACAGATGCTAGGGTGAAAACCCCCTCGTTAACATATGTGTAGAAGACCAACCAAGGACACCTCAAGGTGTAAGGTTAAACCCAGAGGTTAAAAATAGCCTTACATACTTTTTACATGGTAAACTTTAAATAGCGTACACCTAAACTTATATAGTAGACTCCTAGAGGTGGGTTGTATGCCTCAGGAAACCGGGGTTAAGAGGGTGTACCTACTGGATTATGGTGTTCTAGCTGGGGAGCCTGGATGGTTCATACCTAACCCCCTACTCTACGTTGAGATGGGGGATGTGAGGAGGATTGCCGAGAAGCATAAGTGGGTTGAGATACCAGTTACCGGGGCTTTGGTTGAGCATAGGGATGGCTATGTTTTATTTGATACAGGAAGCCACCCTGAAGCCTCTAAGGTCTGGACTCAAGCTACATGGCAGGTCTTCCCCATGGTTAAATTCTCCGACGAGAATAGGGTTGAGAACCAGCTTAAACTAG
>JAJHQN010000015.1 GCA_020833325.1 Desulfurococcaceae archaeon | reverse complement strand
GCTGCGAGCTTCTCAGCGTATCTCCTGGCGGTCCTAACCACTTCTACTACTATGAACGCTATGAGCACGTAGAGGGATATAACAGCTATCCAGGCTAGCCCCTCAAATCCCTCCAATGTTCTAAGCGTCTCGTGGATTACATATGCTGAGGTAGCACCAGCTACTAGAACTGACAGCATCCTGGCTATGAAGCCCGGTAGCTCGCCTATGATGGAGGTTTCGAGCCAGAGCTCCCTGTAAAACCTTAGGGTTACGAGAACAGCTAGAGCTAGAGCTCCCATGCCGAGGGGGGCTAATCCTACCATGTTTAAACCGAAGGTGGCTAGCACAGCTAGGAGTAGGACACCGCTTATCTTAGCAGAGGTCACCATCACCTTAACACCGATCTCGTAAACACTCTCAGGAACTAGGATTGGGAGCTCTAGCACAACATACTTGCTAGCTATACCAGCCCAGCTCGTGAAAACCCTGTATGTCACGTTAGACAAGGCTATTGTGGCTAGGGGGAGTAGGGTTAGAGCTAGAGCTATATCACTGCCAATGAGGCCGCCTGTGTAGGCTGTTAGAACAGCCAGGGGGGCTAGCTCGCTTATAGATATCGCTATCCCAGATAGTGTTAGAGCGTAGAAGCTATTCCTTAGTATAAGTAGGGTTGCTAGGAATACAGATAACATCCTTACAGCTAAGGCTGTGACAACCAGGATTGCTAGGGTGAGGAGTACTTCAACCCTAAACCCTCCAGCTACCGGTGTTACGAAGCTCACGGACACCATGTAGAGTAGGGCTATGAGGCCAGCGTAGGGCTCGAAGGAGATCCTGTAGCCTACGAACCTCCCGAGGAAGTAGCCTGCTACAAAGGCGCCTAGGTAGGGTGATGCGAAGAGCTGCGTTAGGCTAGCATAGCCTAGCGTAAGGGTTAAAGCTATTATAACCTGGAACTCCGCGCTCCCAGCTAGCAGGGACATAGCAGTTCTGAATATGAAGCTGGCAGCTAGGGCGAAGAGCACTGAAAGCGATAAGGTGACCAAGGGGTTCTCATGCCCTCCCGCTACCAGGCTTAAAGCTGTTAGTAGGGCTAAATCCTCTAGAGTTGTTATGGTTAAAGCAATCCTCCTAACCTCCTCAGGCTTTAAACCCATGGTTAACCTGTATATAGTTATAGTGCTAGACGAGAGAAACACAATAGCTACTACGAGGCTCTCCAAAAGGGGGAAGCCTAGAGCCCTAGCGATAAGCAGTGAGAACACGAGTATAATAGAGGCCTCGACAACCACAACATAGGCAAGCTTAGGGTTAAAACCAACAACACCAACATCCCTACCCATCTCAAAAGCTATAAGAACACCACTCAAAGTCAAAAGGAGAAAACCAACATCCCTAAAGAAACCCTCACCAACACCAAACAAATCCCCTAAACCAAACTCGGAGAAGAGAAGCTTAACCAGAAAACCACCAATAAAGAAACCAAGGAGAGGAGACAGCCTAAACCTATCAGTAACATAGCCTAGAAACGCTGACACCAATAAAACCAGAGACATAAGAGCTAAACTCACAGCAAACCCCCAAAACACTATGTAAAGGTAAAACGTTTATTAGCAAGTCTAAAGGAGCTCTCCCTCAGCCAAAAACATTAAAGGGAAAAGTTCAACTAAGAGAATGCACGCTATTCAATGGAAAAACAGGTTAAGTGACAGAGGATATGGCAGCATGAGAGTGATCAATAGAATGTTGTGATTAGAAGAAAGGGGTGTGCCAGAGGTTCTTAAAAGCTCACCTAGGCCTCGGAGGGGAGGGGTTGTAGTCTATGTACACCTTGTACTCCACCATGAGAGGCCTCCATCCTATAGAGTTGTAGGCATTGGTAGCCCATAGGGTCATCTTATCCACACGGATAAATGTATCCTGTATAGATGACAGTGTCTCAAGGTAGAAACTGAAAGCTATAGCTGTCCACTCTATGTCTTCGTAGATGAAGTTTACACCTAACGTTATCATGATCACGAAGAAGTTGCATACCAGGTTGCTTCCGCAGATTAAGTTTAGCATTACAGTCTCTACCGCCTTGGATAGCACATTAGTGGCTAAAGATGCTAGAACGTTGCCTCCCGCGGCATACTCACTACTTCTATCACTACAGAGCACCTTATCCGCTTCCTCCCGACTTATATACCTTGAGCATATGGTATCCCTGGAGGCTTGGTAAAGTAGATCTCGGTAGAAGTCGGGGTAGAAGTTTGGATCAGTACTGTACACGCGTTGTCTATCATGCCAATCGACGGCAACATAGTATATGGGCATTATAGCCGTATACGGTACGACCCTCCAGTACTCACCACAACTTCCCACTATAACCCTGTTAACGTCAAGGTGTACGAGCAAGCCATCGTACATGTACGCATATGAGGTGGACACTATTACATAGCCCTTGTGATAACTGTAGTTGGGGTTGCTACCTATAGGTTCTGTGAATGCAGTGCGAATTACCCTACTATCGCTATAAATTATTAGTCCAAGAACCGCGATTCCAAGCCTCTCTTGTCTATTGGCTACCACACCTATGGATGCAAGAGCTTGGATTTGCTTGAGATTCGGATTGTATACCTCAAAGCCTATATATGCAGGGTAGCCCTGCCAGCTTGGGAACTCGCCATAATTCTCCCAGTAATCCTTCCATTGAACATCCTTCCTATCATACATTAGGTCGAACATCCGTATTATCCATCTATCCATGGTGTAAAGACCTTCGGATGGTAGCTTTAGCCAATCTAATGTAATCTCCTTAGCTCGCTCCAGCGAGTATGTATCCGCCCTATAGTAGTAGGCTTGACTGTACCTTGTAGCATAGAATTCCCAAACATACATCTTCCAGTTATCCGGTATTGGTTGACCGTAGACACTATATATGTTGGTCATCCAACCTTGAGGAGGGTTATTCCTGTTGTCGTAGAGGGTGATCCACCAAACCTCGGTGAACCAAGAAGGGCATGATTGTGTCTCCCCGATGGATGCGATGTCCCTAGTGGAGCTCTTGGTAGTTAGAAGGGAGTCCGTGATCCTCTTTAACTCCTCTAGGTGGGGGGTCGTATCAGTGCATACCACTTTAAACTCGCCATTAGGCATGGCGGGTCTTAGGGTTACTGTTAACGGCTTTCTTAGATGTGCTAGTGGATCCTCTATAGCCTTAATTGTGGCTTGAGCCACGTCAAACCCTATCTCCATGAAATACTCTACAGTACTGTACGTGTAGTGAGCTACACACTCCTCAACACCTCTATTCAACGTAATTGTTATACTTAGTGTCGGTAGCCCTAGAGACCCCTCTCCTTTCCCCTTCTCACTATAATGTTTAGCCCAAGACTCGGCTACCCTCCTGAAATCAAGTGGTAACCGTTCACCATCAACTTTTCTAAGCCAGAAACCGTAACCTTCATAGTCTGAGGGAGAGCCCATAGCTATTACGAGTGAGCCTAGACTGTAGCCTTGCCTCTCAAACCACTCAACAAAAGACCTGGGGACTACAACGTAAACCCTACCATCAACACCTCTAGCGTAGATAACAGAGGCTAGGGGGGCTACAATAGCGAATAACATGATAGCAGCCACAGCGAGGCTGGAGAACAGCCTGAGAGCTCCCAATAACACCACGCTTCACCTAGAGAGAGAAGACAAGGGTTTAAAAACAGGAGTATATACGATTATTTGGCCCTAGCTCTTCTGTGAGAGGAAGCTTGTGTATGAGATGGAGTTTAGGACTCGGACGTAATCGACACGACAAGTTTAACTTCCTAAGAGGGGTTCTAGTTGTATAGCAATTGCGTTGAAAAGCTCTCATAGCTACAATTCGATCACGTCTTTCAAAGTACGGTAGCCCATAGAGCTTCATGATACAAAGTAGCCTCTTAGGGGCTCTCCGTCTTCGTATTAGGTAACCTCGACTAGCTCTCAAGCGTTTCCCCGCTAACGGTATATAAATGTATTTCCGTTAGCTAGGCTTTCTGGTGTAAGCTCTGGGGCCTTCAGAGCTAGTACTTAGTGTGGCTTGCTGGCTTCCTCCTGCTTATCCCTGCATTCCGTTCTTGGATGTTTTACCATGTTTTGTAGTCCTTGTGATAGTTTTAGGGGGCCTTCTACGAGCTGCCTCGATGTTATCGTGTGCTGTGTTTTACCAATCGCCTCTCCCAGATCTTCTATTAGTCTCTTGAGCTCCTCTCTAGGTTTTCTAGGAGCTCTTAGCATGTTAGGCGTATTCTCTCCAGGTGTGCCCGCACTTTGTGCACCTGTAGAACCTTGTTGGGGGCTCGTCTGCAGCTCTTGTCTGGATCATCCAGAAGTATGCTTCCTCGTTTCCGCATTTAGGGCATGATATGCCTTTAACTATCTGGGCTGTTGCGGGTTGCTGGCTGGATTCTAATACTAGGATTTTATCCTTAGGGTTTCTCCTGACCTCGGCTTTCACGGAGTAAGGTTCAATGCTTTTAGCTATCTCATGGTAGCCGCATTTAACGCAGTATAGTTGAAGCTCTCCTCCAACTCTTCTGGGCCTTAGTAGTGTGCCACATCTAGGGCAGAATCTAACAGCCATTTCAATTAACCTCCTCTAATCCTCTACAGCTAATACAGCTAAGCTTAATAAGCTTAAGATGCTTAGCGGCTTTTAGGAGCCTTTCAAGAAACAATACCACCTCCTGGATCGTCTTAGGAACTCTTGGGGGGTTGGGGAGGTTGCAATCGCAATCCCCCGTGGAGTATCTTAGCTCCTGCATGTAACCTTCCAGCTCAAGCCTTTCACAGAGCTCCGGGCAACCTCTAGCTATCAATAGGGCGTCGAAGCCCCTACCCCTCAATATGGCTGATGTGCATAGGTCTTGAGAGCACCTAGACACTAGTATCCTAGCTTCAATCTTCAATCCTTAAACCCTTATCCTCTAAGGCCTTCAAGTAGAGCTCCCTAAACTCTTCGTTAACCTCAAGTATCCTATCTAAGGCCCTCAGTAGTACGATTACCGGGTCTCCACCAGCATCTTTCAATTGTAGATACACAACTATCCTATCCTCAAGAGGGTGGGGCTGCTCGTAGTAGGCGAACGCCACCTCCTCCATTGATAGGAGTGTCTTGGATAGAAGGTTACCTATAGTGTGATCCTCCCCCTTTAAGACCAACATGTACTTCCCACCGCCTAGATCCTCTAAGCTTACACTCCCCGTCACTAGCTTACCCTCCACGGCTTATCTGATAGGGTAGGGTTTAAAAGACTTAATTGTTTTAATTCGCAGATTTAGGTTGAGCTTTACAACCGAATAGTGGGGTTGGACGGTTTGAGTGTTTGTAGTGAGATACCCTATCATGTGGATTTAGAGGAGGCTAGGAAGGCTATAGTGGAGAGTGGGGCCTCAAAGGTTGTAATCCAGCTCCCCGATGGGTTGAAGCAGTACTCCATTGACATAGCCGAATGCCTTAAATCCATGATACCAGAGGATGTGGAGGTGTACGTGCACGCTGATAGCGTTTACGGCTCATGCGATATACAGTACGGACAGCTATGGGCTACCCTAAAGCCCTCTCTCATAGTTCATATAGGCCATAGTCCTTACCCAGGAGAGCTGGCAGGCCCTTTCGTGGAACCCTGGGAGGGGCTGGGAGTTAGGGTTGTCTATGTTAAGGCTCTTAGCAAGTTGACTGTGAGTAGCGATGTTATAAGGGAGGCTGCGGGAATTCTGAAAGGTTACAATGTTAGGACGGTGGGTTTGGTGGCTACGGCTCAGCACACTCACATCCTAGGTGAGGTAGCTGGAGCTCTTGAAAGTGAGGGTTTGAAACCCCTCATCCCAAGGGGTTTTAGACCTTATTTCGACGACGGCCAGATAATAGGGTGTGATTACCGTCTAGCCAGGCTCCTACGGGTCGACGGCTTCGCCTATGTTGGAGGAGGGGTTTTCCACCCGCTAGGCTTATACCTAGCTACGTTCAAGCCTGTGGTTAAGATAGACCCGTATGAGGGGAAGGCTGTTGATATGACCCCTGAGGGTGAGAGGGTTTACAAGGTTAGACTCTACAAGGTCATGGAGGCTTTCAAGGCTGAGAGGTGGGCTGTCATAGTTGGGTTGAAGACAGGCCAGTACAGGCCTTGGCTTGTGGAGAGGATAGCTAGGGAGATGGAGGCTCGGGGTAAAAGGTATGTTTTAGTAGCCTCGGAGAACCTGACCCTCCAGAGTCTTATGGCATTGGATAATAGGTGGGTTCAAGCATTCTCAGTTACAAGCTGCCCTAGACTCCCTACAGACGACTACTGGGATTACCATAAACCCGTTCTAACCCCTGGGGAGACGATAATGGCCCTTAGGGGGGAGTTGGAGCCCTACAGGTTCCCGTGGTAGCCGTGAAGATCTCCAAGTTCTCTAAGATACTTGAAGAAGTTGCACCGGGGATACCGAAGCCTTTAAGAGAGCTAGAGCAGTACACAACCCCAGCTCATATAGCTCTTAGGGTAGCCCAGCACGCTAAGCTCTCAGGACTACTAGATGGGAGTATCGTAGTCGATTTAGGGGCTGGAACGTGTAGGCTTAGCTTAGCAGCGTTACTACTAGGAGCTCCTAAGGCGGTTGCAGTTGATATTGATAGGAGGTTGCAACCTCTATGTATGGAGGCTGCTAGGAGGCTTGGCTTAGAGAGTCTCATAGAGTTTATTGTGTCACGTATATCGAGGGATACAGGGCCTATTAGCTACTGTGGGGATTGCATAGTTGTAACAAACCCGCCTTTCGGGGTGTGGAGAAGGGGGGTTGACACAGAGTTCATCCTCTACGCTTTAAGCCTTAAACCTACTAGAATATACGCTATTTTAAAGTCTGGGAACCTGGAATACCATAGGGGTTTAGCTTTGAGTAGAGGATATGATGTTAAACTGCTATGGACGCTTAAGTTCCCCATACCAGCATCGATGGAGCATCATAGGAGTAGAGTTAGGAGGGTTGATGTAGATGTCCTATGCTATGAAAGGAAGGGTGGTTAGGAGGGTTGAACCAGGGGATGTTCTAGGTGTTGAGGAGGAGCTCTACCCAGGTGACGGGGTTTACGTTGACGAGGAGGGGTTTGTGAGAGCCGGGGTTTTAGGTGAGGCGGCCCTAGACCTTGAATCTAAGACCGTGGTTATTAAGAGGTTGAAGCAACCCCTAGCTCCTAGACCTGGATCTAATGTAGTTGGCTTCGTGGTGGGCGTTAGACACGATATTGTATTAGTAGAGTTATACGGGCTCGTATCCCTGAGCCCTAAGGTGGCGTGGTTGGGGGAGTTCTCCGGGGTGTTCACCGGGGGGATACCTATAGGCCAGGTGTCCGGCGAGTTTATAAGGGATATTCAGGAGTACTACAGGGTCGGTGATATGGTGTTAGCTAGGGTTCTAAACGCTATAAGCCCGTACCAGCTGACTACGAAACCCCCACAGTACGGTGTTATATACGCCTTATGCTCTAACTGCCTTACACCACTAGAGCCTGCAGGTCAGAGGAGTATGAGGTGTCCAAGGTGTGGTAGCGTTGAGGCTAGGAAGGTCTCCATACTAGCATCCTCAAAACTACTCCAGGTTAACATAAGAAGGCTTCTAGCCGTTAAAAGGTGGTAGAATTGTATAGAAGTGTTACTAGAGTGTACAAGGTGCCTCCTCAGGCGAGAGGGGATCTACAGGCGTTTCTAGACAGGCTCTCAAAACATATTAGAACGCCTATAGCATCCATAAGCGTGAGAGGAGATACGATAAGAGTGGAGCTCTCGGGAACCCTATCGCAGATCCGCGAGAGCACGGAGGCCCTAAGAAGGTTCTTCGAAGAGTACAAGGTTAAGGTGGGGAAGAAGGTTAGGGTTATCACGTTCCACAAGATGGAGAACATTGCCGGTACGGGGGCTCCAATAGATGCGTTGGAGGAGCTCATAAAGTTAAAAGGGTTCCCCGCTAGGAGGAGAGCAAAGAAATCCATAGAGACAACAGCTCCTAAAAAAGTAGTGGAGGAGGCTGTTAGAAAGCTTGTGGAAGCATATGGTAAGGTGAGGGATGAGAGGATATCAAGTAGTGCGATGAAGATGGTGATAGTAGTATCGGCATACCTCGAACTAGACCCATCTCAAGTCATAGAAGAGGCTATGAAAATGAATATACTATTCAAAGACTCCAATGGAAAGATTAGAACAGGCTACGCATGGAGAGGAGCCCTAAGAGAGTTCATGAGAGCCTATAGGAAGGAGGCTAAGACAGAAGAGGGGCTTGGAAGCTGATTCAGCCTTCACGACCACCGTATCATAGCTTTAGGCTGAACTCCAGGGAGGGCGGTTCTTTGAAGGTGTTATTCTCCATATAAGCTTTTAACTACGCATAGCCTCCCCTCTGTTCGAGGTAGGAGGGTTTGGAAAGAGATATTGATGATATATTGAGGGAACTTGTTAGAAGTAGCGATAAGGTGTTCGTCTCCAGCGACCCGGAGGAGCCTTTCATCCTTGTTGATAGAGGTTCTGATGGTTTGGCCTTCGTGGCCCCCGGTCCTGGGGAGTCGTTTAGGGTTACCTCTATAACATTGAGTATGGTTGCAAGCCTTGAGATGGTGCTTCAAGAGTCTCTAGGGGGTTATGTGGATAGGGATGCTATACTAACTATTGGGTGCGGTGACCTCGATAGCTTCTACGCACATTCCTGGGATATTAGGAGGAGGGGGAGGAAGCTGTACTATGGCTATGAGAAGACACACTACCTCCTACTAATATCAAGGATCTACTGGTGTATCGAGAGTTGGGGTCACGCTAGCTTGGTGTTAAGAAGTTTTACGAGGAGATATGATAGGAGGACAGGGCTCCCCGTTAAGCAGGTTAGAGGCTTCCTCCTAAAGAGAAGTGGGGGAGGGCTTAAACTAGAGAGGGTTCCATTAGAAGAGCTTATATGGGCTAACACAACAGATCCTGAGACTGGGGAGAGGTTGCCTCCAGAGCCTTCAGTAGAATATTGTTATGAGCAGGAGTGCGTATCCTCCGATGAGATACCATGAAGGTGTAACAAGCCCCCACAACTAATCCTCCCTAGAGAGATGCTAGTGTAGCCTGGTGGTCGACATGGATTTAAAGTGCGTACAGGAGGCTATGAGGATAGCATACTATGAAAGGGATAGAAGGAGGGGTTTACACGCTACATTCACATGGCTAGTGGAGGAGGTGGGGGAGCTGGCTGAGGCAGTGTTAGAAGAGGATAGAAAGAAGGTTGAGGAGGAGATAGCAGATGTCATAGCCTGGACGCTAAGCATAGCAAACCTACTAGGCGTAGACGTAGAGGAGGCTATGAGGAGGAAGTACGTAGCAGACCTAGAAAGAGCTGGGTGCAAGAGCCACTCACATATTTAAACCTCAGGAGATAAGCTTAGGAAAGGGGGCCTGGAATTTGGCTACCAGAAGGAGAAGGCAGGCAGGGCCTATGAGCGCGGCAGGCCTCATATCATTCTACGAGGAGCTCGAAGGAAGGATAAAGCTAAGCCCAGCAACAGTACTAGCCATAGCCCTAGCCTTCTCCCTCCTAGTAATAATGGCACACATACTCTTCCCATAGACCATTAAATCCCAAAAGGTTAAACCCTAAAAGCAACAAAAGCAGAACAACATTAGAGTAGCTCTAGAAAGATATAGAGTTACGATCACACCTACACCTCTAGGCTAGCCACCAACTCCAGCTAACCTCCTCCCACAAAACTAAACTCACGCCTGGAACGCCTAGTCAGATGTAGCACCTTGCGAGTAACGAGATTAAACCCTCTTACCGCGATCCCGGCATTGATACTATTAGAAACATAGATATTAAGCCCTGACACACATGCTGTGATGAGGTAATCGTTGGTACCTGAAGGGAGCGCGTAGGCTAAACCCGTTAACACACCAGCTGAGGTCATTGCGTAGGTAGAGGGCTCCCAGCTATGAAGTGCTCAAGCTTAAAGCTTTTGAGGGGCTCGGAGGCTGTTTCTGTTTTCACGATCATCTATACCATCTACATGTCTTTGTATGCCGGTAGGAAGTGCTGGTATCTATGAAGCTTACTAGGTTTGATCTACAGCCGGTTCTAGACTCTGTGGGCGTGGGATTCCGAGATCCATAGGGCGGTGAACCCCCGGTGACAGTGTGGAGAGCTACTGTGGTGAGGGGGTTCCACGCAGTGCCGTTGGGAGGCAGATCGTCGACCATGGTATTCCATGGTTGACCCTCTGCCGAGAAACGGCTCCTATTGGCCCTCTCTTACAATTCTCAGTGATTCTAGGACAAGCCTTTCTATTGAAGGTAGTCGTCTTAGCACATCTTCCGAGTCAAACTTAGCCTCGTGGAAGCCCCAGACGTGTAGAGCCCAAGCGTTATCCCATGAGTGTAGAAACCACTCTCCCAGCCTCTCGGAGACCCTTAAGACTGTTTTCTCAAGCTCTCCAGCAGTCCATCTACCTCTCTCACTAACCCTTCTAAGGATATCATCTAAACTGTAATACACTGCAAGAGCCTTAACAGCTTCCTCCACAGCCTTATAAAGCTTCTCTGAAGCTTGAACAGGATCTCTATTTACAAGAGCCTTACCCTCATCGAGATACCTTAGAGAGAGCTCTAGATGAGATTCTACAGCAACCCTCGGATCTAGACCAAGACTCTTCACCAGAACATCTATAACCAGAGACTCCACATCAAACCCCCTTCCCTTCAACTCCTCAACAAGCCTCCTAGGGATTACAACATCCATAACCACAGAGATCTCCCCATGAGAATCTCCTTAACAAACCTAATAAGCCATAAGGATTCCAAGATTCTCTGGCTAAGATAAGACAGCTGGGGTAAGTCGGGGCTCCTACACCATCTATCTCTGCTCTCGTCCAACGGAATAAGTTCTTCTCCTAGCAATAACGACGTACATCCAGCCATGGTGTTACCGTTAAAATATTAAAGTAGGGGTTTAAACATAACTCCCTCCCCGCATCCCCGGAGACCTAGCCTTAGGCTAGCCTCCCCCGGTGGTTTTCGGATCTCCGCTTGGACACGCACACATTACCTCTCAGCATCCCCACGCTTGAGGCATCATAGTTCAGAGCCGGAGGCCTCGGCCCCGGTGGGGCTATCGAGGTCTCCTTTTCCAAACTGGTGGCTTAATTATAGTTGTATTAACCTATGTTAGTCTAACTTATCATTATCCACCCTTTTGTTTTACTATCGTAGTATATGATGCCTGCTTTGTTTAGTATTTCGAAGAGCTTGGCGTACTTACCGCTGGCCTCCATGGCCTCTGTTGGATCGCTTGACTTTATGCTCTTTATCTTTGTTTTGAATTCGTCTAAGGAGCTTCTATCTATTAGTATCGCGTTGCCCCCCGCTGTTATTATTACGGCTCCAGCTCTTACACCTTCTTCTATCAAGGTCTCGGGCGAGGTCTTGTACCTCTTGTACGCCTCTCCCACTAATATGTAGCCTTTTGTTTTGAGCTCCTCAACTACCCTCTCTCCCAAGCTATACCTACTCCTACCCCTCTCCTGTAGCATTGCTTTTAAGGCCTTCACTTCAGCCTCTATCCTCTCAATAGATTCCCTGATCTTCCTTATCTCCTCCAGCAACCCCTTGGATATCATTAGTGCAGTCTTCTCAGCGGCTATAGAGGCTACTCTTTCAAGGTCGTCCCTAGGGGGTATCTTAACCCTCCGAGCTCTCTCCTCTTCCACACTTAGCACCGGTTTAGTTGTGATTTAGAGGGGTTTAATGTGTGCTAGCTCTATGTTTCTATAAGCTTGTCCTTGAACACCTTAAATGGGTGTACTGGAGCCCTACCATTAACGCTTATGGGTCTTAGTGCTGGTGGGGCTTTCCTATAACCTGGCATTTGTTGTTCAAATCTATCCTCTAGTGTGGTCTTCGTTAGATCTTGGTAGAGTATTCCTAGTGGTATCCTATCCCCGAACTCCAGCATCTTCTCAACAATCCTAGGTATCTTGACATGATCCTCGGGCCCTCTAATCCTTGGATCCCATAGTGGGTCTTCTTCATTTAAATAGTATATCCTCTCCTCATACCACTCCTTTGTCATCATATCATTGTATGTTGGGCATGGTTGTAGTATGTCTATGAAAGCTGAACCCCTATGCTCTATACCAGCTTTAATCAAATCCTTAAGCTGGTTCACGTGGTAAGCATAACCCCTAGCTATGAATGTATAGCCTGAAGCATAAGCTAGGATTAAGGGGTTAACCCTATCCTGCACATTAGGGTATGGTAGGGCCTTGGTTTTAACACCAACAGGTAGAGTAGGCCCAGCCTGCCCCTTAGTTAAACCGTAGACAGAATTATCAAAAAGCAAAATCGTTAAATCAATATTCCTCCTACCAAGAGCAGTAAAATGACCACCACCAATACCAAGTAGATCACCATCACCACCAACAACCACAACCTCAAGCTCAGGATTAGCAAGCTTAACACCCGAAGCTACAGGTATAGACCTACCGTGAATCACATGAACATTACTACCTCTAACATAGTATACGGATCTAGAAGAACACCCTATACCACCTACGACTACAAGCCTCCTAGGGTCTATGTCGAGCTCCGCTAAAGCCCTATGTATAGCTGCTAGTATACCGAAATCACCACAACCAGGACACCACTGGACCCAAGCCTCAGTCTTGTAATCAGCCCACCTACGCACCACCGCTAACCACCACCCTCCGAGCACCCTCACCTAGGATCCTCTTAACACCATAGACTACCTCTACATCGTAGAGTGGTCTAGCGTTAAGCTTCTGTATGAAATGCTTAACCTCAATCCCAGTGTAGGCTCTAAGTAGGAGTGCAAGCTGTCCTATAGCGTTAGCCTCAACACTGATAAGGAGCTCTGGATCGCCCACGGCATCCATAACAGCTTTTGAGGGGAATGGGCTTAGGATTCTTAGCTGTAGGAACTTAACCCTCACACCCTCTCTTTCAAGCTCTTCCATAGCGCTTAGTATGGCTTGTTTTGTTGAGCCGAAGGATACTATGGTTACCCTAGCGCTAGGATCTCCGTGTAAGGCTATCTTCTCTTCTTCAGGTATACTCCTCGCTATGGTCTCAAACTTCCTCAACCTCTTCTCGACCATAGCCTCTCTATCCACCGGATCCTCGCTTGCAAAACCGTGCTCGTCATGTTCTAAGCTTGAGAACAGCATGGGTGCCGAGCCTAAGGGGGCGAAGGGGCTTATACCATTATCGGTTACCTCATACCTTCTATAATCCTCAGGTGGGTTTTCAATCCTTAAACCTCTACTGATGCTAACCTTATGTGGGTCTAGATCCCACTCATCGAGCACAGTTATGGTTGAAGCTATGTATTTATCCAGTAAGTGCACCACAGGTGTCTGGAATTCCTCAGCCCAGTTGAAAGCTTTTATGGCATCGTAGAATGCCTCAACATGATCTCCCGAAGCTATTACGATTTTAGGCGTATCACCGTGACCTGAGAATATAGCGTGTAGGAGATCCTGCTGGCCGGTCCTAGTAGCTATTCCCGTGCTAGGCCCCGCTCTCATCCAAAGAGTTATGACAACGGGGATCTCCATTTCAACTGCCATGCTTATAGCCTCGTTCATAAGGCTAAAACCCGGCCCGCTAGTTGACGTTGCAGCCCTAGCACCTGCGGCTGCCGCCCCTATAGCCATGTTGATAGCTGCTATTTCATCCTCTGTTTGTAGGACTGCTATGGGTATTTTATCGAGCTCCAGCTTCTCGGAGAGCTCTCCGAGCTCCACGTACTTATTCTCCTCAATGTAGAAGGCTTCATCCGAGGCTGGTGTTATCGGGTAGAAGGTTTCAAAGGTGAGCCCCCCAACTACCTTAGCCATAGCCACTACCTCGTTCCCGCTAGCTATCATCCTAACCCTACCCCTGTGCGGGCCGTCTGGGAGCTCTGGAATGTTACCGATATTCTGCTCCATGAACTCGAAGGCTACCCTAGCTGCGGTTATGTTTGGTGCTAGTATTTTAGGTCTCCTACCGAACTGAGCTTCCACAGCCTTTACTATGTGCTGTAAGCTAACACCTTGGGTGTAGAGCCCTGCAGTTAAACCTATCACGTTAACAGTCTTAGCTATAGAGGCTATAGGAGTCCCCAGGGTGTCTGAGACCTTTTTAAGCATGTCCTTAAGAGGTAAACCTACAGTCCTCACCCCCCTCTCCTCAAGCACCTTAACAGCTGAGCCCACCGTAGGCTTCATATTCATGTCTGCAAAGAACCTTCTAAGCCTAGATCTAAGAGAGGGCTCCATTGAGGCGATCTTGGTTGCGTCAACATCAACACTATCTAAGTCGTACACTAGGTAACCGCCCTTCCCCACATCGCTAATGTGTGTTAAGACGCTCTCAGCATCTATAGCTACCACGAGGTCAACAGGGGTCTTTAGAGCTCTCGCAGGCCCATCTCTAACCCTCACGTGGTAGTAGCTATGAGCCCCCATGATATTACTGTGATACTCCCTGGTCCCCAGCACGTTATACCCCTTAACTACGAACGCCTTAAGAGCTATCTGGCCTGCAGACTCAACACCACCACCCTGAGGCCCGCCTATTATGAAACTCAGGTCAACCACAAGCCCTCACCCCTCGTATATCTCATCTCTAACATCGGGATCCACATATGCACCCCTAACAACCCTATGGCCTAGAGTCCAGTGGGTTAAAGCATCCTCTCTCGTAAGCCTAACCTTGCATGTTGCACACCAGTAAAACCTATCAGCATCAACGTTCATCCTGGCATGTCTAGAGCAATAGTAATCCTCAAATGTAACCTCATCCCATACTGTACAGTAGCCAGCGAAAGGGTAGTGGGCATGTGGAAGCCAGTTAGCACAATTAAAGCACCCTAAACCATCTCTCGATTTCTTAATCACCCCTATCTCAATCAACTCCTCGCACACCACACGTTATCGTTCTAATTTAAAGCTTAAGTTTCCAAGTATTAAACTCACATGGGGTCTAGGGGTGGTTTTCGGCCCTCTAAGCGATGGTGACTACATGGTATCAGGGAATAGACTGAGGGTTACCAGGTCACCTGAGGGGCTTACATACTCCAGGTTTAACGATAAAGATAGTTTAATTCTATCTGCGAAACTCTCAGAATCTCTAACTCTAAGCCTCGTACCCTTAGAACCTGTGAGCGGCCCCGCTTCCGGTATAGTTGAATGTATTTACCTAAAGCTCAGCACGCCAGTGGTTGTGGATTCTAATGATAGGATAGTCGTGGAGGTAACCGCACCCATAGACTACGGTGTTGTAGCATATGGTGGAGGCGGATCCTACAACATCGTAGACTCCTTCCCGGAGAGTAGCATACCCTACAAGCTAGCCCTCTACGGGCCTCCAACTCAAGGTGTTCTATGCAGGTTCTACAGGGTTGACTTAGAGAAGCCCCAGGGCCCTGGCTTAGCTAGGGTTAGCGTTAGGGTGGTTAACGAGATGGGAGGTGTGGCAAGCGTCAGTAACATTGTAATACCGCTAGGCGGTGTTAAAGTGTTCTACAAGCCTGGGACTTGGATTACAGTGTTGAACAGTATAAGCATGGTCTTAGAGTCTAGGAGCGTAGCATCGATATACTCTGATCCCGAGCCTGTTTCAGCGGATTTCGAGGAGTCGCCTGATGTAGTTAAAGGTGATACACGCTCCATAGACTACGTTTTTGGGAGGAGAGAGTTTAAGATGATATGGGGGTATTAAAGGTGGTTTTGGAGGAGCTTCTGGGGTACATTGGGGGGTATAGGTATGTTTTAGAGGCAGTAGCCATACTACTGGGATCACTACTCATAGCTATCCTAGCTAGTAGGTACTTCAGATCCCGGGCTTTAGCTAGGCTCTCGGTAGAAATCGTTAATCCCGTATCGCGGCTCATATTCATATCCATACTCTTCATAGGCTTCGTCCTAGCCTTAAATCGAGTGGGGCTTGATATAGGTAGTATCCTGGTGGCGGGAGGCTTACTAGCTATAGCTGTGGGCTTCGCAGCTCAGACAACGGTATCAAGCCTCCTATCAGGCACACTACTCTACATAGATAGACCCTTCAAGGTGGGGGAGGCTGTGTCCATAGGGGCTAACATGGGCGTAGTAGAGGATATAAGTGTTTTCAGTACTAGACTCAGAGCTTTCGATGGAAGGCTTATAAGGATACCGAACGAGGATGTATTCAAGAGCACAATAGTAAACCTATCGGCTACAAAGGCTAGAAGGCTAGAGTACCAGATACCACTACAACACGATGTAGATCTAAAGAAGACTGTGGAGGTTGTGAAAAGAGTTCTAGACGGACACCCATTAGTCCTAGCAGAACCCCAGCCCATGATATTCGTAGCTCAGGCAACAGTAGAGGCTGTAACACTAAACATCTGGGCCTGGGTTCCACAACAAAGATTCTTCCAGGTCTGGACAGAGCTACTAGCAAGTATAAGAGATGAGCTAGCAAAGGAGGGCATACAACTAGCGCTACCACAGAGAGTAATCAGGGTTAGAACGGAGTAGGTGAGCCTCATATGAAATCAACTCTCATAACAGGGCTGGCTGTTGTCAACGAGCTAGGTGATGTGGTGGGAGACTCTGTTCTCGTAGAGGAGGGGCTTATAGCGGGAATCGGGCCTAGGTCTAGGTTTGCGGGCTCTTATGGTGTTGAGTATAGGTTTGAAGGCTACATACTACCCTCCATAGTGGACGCGCACCTCCACATTAGAGGCTTGGGGTTAAGCTCTGAGAGTATCGATCTGAGAGGTGTGAGGGGTATAAGAGAGCTCAAGGAGAGATTGAAGGGTTCCAGAGCACCTCTCCTCTACGGTAGAGGTTGGGATCAAGAGCTTTTTGAAGAGTCTAGATGGCCTACTAGATGGGATTTAGATGATGTAGTGAAAGATGTACCGGTGGTGTTAGTGAGAATCTGCGGTCACGCAGCAGTACTTAACAGTAAAGCTTTGGAGCTCTCTAGACCCTGGGAGCTCTACCCAGACTACACACTTATGGAGGCCGGCGTACCCACAGGTGTTGTATTTGAGGATGCTGTAGCCTACGTGCTTAGCAAACTGTTGGAGAACGTGGATATTAGAAAGCTTGTGTTGAAAGCCTTGAAGGAGCTCTCAGAAAACGGCATTGCCGGGGCTTCATCCATGTCATGTAATGAGGGCGAGCTCGGGGCCTTAGAGAATTTAGCCTTTGAAGCTAAAGCTCTACCAGCTAAGATCTCATGCTATCCTGACTACGCTAGGAGGGATTATGTGAAGGGCGGTGTTAGAGGGTGGGTTGAGATTGCCGGGTTCAAGCTATACTCAGATGGCAGTCTCGGTGCTAGGACAGCATATCTAAGGGAACCGTATAGTGATGAGCCGGGTACTAGGGGGATATTATTAGCGGATAGAAGGGTCATCGGAGAAGCTATGGTTGAGACGAGTAGGAGGGGTTTGAGGCTCGCTGTCCACGCTATAGGGGATGGGGCTCTCGACGAGGTCTTAGAGGCCGCCAAGGCTACAGGTGTTAGAGGGTTTAGGGTTGAGCATGCTAGCTTAGCGTGGGATGAGCAGATTGAAGCTTTGAAGGAGCTCTCAACATACGTTGTAGTCCAGCCTAGGTTTAGAGTTAGTGATTGGTGGGTTGATAGAAGGCTAGGTCCTAGGATTAAGGCAGTCTATAGATTTAAGAGCATGGTGGATAGAGGGGTTAAGGTAGCGTTATCGAGCGATGCACCTGTAGAGCCTTTAGACCCTAATGAGACTATAAAGGCTGCAATGTCTATGTGCAGGCAGCCCGCTTGCTCGAAGGAGGAGGCTCTGAGTATAAGGGAAGCTCTAATATCATATACTAAGTTAGCAGCGGAGGCTTCCGGAGGAGGTCTTGCTGGTAGTGGTGTTTTAGAGAAGGGTTATAACGCGGATTTCACGGTGTCGAGGTTGAACCCTTTATGGGATGGTGTTCTGGAGCCGCTTGAGGTCATAGTCTCAGGGCTTAGGGCTTCACAGATTTATAAATACCTCTCCTAACACTATATTTAACTGTAGGGTGAAGTGTTGTGGCGGTCCTAAGATCCGGTTATGTTATAGCTGGTGCTTATGCTGATAAGATTAGGAGAACCCTCTTCGCCCAGACACGTGATCTAGTTAAAAGTGGTACTCTAACACCCCAGGAGGTTGCTAGGGCTAGTGGGGAGCTTAACAGGGTCTTATACGAGATTTTTGTTAACAAGCTTAGAACTGATAAGGGGGATGTCGTTATGATAAACATAGAGTATCGAGTCGAGGAAGGCCGGGTGGTATGGGATTATGATAAGCTAGATGTAAGAGTGTGGAGAAGAGTTCCAGATGATGAGGTGGCAAGGGTCCTATCAGAGGTCAAAGCTATGGCTGCAGAGCTTGCGGTTAGAGTAGTTCAATTCGAGGTAGCGAGGATTGGCGAGACAGAGGGGGGAGACCTGGTGTACTCCCTTAAACTCGCTGGAAAGGACGTAGGGGCATTCCTACTAACACCCTTAGATGAGGATAAAGCAGTGGTAAGGGGTGCAGTGCTTGAGCCAACACCATTACTACTGAGAAGGCAGGTGGTAGACGTACAACCCCCAATAGACGACTATATAGCTAAAAACATCGGCGCTTTAATGGGTAAGGCTACACATGTTGAGATAGGCGAGGCCGATAAGGCGATTAGAGAGATTAAAGCGTTAATAGAGGCAGTAAGAAAACCACCGGTATCAATGGTTGAGGAAGAGGAGTATTAGTTAACAGCTAACAGCTCCCCCACCCTTAAAACTCCCTCCACCTTTTCCCCGGGAACCCTAGCTAGTAGGGGTTAAGCTACCACAGTAAGGATCTAGGAGTAGTGCTGAGAACCGTCTATCGTGTGTTTAGCGTACTTAGACGGGAAGAGCCGTTCCACTATCCATAATGTCTATGTGGAAAACCTAGAAACGGTAGGGTGTGAGAGGATTTCACATCCTAGAGTCCTCTATGCTTTTCCCTTCAAACCCTCAGTTGGCAGGCCTGCTTCCTTCCATCCCTTGAGCCCTGGGGTGTATCTATAGACTGTAAAACCTTTACTTGCGAGTTTTCTAGCAGCGAAATAAGACATTGTGCAGTCAACGCTACCACAGTAAACTACCACCGGCTTATCCTTAGGTAGGTTTTCTAGGTGGGAGTCTAGGTCGTCTAAGGGGATGTTTATAGCACCTCTGATATGCTCTTTATCGTAGGCCGCATTAGCCCTTACATCCAGTAGCAAAGCTCCCTTAGAGGCTAGGTTTAGTACTTCATTTGGATCCCAGATTTCCACGTAGCTCATCCTTTAAACACCCTCCTTGTGGGCTGCCTGGGAGGGTTAAGTGTATGTGTATAGATCTTATTGGGGGGTTCTTGTGTTTAAAGTTTCTCTTCAGGTTCTCCTACCAACTGGGAATATAAGGACTGGTATCTCCTCTTCGCAGTCCACGCTTAGTAGGTTGCAGAGCTCCTTATCGTAGAAAGCCCCTACAGCTACTGTTGCTAGGTTTAGGGCTTCAGCTACCAGGTATATGTTTTGTGCTGCGAACCCAGCGTCTAAGTGTGCGTACCTGTAGGCTCTGAGCCCGTACTTTGAGGCAGTCCTCCTATAGACTACGGTTAGTATTATGTTAGCAGGCGCTTCCCCCACATGGCTTTGATCTAATGCTATCCTCTCCAACTCCCCGCTATAGTCTCCTTCTACGAGCAGTTCTAAGCTGTGCTCTCCAGGGTTGTAGTGGTAAAGCCCGGGGTTTAGGTTTTCAACCTTAGAGGCAACAAGGTATGCTTCTACAGGTTGGAGGCTTCCAGCGCTAGGATACACTCTTTTAGGCCCACCCCACCAAGCCCTCCCCGTAACCCCTATGGTGTGGTAGAGTAGTGTTGATACCTCTACCAGTGTTAGGGGCTTACCAGAATACCTCCTCCTACTCCTCCTAGATCTAATAGCCTCCAGTACGTCGACACCCGCTCTCTCAAGAGGTTTAGGTAGTTGAACTCTAATAGTAGCCTTAGGGTAACTTTTATAATAGTAGTCGAATTCATAAGGAAGATCAACACCATAGTAGTCTCTCGCTAGAAACGATATATAGTGGTATAACATGGTTAAATCACCCCTCTCATAAGCCCTCCTAAACCCCTCATAAACTGCCCTCCTCAAATCACCGGGGCTCCTCAACAGAAGTCTCTCCATAAAACCCAGGATATCAGAGACGCTCAAGACAGCCCTCCACAGGATAAAGATTAGCTAGGGAATCTAATAAATTGGTGGGCCCGCCGGGATTCGAACCCGGGACCACGGGGACCCGAGTCGGGCGGCCTACAGGATTCTCGGCGCGTACCCCGCATCCTAGCCAGGCTAGACTACGGGCCCACCGACCCTACCCCATATTACCATGATTTAAAGTTACCTAATAAACCTTTACGCGCAACAAACAGGGTGTTAAAACCAGGTTATATAGAAATATATTACTATCTTTCAAGCTAGTGGAAGTATGGTGCTAGATTATGTTAAGGGAATCTTATATTGGGAGAGCTATTATAAGAGCTGCTCTCAGAGATTTGGAGGAGCTATCCGAGGTCGATGTAGCCATTGTGGGTGCAGGGCCTTCAGGCTTAACAGCTGCATACTATCTAGCTAAGGAGAAGTTTAAGGTTGTTGTCTTCGAGCGTAGGTTCTCGTTTGGTGGTGGTATAGGGCCTGGTGGGAACATGCTACCTAGAATAGCCTTTCAGGAGGAGTCACTCCCCATTCTAGAGGAGCTTGGGGTTAGATATGAGGGGACGGAGTTCGGGGTTTACGTTGTTGATCCTAGCGTCCTCATAGCTAAGCTAGCTTCTAAAGCCGTAGATGCTGGGGCTAAGATCCTGCTAGGAGCTCACGTTGACGATGTTATATACAAGCTAGACCCTCCTAGGGTAACTGGTATACTCTGGATTTGGACCCCGATACAGATGAGCGGGATGCACGTCGACCCCTTGTATACAGAGGCTAAAGCCGTTGTAGATGCGACAGGTCACGATGCAGAGGTAATATCGGTCGCTGCTAGGAAGGTACCGGAGCTAGGCATAGTTATTCAAGGTGAGAAATCAGGATACTCGGAGCTCTCAGAGAAGCTAGTCGTAGAACATGCGGGTAGGGTAGCTCCAGGCCTCTATGTCACTGGGATAGCAGCATGTACGGTTTATGGTCTGCCAAGGATGGGCCCTATATTCGGTGGCATGCTACTGAGTGGGAGAAGAGCGGCCCAAGTTATAGCAGAGGATTTGAGGGGTGAGAAGGTTGCCATTCCAGCTAAAGAGTGAGATAGTCACAGTACTTAG
This sequence comes from Desulfurococcaceae archaeon, assembly GCA_020833325.1. Classification (GTDB taxonomy): domain Archaea; phylum Thermoproteota; class Thermoprotei_A; order Sulfolobales; family Acidilobaceae; genus DSZV01. The sequence continues at coordinate 3,104 of JAJHQN010000015.1, read as the reverse complement.
ATGCACTAACTGTGGTAGGATACTAAGGAGGGATTCAACCATAATAGTTAAAACATGTTGTGTCAACAGCTCTCCATGGGTTTTCTGCGGTAAGGAGTGCTATAGACAGTTTATGATGAGATGGATAAGGAATCAGGATGCTCTTAGAAGTGGGGGTAAGCTTAGGATAACCTTCTAAACTGAACTGAAACAATATACTTTTTAAACTAATGTAATAAGTAAGGATAGCTAGCTAGAGCAGGTTTTACTAGTTGAAATACCTTGAGTTTTTAAGTTAACCTTTAATACTCCCTAGGTTCTCTAGGGTTTTTGGTGGTTTTAGGTGTCTTTTGACGATTATGTTGTTCTTTTGATTGCTAAGAGGATTGCTGGTGATATTGTGTTTAGCGATGATCCTCCTTCTACGCTTAGGAAGTGGAGGGAGTATTTTGAGGTTAGCCAGGCTGACATAGCTAGGTTTATGAGGATTTCGCCTAGTGTTATAAGTGATTATGAGAAGGGGAGGAGGGTTCCTGGTGTTAGGTTTGTTCAAAGGTATGTTGCCGCGCTTCTTGAGTCTGATAAGCTTAAGGGTTGGAGGAGGGTTTCCTCTATGGCCGCTAGTCTTGGTATGATTCCTGGTGTTGTACTTGATATGATGGAGTTCTCCAGGCCTCTGAGCTTGGATGAGTTTGTTGAGGTTGTTAAGGGTGTTCTGTTAACTCCTGAGGTTAGGAGTGATAGGCTTGTCTACGGGTACACGATGGTGGATAGTATTAAGACCATCTTAACCCTTAGCGGGATACAGTACTCTGTACTCTTCGGTATGACGCCTGAGAGGGCTATAATTTTCACTAAAGTGCAGGCTGGTAGAAGCCCAATGGTAGCCGTTAGGGTATCCCCTGTTAAACCTAGCGTTGTCGTGATACACGGTCCAAGGGATAAGGTTGACGCGCTAGCCGTAGAGATAGCTAGGAGGGATAATATCCCGCTGATCCTAAGTCTAGCTAGAGACGTTGAAGAGCTCAAAAGCCTACTAAGAACATCCTCTAGGAGCTCCTCTCACCTAGCTTAAGAATAGCAGCAGCTATATCACCACCAGACTCCTCCAAAGCCTTCCTAGCTTCCTCCAAGCTAACGCCAGCCCTCTCAGCAACAAACCTTACATCATCCTCACTAAACCTAACCTCAGACCCCCGAGGCCTCTCAACCCTATGAGAGCCAACAACCATGAAAACAGGAGGCTGATCCCTAGATTTAACGAGGAGAACCGCCTCAGGAGGCTCCACAACCATAAGAGTCCCATCTCCAAGCTCAACAGTAACCTTAACAGCGTTAACCTCCTCAATAGAAACACCAAGCCTCCTCAAAACCCTAACCATCTCCTCAGGCCTACCACCAAACCACAAAGCCAAAACACCGTAGAACATGTGAGAACAGAGAAAATTTAAATCTTAAACCAACCCAACCAATAAGGGTTACAACATGGTAACAAGGGAGAGCAGGAAAAGGAAGCAAGGTATAATAAGGGTTAAACATGAACCACCATGCCCAGACTGCATACTGACGTCACGCTGAAATCAAGAAGGGTAACCCATATACCTTCATATAATCTAAAGGAGGAATTTTAGAGAGCACCTAGACACTCCTGCCCGACATCAATATTCTGTACCACCAGCACAGCAAAACAACGAGGTTTCCCATGGCATTCAAGACCAATGCTTCAAAGGCATTCAGAATATTTGGATATGTAGCTAAAGTTATGGAGATCCGCTAGTTTCCTATAGGATTTTAATAACTGTTTAACTCATTAAATAACACTATTTACTCTACTTCCCTTAGAAGGGCTACGCTCACTTCGCTCTTCAACCTGTTATATAGCTCTTCATCACTTGTCACCAATAGAGCTTTCCTGGTGATAGCTAAGGCTGCATATATAGCATCGTAGACGCTTATACCTGTTCTGTATGAGAGCTCCACAGCTGTACGCCATATCTCCGGGTCTGGCTCATCTACTATTCCTAAATCCACCAGGCTCTTGATGGATTCCACTATATGGCCTGCGGAGAACCTATAAATTCTATGGAATCTTAATGCATTGGCCACCTCGTATAAGATTAGGTTGGGAGCTACCAGTCTAGCTAGGCCCATCAGGTGCATGTCTCTAAGTTTCAATGCCTTCTCAAATCCTCTCTCAGCTGCAAACCATTTAGCAACCACACTAGCATCTACAGCTATCTCCTTATACTTCTCCAGTATCTAATCACCTCAGCTGAATCATAATCGGACGCCCCATAGTTCTTTAGCATCTCCTCTCTAATCCTATCCATTGTCTCAGCGGCTTTCAACCTCTTTTCCACCTCTTCAACTTCCTTCAACTTATTAAGAATAGCACTTCTAGCAATCTCGCTCCAGTTTATATGCTTATACCTTCTCATCTTCTCCTTAACCTCTCTTGGAATCCTAATAGTGAAAACCTCGCTCACATAGATGCACCGTATATACATAGTTAATACGGATAGAGTATTAAATCCTTTCTTAGTGTTGTACTAAATAAAAGGGGAAAGATTTATCCTTCAACAGCACTCCCATTTACAATTGAAAGCCTCGCTCTTTCAAGGCGGAGGTGAAGAGATTTAAGGGTTACCTTAGATGATTGAGCGATGAGATGCCTAGGAGGTCTTTGCCCCCAGGGATACTTCTCCTAACTAAAACATATTGACCCGATCGTGGACAGGCTGTTACAGAGCTGACGGTAGATTTAAATAGCTGTAGGTAGCTGTAGATACATGGTATAACGTGTTGGGTGAGCCGTCAAAGACTCTAACTAGAACAGTAGTTCTAGACTTGTGGGTAGCAGTTCTCAAGTTGACATACTTAAATCCAGGGGGAGGTTAACTTTACTCCAAACACCCTGTAGGATCCAAGAGCTCTCGGAGGGGCCTATGTGGGAGGTTGTTGCAGTTTTATAATTAAATAGTGTGCGAGTATTTAGGCTTTGGAGCTCAAGATATGTTCTGGTTTTAGATTGTTAGCTATGGGTTTGAGGTGTGCTTTTTGAATCAGTTGTTCAAAGTGCTTCGTAGGACTGTTGTGTTGGAATGCTATGCTAACAGGGTTGCTAG